>CAZWQH010000455.1:0-4234 GCA_964635815.1 uncultured Sandaracinaceae bacterium
GAGGGCGGCCGTGGACATCAACACCTCGATCCCGACCACCCGCTTTCTGAAGAGCTTCTCGAGTCCCTCGCGCGCGAAGAAGTACCCGCCGACCACGATCGCGAGCCCAAGAACAACGAGACTGGGCCAGCCGACAGTCAGCGCGCGCGAGAGACCCCAGCCAACCGCCAGGAGCATGCCGGACGCGATGGACGCGAGTACCTTCGGACTCCATAAACCGGGCGCTTCACGCTCGGCTTCACGCGCCACGGGGAACCCGAGCGAGGAGAGCGTCGCCTCGAGTGCTTCGCGGGTGGTCTTCGCCGGCTCGAACATCAAGGCCACCTTGCCGGCCTTCGGGAACGTCCGAACCTCGACGACGCCTTCCTGACCCCGAAGGCCGGCCTCGATCTTCGCCGCCTCGTTTTCGCAGTCGAGGTGCTGTACGCGGACCTCGAAGCGTGTCGTTCCAGTGTTCATTGCTGACCTTCCTGTGGCGTATCCACCGTCTCGGCGGGGCCCCGCGTGGGTTCCGTCCAAGGGTGCTTTCGGCCTCCGAACCAGCTGTAGACCGCCGGCAGCACGAAGAGCGTGAGAAGAGTGGACGAAAGGATGCCGCCAATGACCACCGTCGCGAGCGGGCGTTGCACCTCAGCGCCGGAGCCGTGGGAGAGGGCCATCGGAACAAACCCCAGCGCTGCGACGAGCGCCGTCATGAGGACCGGTCGCAGTCGCTCGACCGCGGCGCGCTTCACGGCCTCGGTCGCAGTCGCGCCCTCTTCCTCGTGGTGGCGCGCGGTGGACACCAACACGAGGCCGTTCAGCACGGCAACACCGAACAGCGCGATGAAGCCTACGCCCGCCGAGATGGAGAGCGGCATGCCACGGAGCGCCAGCGCTGCGATGCCGCCGGTCACGGCGAACGGCACGTTCATGAAGATGATCGCGGCCGGCCTCGCTGCGCCGAAGCTGGTGTAGAGCAAGACGAAGATCAGCAACAGTGCGAGGGGGATGACCAGCATGAGGCGCTCGGTCGCCGCCTGCAGGTGCTCGAACTGCCCGCCCCATTCGAGGCGATATCGAGGTGGCAGGGGGACTTCACGTTCGACGCGCTGCTGCGCGTCCGCGACGAACGAAGCGATGTCGCGGCCTCGTACGTTCACTTGCACCGTGACGCGTCGTTCGAGGTCCTCGCGACCGATCTGTGCGGGCCCCGTCTCCTCCTCGAGGTCCGCGACTTGTGAGAGGGGAACTGTCTGCCCGCGGCCCGCCGCGACGGGGAGCGACTCGAACATCGATAGGTCGCGGCGCGTCGCCGGATCGAAGCGCACCTCCACGGCATAGCGGAGGCTCCCCTCGTAGACCTGCGTGACCTGGATCCCGCCGAGCGCAGCGACAGTGTCGAGCACGTCTTGCACGCGCACGCCATAGCGAGCCGCCGCCTGCCGGTCGACATGCACTCGAAGCATGGGGAGGCCAGTGATCTGCTCGGCCCGGACGTCTTGTGCCCCAGGTACCTCCCGGAGCACACGCACGAGCGCGTCGGAGCGCTCGCGGAGGACCTCGAGGTCCTCGCCGTAGAGCTTCAGCGCGATGTCGGCGCGCGAGCCTGCGATAAGCTCGTTCATCCGCATCTTGATAGGCTGGGAGAAGCCGAAGACGATGCCCGGAACGTGCTCGCGAAGCGACTCCTCCATCGCCTCAACAAGCTCCTCTCTCGTGCCGAATCGCCAGGTGTCACGCGGCTTGAGCGCCACGAGCACGTCGGTCATCTCGACGCCCATCGGGTCCATGGCGATCTCGGAGCGCCCGGTCTTGCAGACCACGGTCTCGACCTCCGGAAACTCGCGCAGGGCTCGCTCGAGCGCCGTCGTTTGCCGTGTGGCCTCGGTGAGGCTCGTGCTCGGGAGTCGATACACCTCGAGCGCGATGGCACCCTCGTCGAGCTCGGGAATGAACTCACCGCCGCGCGTTGCCGCGATGCCGATCGCGCCAGCGAGCATCATGATGGCGACGCTTACGGTCGCGACGCGGTGGCGCAGCACCACGTCGAGCGCGCGAGCCATACCATTGCGAAGCGCCGTCATCACTCGCCCCTCCGACTCTTTCGGATGGAGCGGCAGCATCAGCGAGGCGAGAACCGGCGCGAGTGTGATGGATAGGACGAACGCACCGGCCAGCGCGAAGACGACCGTGAGCGCCATCGGCCGGAACATTTTCCCCTCGATGCCCTCGAGCGTGAGGATCGGGAGATAGACGATCGCGATGATGAGCTCCCCGAACGCCGTGGCCGTTCGCACTTCGAGTGAGGAGCTCAAGACCAGCTCATCGCGCTCAGCAGGGGTCAGCGCGCGACCCAAGGCGTGGGAGCGCTCGCTCATCCGCCGCACGGCGTTCTCGACGATGATGACCGCGCCGTCCACGAGCAGGCCGAAGTCGATCGCCCCCAGCGACATCAGGTTTCCGGACAAGCCGGTCGCGCGCATTCCGAGGAAGGCAACCAGCATCGAGAGCGGGATCAGGCTCGCCACCACCAAGCCCGCTCGAAGGTTTCGCAGGAATAGGAAGAGGACGACGATGACGAGGATGCCCCCCTCGGCAAGGTTCCTGGCGACCGTGGAGATGGTGCTCCGGATCAGGTCAGTGCGGTCGTAGAAGGGGACGATCGTGACGCCTTCGGGCAGCGTCGGCTGAATCTGCGAGACTCGCGTCCGCACGCGATCGACGACCGCGCGCGAGTTCTCCCCGAGCATCATCATCACGACGCCCGCGACGATCTCGCCGTTGCCGTCGCGCGTGACGGCACCGTGGCGAACCGCCGGTGCGAACGACACGCGGCCGAGGTGTCGAGCCAGAATGGGCGTGCCATCGTCGCCGTTCGCGATCACCGTGTCGCCCAGGTCGTCGAGCGTGCCGATCAAGCCGTCGCCGCGCACCAGGAGTTGCTCGCGATGGCGCTCGATGTACGCGCCGCCGGCGCTGCCGTTCGAGTGCTGGAGCGCTTCGACCACGTCACGCAGAGACAGGTGGTGCGACAGGAGCAAGGCTGGATCGAGCTCGAGCTGGTACGTCCGCAGCTCGCCGCCGAAGGTGTTGATCTCGACGACCCCTGGCACGCCCTTGAGCTGCGGTGAGATGTACCCTTCGAGAATGGATCGCAGCTCCATCGGCGAACGGCCCGGGCCTCGCACCTCGAACTGGTAGACCTCGCCGAGTCCCGTGGAGAGCGGCGCGATTTCGGGAGTGCCATACCCCTCCGGGATCGCGTCACGCGCCTCCTGGAGTCGTTCGGCGACGAGTTGGCGTGCGCGGAAGATGTCGGCGCCGTCCTCGAAGACCACGGTGACCTGGGAGAGCCCGAACTTCGACACTGAACGAAGGTCGGTGACCTGGGGCAGGCCGCTCATCGAGCGCTCCACGGGGACCGACACGAAGCGCTCGACCTCGAGAGGGCCCAGGGCCGGGGCCTTCGTCAGGATCTGCACCTGGACGTTCGTGATGTCCGGCACTGCGTCGATGGGCAGCGTTCGTGCGGCGTTGAGCCCGAGCGCCGCCACGACGGCGGTCAGCACAAGCACGAGGAATCGGTTGCGGAGAGACCACTGGACGACGTGCTGCAACATCTCAGTCGTCCTCGTCTGCGAAGGAGGAGCGTTCGAGCTCGGCCTTGAGCGTCAGGCTGCCATCGGCGACGACCTCTTCCGCCTCGCGAAGGCCGCTCTGAATCTCGGCGGTCGCAGCAGTGCGCGCGCCGACGCGGACGCGTCGAACTGCGAGGGTCCGATCGGCGCCGCGGACGAAGACGACCTCCTCGCCCGCCACGCGTTGAAGCGCCGCAACAGGAATCGTCAGAGCGGGTCGATCATCCTCGGCCGGCTCGGAGACTTCGTTCCCAAGTAGCCGCGCTCGACAGAACATGCCGGGCCGAAGAGCGTGGTCCTCGTTCGACACGACCACACGCACTCGGGCGCTGCGCGTTCGGTCATCGAGAAGCTCTCCGACGTGCATCACGCGTCCACGAAGCTCGCGCCCGGGTAGCGCGCCCAGCGTGATGGAGACCTCCTGCCCGACCGCGACCCGTGCCAGGTCGCGCTCGTAGGCGGTCAGCACCACCCAGAGTTCGCCGAGGTCGGCCACGGTGAAGAGGGTGGCCGCCCCGTCGACGTTTTGCCCGACGATCGCCTGTCGCGCGACGACGATGCCCGCGATCGGACTTCTCAGCGTGACGGTCGAGCCTGCGGAGTCCGATGCTCCT
>CAZWQH010000456.1:0-4234 GCA_964635815.1 uncultured Sandaracinaceae bacterium
GAGCGACTATCGAGTGCGCTTCGGCTCGCGCCTGCTTCGGCTCGCGCAAGATTTGGCACCGACTTGGTCGACGCGGCGGAGAGGTTGGACGGGCTCCGCGCACGATTCCGTCGAGAGGTGGAACGGGGGCGTCGAGACGAGGCGAGGGCCGACGAAAACGTGGCTCGAGGACTACGCGATGGATATGCGTCGCAGCTCGATGCGCAACTGGTCAGAGATGGGGTCGCGGTCGAGAAGGTCGAGACGGTCGGCGAGGGCGGGCGCACGCTGCGCGTGCGATACGCGCTGTGCAATCGCGTCGTGCTGGACCGGCTCTTTGGCACCGCAGCCGTGCAAAGGCCGCTCACCGTGCTCGGCTTTCGCCGTGTCGAGTGTCGTTCGGCGTTCGAGACGGCCTGGATAGAGCTCGTCCAGCCGACCACTTAGGAGCCCCCGAGTTCCTCATCCGGTGTCGTCCATTTTGCAGCGACCTCGAGGATGTTCGACAGTTGCGCGGGAAGAATCGTCTCGAGGCCGAGTTCACTTGCTAGTGCCTTCGCTCGCTGCAGCACTGCCGTCGCTCGCGAGCTCGCGTCCACGAGCCACTCCTGGGCGTATTCGACGGCCACGTCGACCTTCGCTCCTTGCTTGGCTGCGTGCATGGCCTGCGTCACCGCGCCAAGCGACTCGCCCGCCTCATCGGAACACTGTGCGTACTCTGCAAGCAACGATGCCGTGTCGCAGCTCGCCCGGGCAAGCTCGCATGCGTGGTGCAGCGTTTGGAGGGCCAACCCGTGCACGGCAAGCATCGCAGACGGCAAACATTCGTTCGCTGCACGCGTCGTGGCGTAGATCTCGGTCACGCGGGCTGCGTACCAGTCGGCGTCGCGCGGACTGCGCTCCCGCAGCTTTGTGACTGCATCGCCAATGGCGCTCGCGCGGTTCTCGGCATCGGCATCGGGCTCGCCGCGCAGGCGGAGTTCGACGTGAGTCTGGTGGTCGATGGCGACCATCCGTGCCAGCTGCTTGCCACTCATCCCAGCCAGCGCGTTGGCGAATCGGTTCTCGTTCTTTCGAGTCATTTTCGACGGTCGTCCTTTCCGGTTCCAAGCGCGCCTTCGACAAGCAAGAGCCGGCGCTCGATTCGTTCGACATGCATCGCGCCAAGTAGCGCGCTTAGTGCTTGAGTCGTGGCACTCGCGTCTCGTGCGCTAAGTCGTCCTTGCAGCAGCTCCCGGACGACGTACGCAAAGCCCTCGCAAACGTTGTTCGCGCTCTTGAGCGCAAGCCAGTCGGGTGGTTGCTCAATGAGTTCTGTTGCGTGGGCCTTTCGACTAAACTGCGCTGCCCGCGTGGCGCCCCCCGCCGTTCTCGCGTCCTGCCTTTGCGTCGCGGCCGCGTCTCCGGTTGCGTGTGCGAAGCAAAAGTCCTCGCCAGAGATTGGCGCCATCCGACATGGCTGTTTTGAGTGGGCCGTCGTCGCCGAACAACGAGGCGTCGGTGCACTCGGATTACCAACCTCATCGAGTTGGTCGAGCGGTGCGTCGGTCACGGTAGCCATTCCCATCCGCGCCCGGTGCGCCGCGCAAACCCCATTTGGTCCAGTTCTCGAAACCACATTCGAGAGGCGTCACGCGGAATGTGAATTCCGTCCATCTGCGCGATTCGCCTGACGTCCCGGACGCTCACGCAACCCGCGGCGCGCGCGACTTGAATCATCTTCCGGAAGGCCTCGTTGAGCCTTGCCTCCTGTGCAGCAGAGCGCTTCGCGCACGCGTTGATGGCACTACTGTCCTTCTGGCGCGCCCTACAGGCGCGGGTGCGGCACCGCGAGGAGCAGAGAAAGCGTTGCTGCCCTCGGCTCCCAGGCAGGATGGCGCGGCCACAATGCTCGCAAGCCCGCGGGGACCCCAACGCCTGCTGAGCGATTCCCGTGCTCAGTGCTGTGGTCCACGCAGGCGCGAGTGCGCCGGTTGCCAGCACGCCCCTGACCAAATCCCTTGGGCTGTTGTCTGCTCGCTGCCTCAGCGCATATCGAACGACCTTCGCAAGGTTGTCGACTAGCGCGTCGCTCTTTCCTGTGACGTGCGCTTGCGCCCCTTTGACGTATCGGTGAACGGCAAGCTTCGGCCGGGCGTTGGTCTGCGCTATCCATGCCTGCCGAAATGCCGCTGCGTCGTCGAGGTGTCGAACGACGATGACGCCGTAGATGTGTTCTCCGCCGCCCTTCTTCCGAACATCCTCGGTCAGCCACGCGCTTTCGATGGGGATGTCTTTCATCGCAGACCGCGCGGACACGAGGACCGAGGGCAGCCGTCCGTCTGGTTGTGTGAATGACACCCGGACGAAAAAATCTCTGGTCTCGGCGGCGAACAGTTGGGCGAGGTGCTTGCAAGCTGCCTCCTGAGCCAGCTCTGTGGATTCTCTACCTGAGTATTGGGAATCTCTATCTAGAGTGATGTCCATCGAAGTCTTGCCGAACTCGTGGGCGTAGTCCGAACTCCGAAAAGGCCGTTTTGCTTGGGATTTTTGCGGGTTGGCGCGTGCGGTGGACGATGCGAACGGCCGAGCGAAGGTGTTACCGGTGCTGCCGAAGGGGTCACGGACGCCACGCTGTTTTGAGCGCATGAAAGTCATTCGGCGTCTCCCGTCGGCACCGCGCGCGCGTTCATCCAGCCTTCGAGCTCGTCACGTCGAAATCGCACCAGCCTTGCGCTCAGGCGTACGTGGGGGATGCGCCTTTGATGGACGAGCGCATAGAGCGTTCCTCGGCAGAGTCCGGTGACCACCTCAGCGAACGAATACCCTCCTGCTTCGGGACGTTGGCTCTTGCCAGTGTCTGTTTGCGTATCCTTGCTGTACTTCATCAGCCAAAGATTGGGGGGCTCTCGCGCGTCTGTCTCCCTCGGTTGGGCGGGGCGAAAACTGGAGGGACTACTCCGCGGTAAGCGCGTGTCCGAAAATCTTGAAATGTTCAGGGCGGTGGTATCCGCCAATATTTGCGTAGTGGTCCGTCATGGCTTTGGACGTGTGTCCGAGAACTTTGACGAGCTCTTCCATCGGGCCGCCCCTGAGCCGCCAATGACACGCAAACGTGTGCCGAAAGGAATGGAAGTGAATCACGTGCTTGTTCTTTCCTGACGTCGGGCGTGGGAAGCCCGCTCGGTCGAGCGCCCGATGCAGAACCTCTTGGAACACACGAGCTGACTGGTCGTGCATACCGCCCGCGCGATTTGGAAAGACCAGGTTGGAACTCGAGGTCGGGCACCTCAGACGCCACGAGCGAAGTGTCGGAAGCAACATGTCGACGATGGGAATGTGTCGACGAGACGCGCGTGTCTTCGTCCGCCCAGAATACGAGCGTCTCACATGAATCGTTCGCCGTTGGAAATCCACTTCGGACCAAGCCAGCCCGGCGAGCTCGCCGGCTCGCATACCTGTGTAGATTGCGGTGCTGTAGAGCACGAACGGAAGAGCCGACAACGGATCACCCGGCTCGATTTCTTCCTGCGTTGCCCTGAGAAGCCGCTCGATCTCCTCCGAGGTCCGTAACCACGGCTGCTCGAGATCATCGTCCGGATTTGCCCGAGGCTTTCGAATCGTCGGCTTCGAATTCAACCACCCAAGGTCGACCGCCGCGCCCAACATGCTGCCGAGTAGCGTCAGGTGATTCCCAACGGTCTTTGCCGACAGCTCGGACCGCTGGAGTTTGTACTTCTCGATTTGCTCCGCTCGAATAGCGCGAAGTGCCAGTCCGCCGAATGCGGGGATCAGGTGACATCGGAGCATAGATTCATCGTCCGCCGCGCTGCGCTTCTCAGGCAGACGGTGCACGCGCCACCAATTAGCAAGCGCCTCGAAGCTGCGATCCTCCGGTTCGGCAAGCCGATTTCCGGCGAGGATTTCGTCGCGCTCGACATGTCGTTTGCAGAGCTCTCGCGCCGCCTGGTCAAAGGTGCGGAAGACCTGGGACCGGCGCTTGCCCGTGTGGTCCTTCCATCGAATGCGCCAACTGTCCCGACACCGCGTCGGCCGTGCTGTGAGTGCCATCTGTCTCCTTTGCGTTGGGCAAGGGAGGCGCGCACCTACGGGCAGAGGCTCCTAAAACTGGGGGTCCCGCGGCTGATTGGCCACATTCGTGGCCACAAGAAACAAAAACGCGCACCCCACTCCGGAGAGAAAGGTGCGCGTTTTCACTTAGTTGCGGGGGCAGGATTTGAACCTACGACCTTCGGGTTATGAGCCCGACGAGCTA
>CAZWQH010000457.1:0-4222 GCA_964635815.1 uncultured Sandaracinaceae bacterium
CGTGCCACGTAGTCCGTCGCCCCGATCTGCGGTGATCGCTGCGTCGTAGGTGGCCTCACGCACATCGCCATTTGCGATGGTCACGTACGCGCGATCCGTCGAGTGCTCGCGGAACTGCTGCGTCAGGTGCTTTTTCGCCGCGACCGTTCGGGTGAACACGAGGACACCGGTAGTGTCCTTGTCCAAGCGATGAACGACTCCGAGATCGGGATCGTAACCGCGTGGATTCCCGCGATGCGTTCGCAACGTTACGCGTAGCCGATCCGCGAGTGTGTCGCGCTCGTTCTCGAACGGAAGCGTGAGCATCCCATGCGGTTTGTTCACCACGACAATCTCGCGGTCCACGTAGAGGATGGCGTCGTGAGGAAGCTCGCCGGTGCGTTGTTTCTTTCCGTGCTCTTCGACCTCGACGATCGCCTTCAGGGGGACGCGAAATCCCGGATCGGTGACGACCTCCCCGTTCACGCGAACGCGTCCTGTCGCACACAGGTCCTTCGCGCGCGACCACGGCACCGAGAGTTGGTCGCGGACCTTACTCCCAAGGGCCGGCATCACGAGCGCATCGCGACGATCAACAGTCGATGCGCCAGCCGATCGGGCCGTCGGTTTCTTCGCTCGAAGCTTCACCACGTGGTCACTCGTTCTGCATCAACCCGAGCACGCGACCGTCCGGCTCGATCCGCACCCGCACGGCAGCGGGTTCGATGGGCAGTCCGGGCATCGTCATGATGTCGCCCGTGAGCGCCACGACGAAACCCGCTCCCGCAGAGAGACGCGCCTCGCGTACGTGCAATTTGAATCCACGTGGCCGTCCGACAAGCTTGGGATCATCTGTCAACGAAAGCTGCGTCTTGGCAACGCAGACCGGAAGATTTCCGAAGCCTAGTGATGTGAGTCGCGCGAATTCTTTCTCCGCCGCCGGCGCGATCTCGACGTCTTCGGCGCCGTAGATGTTGCGCGCAATCGCGCGAAGCTTGTTCGGATACGTCGCATCAAGTTCATACGTGTAGCGCGCGGTAGGAGGGTCCGCGTCGGACGCGTCGAGAACCTCGCTAACTTGGTGTGCCAGCTCCATTGCACCCTCGCCGCCACTTGCGAAGCCGAGCGAGCGCGCGACGCGCACGTGTTTTGCTTTACAGAACTTGGAGATTAGATCGTGCTCTTCACTCGTATCGTCGGGAAACCCATTGATCGCAACGATTGGCTCGAGTCCGAACGCCCGAGCGGACTCCAAATGCTTGTCCAAATGGTCGAGACCGCGCTCCAGCGCGCCCAAGTTTGGAGTTCGGACCTGTGCGAGTGGGACACCACCGTGGCATTTCAGCGCGCGCACTGTGGCAACGAGAACGACACAACGAGGCCATACGCCCATGGACCTACATTTGATGTCGAGGAACTTCTCCGCACCCAAGTCGAACCCGAACCCTGCTTCGGTGATGACGTCGTCGGCGAAGTGCATCCCCATTCTGGTCGCGAGGACGCTCGAGCAACCGTGTGCGATGTTCGCGAACGGTCCGCCGTGGACGATGGCCGCGCCGCCTTCGCTGGTCTGAACCAAGTTCGGTCGGAGCGCGTCTTTGAGAAGAGCCGTGAGCGCAGCCGCTGCACCGAGATCTTTTGCAGTAACGACCTTCTCGCTCTTCGGCGTCCCCCCGGACGCACTCGCGATCACCATCCGACCAAGTCGTTCCTCGAGGTCCTTCACATCGCTCGAGAGACAGAGGACAGCCATGACCTCGCTCGCAGCCGTGATGTCGAATCCGGTTTCTCGCGGCACACCCCCCGTGCGACCTCCCAGACCAACCATGACGGAACGTAGCGATCGATCGTTCATGTCGAGAGCACGACGCCAGGTGACCTTGCGTGGATCGAGAACTACCCCGCTGGGAATCGGCGCTCCGAAGTGAAGCGCGTTGTCGACCATCGCGGCGAGCAGGTTGTGCGTTGAGGTGATCGCGTGCATGTCGCCCGTGAAGTGAAGGTTGATTGTGTCCGCGGGAACAAGCTGGGCCTTGCCGCCACCCGTCCCTCCGCCCTTCACCCCGAAGACCGGACCAAGTGACGGCTCGCGCAGACAAACCGCGACGCGACGCCCCATCTTTCGCATGCCCATCGCGAGCGACACGCTGGTGGTCGTCTTTCCCTCCCCGGCGGGAGTGGGGTTGATCGCGGACACCAATACCAATCGACCCGCGCCACGCTTGGGACGGTCGAGAGCAGTGAGCTCGACTTTGGCCATGTGACGTCCGTAGGGAAAAAGGTCGTCGGCGGAGATACCTAGATCTTCAGCAACGGAAGTTATCGGCCGGAGAGGCGAAGTCATTGGCCGGTACTAGATCCGCCGCACCGGGATGTCGATCGCAAAACCCGCAACCAACAGAACGCTTGAATAGGAGATTTCAATGACACCTCGGAAATACATCAGCGGCGCTGTCGCGCTTGTAGTGGCTGGCTTGTGCTTGAGCGCTGCGGCGTTCACTCAAGATCGTGGGCCCAGACATGGCGAACCGATGGTCAGTAGCACTCCGCGCGATGTCTGCGCAGGTCTGACAACACCCGCGATCTTGACGAAAGAACAATTCGTCCGCTGATGCGTCACAGATACGCATGGCAAATTGGCGCGAGATTACTGGGTCGGTCATCACGCTGCTAGTCGGAGCACCTGCGTCCGCGCAGAACGCTCAGCGTCCGGCACCAGTCATACGCCCACCACCAACGCGCGACGCGGGCACACAGAGTGATGCGAGCGCAGCAACCCAAGCGGGCGCGGTGCGGGATTGGGAGGGTCGGATGTGCGGTCGGGGGCAGACCCCGCCAACTCCTCCGGCAGGGAAAGAATGGTTTTGCGACGGAGTTCCGGGCTCGCGCGCCGGCGCGCGCTGGCACCTTCGCAACGTTGAACGGACGCGCGTGCACAAGAAGCAAACGCCGTGATTCGGCTGACCAACACACGCGCGATACTCGCTCCGATCACGCGCGATACCGCGACGTGGGTGAGCTGCGTTCTCGAGGGTCGATCGATCGACCTCGAGAAACATTCCGCGCAAGACATCGAGGCCGCCCAACACGTCTGGGCAGCTCGAATCGTGGACGAGTACCGTTCGGTCGAGGTCTTCGCGGATATTCTTCAGTGTCTCGCACGCTGCGAAGCGCCCTTTGAGTCACTCGTAACGATGAGTGAACTTATCCGCGACGAGCTTCGGCATGTCGCGCTATGCGCACGCGTCCTCGAGCTACTCGGTGGAGGAGACTCGTACGACATCGAGCTGGACGAACTCGGAGTTCCGCCGTCGGACGAACCGCCCGCCGTGCGTGCGCTCGAAATCATCGCAAGAGAGATCGCGGTCGCCGAGACCGAATCTGTCCGGGTGCTCGATGCATACGCTCGAGCAAGCGAAGACGAGCTCATTCACGCGGCGCTCCGAGCGATCCTCGAAGACGAAGTTCGTCACGCTGCAGCGGGACGCGACCTCACGACTATGCTTTCACGCGAGCTGCCGCAGGAAACACTCGCGCCGCTCCTCGCGCGTCTACGGCGTACGCTCGAAAACGACGTCGAAGATCTTCGCGCACGGTACGACACGTGGGCGCGCGGCGGCCCGGGACGTGCGCTCGGCGCGTCGATCACTCGCCAAGATCTTGGCCACACCCGTTCGTACCGGTGGGACCAGATGATCGGCGTCTGAACCGACTCCAGGTTTGGATCAGCCCTTGGAAATCTTGCCCTCTTTGTGGAGCTTGTGAACTCGACACGCAGGGCAATACTTCTTGATGGAAAACTTCTCGGTCATCGTGCGCTTGTTCTTCGAGGTGTAGTAGTTCGCTCGGCTGCAGGCTTCGCACGTGAGTTTGATGAGGTCTCGCATAATGACTCTTTCGAGGGCGGCTACTGTAACGCTTGTGCACGTGCTGTCAAAGGTCACGTCGCATCGACGAGATCTTTGAGTGATCACAAATGTATGCGCAGGTGCGCATCACGTGTGCGAGGCGCGGATTGATCCTTGCCAATGTCGTACGCGATCCATACCTTCATGAGTGTTCCCTCTGTGGGACCCGCTACGTTGGAGGTCGAGAATCCCGTTACGCCGAAGAACCCAGGGGGCAACCCTCGATGATGGTGCGCAGGACCGGCAATGTTCACCGGGAAGCAAAAAATCGTCGAAACCAGCCCCCACCTAGCAGGCCTTGCTAGGGGTTCCGCACCCTCACGAGCGGTCATTGC
>CAZWQH010000458.1:0-2326 GCA_964635815.1 uncultured Sandaracinaceae bacterium
TACAGAAATCCCGTCGCCTACGGGTTCCAATAACTCGAACGCGGATGGCGGGGCGCGTTGCTCATCTGCTCCGGCCCGCCAGCGGCCCTCGCAATGCCTCGACAGACCGTTCAAAAGGAAAAGGTAGAACATCATGAAGATCGTCCGATTTGCACTTTCGACGTCGCTCGCGTGTCTCGCTCTGACCGGTTGTGTCGCGAACATGGGCGATGGTGCCGGGAGGTCGACGGCGAATCTGTCGTTCTGGGTTCAAGGCGACCTCGTTGAGGTTGTGCAACATGGTGAAGCGTTCGACTTGGAAGTTCAGCGCAAAGGTGCCGCGATCGCCACGGCGACCGTCCGACCTGGACAGATTGCGACCGTGGTTCGCAGCGACGGCCACAAGGTCGCCTTGAACGTGAGAGGTTCAGCACTCGAGTTCCTAGCTCGTTCAGTGCACGACGCCGCGACTCGAAAGGTACACGTGCAGCGCGCGGACGCTGCTTTGAATGGGGTTGCGGGTTCGCAGGCGAGCATCTTGGTATGGGGCGCGGACAACTCCGGGGACTTTGGCGACAACGATGATGGCGCGTACGCAGGTGCCGGACCTAGCGGTTCGGTTCACTGCGTCGACATCGACATCGCGAGCGATGACGGTAACTGCGTCACTCACATTCAAGAATGCAGCGACGCGGTGGGCGCGGGCTGCACGTCGAGCGACCGCGCCTGCATGGACGGTACGATGACGGCCGAAACCGAGTGCTCGGAGACCTAGCCCCAGTTAGAGGCCGAAGACCATCGGGTGCGAAGTCTTCAGAAGCACCACCGCGTGAAACTGACTCGTGAGTACGGTTCGCTCGACGAACGACTCGGCCTCGGGGATCTCGATGACGTGCCCAAACGCGACGGAGCGGTTGCGCGGGAATGTCGGGGGTGTCGCAGTGGACTTGAGGTCTACGAGGACACCCACTCCATCGATGAGTTGTGTGACGAGCTCCGCGGAGTCCGATGCATTCGCAAGGAGCGGGCGATCCGTGGGTTGGCCGGCTCCTGGCCAGTTGACCCACGTCTCGAACGCTGAGATCCCGATGGCGCGATACCCCTCGCTCGTGCTGACTCCCTGCGCGAGGAATGTGCCCATAGAGCGGATGCCTTGGTAGGCCGCGACCTCGAAGCGATCCTGGCTCTCGGCGATGTGCGTGTTGTGTGCAATCACTACGACGCGTTTTCCGCGTGCGTGGAGATCGCGCATCATGACGAGCGTGTCCGCCATGCCCTTGTCGCGCGCTTCGAAGCAGCGAAGCATGTCGGGTTCCACACCGCGCGGTTGGCCGGCGGCGTCTGGGAAGGCGCTGTAGTAGTGCAGGTCCTCAGATGCTCGAAGGCTTCTCAACGCGACGCGGAGTGCTGCGCGGACTTCCTCCGATAGCGAGTCTGTGCCTTGGGCAAGAGTGTTCGAGGCGGCATCGAGGCCCTCAAGACACTGCCGGTGCCGCTCGACGGTAGTGCGCGAAATGCGGTCGAAGTCCGTCGTGAAGGTCACTGCAGTCGACGTCGCACCGATGCACTCATCGATGTTGGCCAGCCACGCGCGTGCGCTCGATGAGGAGAGCATCGGCAGCGTGTCGCGCAAGAACGCGCCGTCGTAGTAAGGGTTCTGAATGTCGAACCCGAAGAACGCGACTCGGTCTGTCGGATGCGCGCGATTCCACTCGCACATCCAGCGAAGGTCGTCGCGCATCTCAACGGACGCGAACACTCCAAACAGACCGCGCAGTGCGGCGGCGGGCGTCCCTTCGCATGTTTCGACGTAGCGCTGGGCGTTGATCGCATCGCCATACGTGGTCTCGAGCGTAACTGCGCGAAACCCAAGTTGCTCCACCAGGTATCGCATCATGCGCGAGCGGATCGCGTGCTGGCCGCCAGAGGTGTGGATGTTCTCGCCGAGGCCGACGTACGTTGCGTCGCCGACAATCTGCGCGAGTGACGCAAGGTCATCGACTGGATCTCCCGCGGTGATGGAGCGCAGCGGCACTGCGTCCGCGCCGAGCGTGAAAGGCGAAGGCGGCAGCGCTTGCGTGCTTGGTGCGTCTGGCTGCGCGTCGGTCTCGTTCGACGTGTCGGTTCCTAATGAAACCGAGGTGTCCGAGCTGTGCGCCGCGTCCGCGCTGTCTCTGCTGTCCGTGCTCGCATAGACAGGCGTGTCTGTTGCGCTTGGAGCGTCGATCGCGACCGGCACCGAGCTCGACGTCGCACATGCGCCGATGCTGCTCAGCGCAAACGCGAGTATCAGAGTTGGCAAGAAACGGACTGCGAGTGCCATGGTTCTGCATCAACGCATGGCGCG
>CAZWQH010000458.1:2336-4215 GCA_964635815.1 uncultured Sandaracinaceae bacterium
GCGCGTGCCATGAATTTTGCCAGCCAGTTCCAAGCGCCGCCTCCATTAAGTCGCCATTAGGAGCCGGTCGCGGCTCACGCTACACTCCAGTCACCGCGAATGGATCGTCACCGACTCGCCGAAGCGACCAGCATCGCGATGCATAAGCGAATCGCGACGCTCGCGCGTAGCGATCACCGAATCATCGATGAAGCACTTGAGCGGGTTCACGATTGGGCGCGAACTGGGGACGTTCACCCGTTCTATCGAGACCAGTGGATTCGCGCGCTCGAGGGACCGCTGGACGACTTGTGCTCGCTGCTTGTGGATGAGAGCGAGTCCGCACGCGCCCTTCGTCAGGTTTCTCCATTTGCGGGAGTTCTTCAGCCGCGAGAGCGCTGGGAGATCTGGAAGCGTGTGCGTCGATCCGAGGGGGAGGTTGCTGAGATGAACGATGCGGTGGGTGCCCGTCTTGAGAATCTCGGGAAACTAACGAATCGGGCGCCGTGATCCTTCCCCTACGGCGCGAATCCAAACGTCATCGCGTGTGAGGTCTTGAGCAGCACCACCGCGTGATACTGCTCTTCCCACACTCCACGCTCCGCGATCGGAGTCGTGGGGCCAAACGTGAGCGCGCGATTGCGCGGGAATGTGGTCGGCGAGGCGGTGGATTTCAGATCAACGAGCAGGCCCACTTGGTCGGTCGCATGCGTGGCGAGCTCCATCGAGTCGGCGGCGTCCGCCAGGAGCGCAGTGTCGCTCGACATTCCGGAACCTGGCCAGTTCACAAAGGTCTCGAACGAGGAGATACCAATGGCGCGGTAGCCGTCGCTGGTGCTGATTCCGCGCGCGAGGAACGTGCCCATGCTTCGGATGCCTTCATAGGCGGCGACCTCGAGGAGGTCTTGATTCTCGGTGATGTGTCCGTTGTGCGCGATGACCGCGACGCGCTTGCCTGGTGCGTAAAGGTTGCGCATCGCGACAAGCGTGTCGGCCATCCCGCGGTCGCGTGCTTCGTACCATCGGACTAGGTCGGGTTCGACGCCGTAGGGGACACCATTCGTGCCTGGGAACACGTTGTAGTACCCAAAGTCTTCGTGCGCGCGAAGGCTCTTGATTGCAATCGAGATCGCAGCGCGAGCGGCTTCGTTCAGTGAGTCAATCCCGGCGCTCAGTTCGATCAGTGCGCCGTTCAATCCGGCCAAGCATGCGCGATGTCGCTCTCCGGTTGTGCGCGCCAGCGTGTCGTAGTCACGCGTGTACGTGGCATAGGTCGCGGTCGCGCCTATGCACTGATCGATGTCCGCCTGCAACGCAGCAGCGTACGCGGGCGAGAGCGTGGGCAAGGCGCTGCGCAAGAAGGCGCCGTCGTAGTACGGGTTCTGAATGTCGTAGCCAAAGAACGCGACGCGGTCGGTTGGATGCGTGCGGTTCCAGTCGCACAGCCACTGAAGGTCGTCGCGCATCTCGACCGAAGCAAACACTCCGAAGATACCGTTGAGCGAGTTCGCAGCGGTCCCTTCGCATGTTTCGACAAAGCGCTGGGTCATGAGCGCGTTGCCGTATGGTGTCTCAAGTGCGACGGCGCGGAATCCCAGTTGCTCGACCAGGTAGCGAATCATGCGCGAGCGGATCGCGTGCTGACCTCCCGAGGTGTGAATGTTCTCTCCAAATGCGACGTACGTTGCATCGCCAACGATCTGCGCGACCGGCGCGAGATCATCCACGGGCGTGCCTGCATGGATCGACCGGAGGACGAACGCGTCGTCTTGCAGAGAGAACGGCGATGTCCTTGCGGGGGTTACGTGAACGTCCGCACTCGCATCGGTGCGCAAAGTTGCCTGCGCATCTGGGCGAAGCTGCGTTGACGCGTCGAGTAGAGTCGCGCCGCTGTCGACGG
>CAZWQH010000459.1:0-4207 GCA_964635815.1 uncultured Sandaracinaceae bacterium
GGTTGGATGCGGCACTGGGGGCAACGCCCGATTCGCGCGCGGCGTCGCGACGGACTTCGTGTGCTGCTTGGTCATTCGGTTGGGAGACGTGCGTTTCATCTTGATCTGACAGTCGAACGTACTTTTTTTGCAGAAGTCCGCTGTGCGAACGCCTGTACGATACGGTCGTAACCCGCGAATCCCAAGAGCTCTTCGAGGTCTCGCTCGCGAGTCGACAGGGACTGCACGACGATCGCGCGTCCTCGTTCTGTCCATTTGTAAAGTGTTTGATCGGACGCCTCTTTGCGGACGAATGCATGGAGCGCCTGCCCCTCGAGTCCGAGGAGCACGCGGCCAATGGCTGCAAGAGCATGTGCGCGGACTGTTGTCGCACGCGACGCGGCGAGCTTCTCGCTATCTGCTTCCACCCAAGACAGAAGCGTGTCCGCGAGCGTTGTCGGGTCGAGCTCCGTGACGTTCTGCCCTCCGCTCGCATCTCCCGAGAAGCTGTCCGTGTCGACGTCGGCCCGGAGTCGATGGAAACGTTGCTCGCGACGGATGGTGTCTATCTGAGACGTCTTGGCCACCAAACGTAGCCAACTCAAGGTTTCTCCGTCGCTTGATGCTCTGACTCGCTCCGCGCCCCGCGCGATGCGGATCATGGCTTCCTGCCGTGCATCGTCGCGACTCGGACCCGGAAGAACCGTTTGTAGGTAACTCGCGAGCGTCCGCCAAGCAGGGTCTCGCTCGGCTTTGGATGCGGAGGGGTTGGCGACGACTCTAAGAGCCGCTGCGATCGCGGACCCTGTCGAGGTGTCGCGCACAACGCGAAGTCGCTGTCCGCGGGTCATTGCTGCTTCGGATCTTGCGCGCCGGCGTCTGCGCTCCCGTCCTGAGCGCCTGGAGGAGCGAGTGTATCGACGGTCTGCGCGATGCACGAGCCTGTGCTTCGTCGCGTCATCTGCGCGAACAACACGAGCCCGCCCGCGAGCCCGACACACAGGGAGAGTGCGAGCCGGATCAGAAAACGTTTGTCGCGTTTGAGTGCGTGTTCTTCGAGGTCAGCCATGGCTAGTCGGGAGCTGTGGGTATGACCTTTACTCCATTCGCGACGTCAAGTGTGTAGCCGGCTTGAACCCAGTGGCACGGTTGCGGTAAACGTCATCCCCTGTAGCTCTTAGAGAACGAGGAAAAAGAACATGCAGTTCCGCGGTGGAATGAGTGAACTCATGCGTCAGGCGAGCCGCCTGCAACGCAAAATCGAGCAGCGCAAAGCCGAGCTCAAGGAAAACACCGTCGACGCCTCGAGCGGCAACGACCAGGTGAAAGTCGTCGCGAACGGCGCACGCGAGATCGTGTCCATCACGATCGCGCCTGACCTTCTCAAGTCGGACGACCAATCTCTTACGAACGATTTGATCGTTGCGGCATGCAATGCCGCATTGGCCAAAGCGTCGAAGATGGTGGACGAAGAGCTCGAGAAGGTGACTGGGGGCGTGAAGATCCCCGGCCTCGTCTGACAGTAGCTCCGGGCTGCTCGCAGGTCGGGGGCGGAAGAGCTAGAAGAGACGCGTGAGCGATCCGATCAACGACCTCGTGCGTCTCGTCGCCCGCTTGCCGGGTATTGGCGAGCGCACAGCCACTAGGCTGGTCTTCCACGTTCTTTCGGAGGAGCCGGAGTATGCGGCCGCGTTGTCGCGCGAGCTCGCCACGCTTCACGAGCGAGTGAAGAAGTGCGATCGCTGCGGCAATTACGGAAGCGACCAGCTTTGCTCAATCTGCAAGGACGTGAGGCGCGACGAGACATCGATGTGTGTCGTGGCTCGCGTCCAGGATCTCTCGGCGTTCGAACGCACAAGCGCGTATCGCGGCCTCTACTTCGTCCTCCATCGATTGCTCGCTCCTCTCGATGGCGTGGGGCCTGACGCTCTTCCGGTGGAGCAGCTGCTAGCTCGCGTACGCGAGCAATCCGTGCGCGAAGTCATCCTTGCAACTCCGGTCACTGTCGAAGGCGAAGCCACCGCGCTCTATCTGACCGACGTCCTCAAGCCGCTCGGCGTCCGCATCTCGCGGATCGCATCAGGAGTCCCTCACGGTGGCGATTTGGAATTTGCAGATCGAGTTACTCTCGGACGGGCACTCGAAGGCCGCCGCGGTGTCTGAGTAGGATCGCGCGGATTCGAGCCGCTCCTGGCTTACGTCCTCGCTCGGCTCAGTCACTTACCAAAGCGTGAGCTCCTTCGCCTCGCTCCGGGCGCGCTCAGGATCAATCTCGAATCGGCGCGATCCTATGCGCGACCGTCAGCCAGGAGCGGCTAGAATCCGCACGATCATCCTGCGAATTGGCACTGGATAGTGGCTGGATTGATCGCGTTGAGATCGTCGATCTCGAAGGTGATCGCCGCGAAGAACTCACGGCCTTCTCCGCCATCGTCTCGAGCCATCTGCACTTGGCAGATGTGACCGACGCACGCGCCGGTTCGAATGCGAGCGTCACGGCTCGTGGAGCGGGCAAAGGTTCCGAGTGTGATCGGGCGCTCGACCAACGATGCACAACTCCCGTCGAGGCTTTGCATCGGAATCTTGGAACGAAAGATCAACCGCGATGTCCTTGCCCATCCCTGACGCGAAGGCACTCCACCGTTCGCTGTGAATCGTTCGGCGAGCGAGAGTCGCGGCGGGTCGCCGGGAGCAGGGCGTTCGGCGAGCGCCGATGTCGCCGCAATCGTGCAACTAAGGATAACCAGACGAACTGGCGTTCTCACGCTGTCATCTCCAATCGGATCTTCTGGTCGCCGAGCGTGAACTCGTCGCCGTTCTGCAGTAGGTCGCGAGTTACCCGCTGTTCACCGAGCCAAGTCCCATTCGAGGACCCGAGGTCCTCGAGGAAAATGTGTGGTCCCTCTCGAACGATCGCGATGTGCTCACGGGAGACCCGCGTCGAGGCGAGGACGAGATTGCACTCAGGGCTGCGACCCACGACGAAACGCGGTGCGTCGACCTCCACGCGTTCGCCGTTCGCGAGTACTAGGAATATGTGACGTGCGGGCGTGGCTTGGACGGTCGAACCGCTCCGAGGTGCATCGAACCGCTTCGATGAAGACGCCTCATTGGCCGTTTCCGGTATGGAGCTAATGGGAACGGGCAGATTCGCAGCGCTGCGGGATACGGACTCCTCGGGTTCGAACTCGAGCTTCGAGCCGGGTGATGGGAGAAGAAATCTCTCCGCATCTTCCATGATCGATGCGATACGCAGTACTTGCTGTGCGCGCATGCGTAGCAGCTCTTGACTGGGGACCCCGCCGAGCGAGGTGCGCGCTCCCTCGCCTCCGCTCGATGTGCGGGTGCGGGACGCGCGGCTGCCGGAGTTGCTCGCTTGTGAGGGTGGCGTGGAGAGCTTCTCTGGGGCGTGCGCCATGGGCGCCGTTCCACTACGCGGGAACGGTTCCGCGCTCGGCGGGCGGCGCGCGGCGGAGGAAACATTGCTCGGCACTTCTTGCGACGGGAGACGGTCCCCCATCTCGTGCGGTGCGATGGCATCAATCGCCCGCGCCACGGTGCCCTCGGCTCTGCGGGTGCTGCTGCTGTTCGGCAAGCCGCGTGCAACCGTCCCGTCGAAGACAACAGACATGCTTCGCGGAAACGCGCCAGACCCGGGTGGAAGCGCCGCAGAGTTGCTGCCATCGGAGTCGGCCTTCAGGTCGCTGATATCAGTCGGGCCCGGACCCGCTCGAGGGGGGCGCACCGAGTCGTCGTACGTATCGTTCAACGTGGTACGCGGTGGATCCACGAATCCGTTCGTTCGCGCCCACTGATAGATCGCCTGGTTCACCAGATTGTCGCGATCGGTCCCCATTTCGCGGCTCATGATCTCGAGCACGGACCACAAGGAGTCTGCGATCTTGAGTGAGCGAGCATTTCGTTCCGAGGTCATCGCGTTATCGCTCCCATGGAGATCTGATGTCGGCGTCGACTAGCCAACTG
This sequence comes from uncultured Sandaracinaceae bacterium, assembly GCA_964635815.1. Taxonomy (GTDB): domain Bacteria; phylum Myxococcota_A; class Polyangia; order Polyangiales; family JADJQN01; genus CAZWQH01. Next base: position 3,964 of record CAZWQH010000459.1, read on the forward strand.
AGCGCCGCCCACGCTTCGGCGTATTCTGCGTCCACCATGGACACCAGCTGAGGTGGCAGCTCGTCGAATACGAAGCCAGCCCACGAGAAGCTAGGCCCTTCGCCGTCACGGACTCGATCCAAGCGTCGCTCGATCGTCAGGCGTGCAGCAGCAAGCGTCTTGGGTGCGTGAATGCCGTCGGCCAGCTCCGGGCGCGCCCGTCCGAGCGCCCAAGAGAGCCAGCAAATACCTGCCCAGTCGGAGT
>CAZWQH010000460.1:0-4201 GCA_964635815.1 uncultured Sandaracinaceae bacterium
CGGTGGATTCGACCGAGCGGTGCCCTTCGCTGGTGCAGTCATGCTCTTGGACGATGTTCTGACCGAGATCGCGACCGATAAGATCGCGTCGGTCGTGATGATCTCTGGCAATCACGACTCTGCAGAGCGCCTGAGATTCGGTTCACGCATCTTCGCGGAGCAGAAGATTCACGTCGTCTCTGACGGGCACACGGATCGACAGATGCCGAGCGCGACGTCCGTACGCATTCGTGGGCGGTACGGAGAGATGGATGTGCTTGCGATCCCATACGCGGACACCGCTCGTGCGCGCGCACGTCTCGATGACACAACGGTCGTCGACCATCGAACTGCGCTCGAAGCGCTCGCTCGACTCAACATCCGCGCACACGAGAGCCTTCGAGGTCGCCATCCATTCGTCGTCATGGCGCACGGAGTCGTCAGCAACCCGAGCGCCAGTGAATCCGAGCGCGCGCTGATGCCGCCTGGTCTCGCGGGAGCAGACCCTGCTGCGTTCGATGGCGCGACGTACGTGGCACTTGGGCATCTGCACCAACCTCAGGATGTGACGGGCAGCATCGCCTACTCCGGGTCTCCCATGAAGTACTCGTTCGGCGAGCGAGGCTACGTAAACGGTGTCGTGATCGGCGAGATCGATGCTCGCGGGCAGCTCACGACGAAGCGCGTGTCGCTCGGCGCACGTGAGCTCGTCACATTGACCGGGACGTTCGCCGAGTTGCTAGCGGCACACCACACGTCAAACGCATATGTCCGCGCACATCTCTCCGACTCGGCGCAGGTCTTCGATGCATTCCGCCGTCTGCGGGAGATCTATCCTCACCTGCTCACTATCGAGAGCTTGTCGCCAGCGTCTGCGGCTCCGTCACAGCGCCCCCCTGCCCTGTTGGTCGGTACGACCGATCGTTTGGCCGAGCCGGATTACTCCCCGCGCGCACTCGACCCTCTCGAGCTGTTCAAGCGCTTTGCGAGTGACTCGGGGGCGCCTCTCTCGGCGGACGACGAAATGGTTCTCTCGCGAGTGATGCAGGACGTACGCGACACGCGGGAGGCCGAGTGAAGCCGTGCGTTCTGGAAATGACGGCTTTCGGGCCCTATCGAACGTTCACCCGCATCGCGTTCGACGCCTTCGACGGCAAAGGCGTCTTCTTGATTCACGGAGCCACAGGGGCTGGCAAGTCAACACTGCTCGACGCGATCTGCTTCGCACTCTACGGGGAAGCCGCTTCGCCCGAGCGCGATCCCCGATCGCTGCGGTCGTCAGGCGCGCCTTCGGACGTGCTCACGTCTGTCGCGCTTGAGCTCGAGCTCGACGGCGAGCGTTATCGTGTCGAGCGAACTCCGCCCTACGACCGAGAGAAGAAGCGCGGCGCAGGGACGACAAGCATCGGATCCACCGCTGTCGTGTATCGCCTGTTGGCCGACGGGTCTCGCGAGCCAATTGCTGCGTCTACGAGCGAAGCAGACCGAGTTCTCGCGCAAAAGCTCAAGCTGGACGCCGTGCAGTTCAGGCAAGTCGTGGTGCTTCCACAGGGTCAGTTTCGGGACTTCCTCATCGCCGCGTCGGGTGACCGGCAAAGAATCCTCGAATCACTATTCGACATTAGTGCGTATCGACAGCTTGAAGAGCGTCTCGATGCACATCGCGCGAGCGTGGAGGGTATTCAACGCGCGCGTGAGACCGACCGCCGTGCTGCGTTGATGCAACACGAAGTGGAAAGCGAAAGCGCGCTGGCAGAGAAGCACATGCTCGCGACCACGAAGCTTATCGAGATGCAAGCTCGGCTCGCGAGCGTGCGAGACGAGGTCGAAAATGCGCGAGCTGCGCATGCGACCGCGAAGAACACCTTCGACCGCTGCGTCGAACGGGAGCGGCTCTCGAAACGAAAGAGCGCTTTGCTCACGGAAGAGCCACTGATCGAACGAACGCGCGCCGAAGTCGAGGCGGCAAACCGTGCAGCAATCGTTGCCGCACACGATCAGGCGCTTCGAGTGCGCGAACGCAAGGAGTCGGAGCTCAAGAAGGCCACGGCCAAGCTGGAAGCGGATCTGAAGACCGCAAGCTCCGCGTACGAGACCGCCTGCGCAGCGAGCGCCAGGAACCGCGATGACGCGGAGGAGCTGGTAGACGCGCCATACCGCATCGCCAAGCTCGAGCACCGTCTACCTGAAGTGCAGCGGCAGATCGCTGCAATCGCTCTGCGCTCCCAGCTCGAAGCAACCGCGCGGGAAGCCGCAAACGCGTCGGCATCGCTCGACGCGACCGCGAGCAGGCTCGAAACCGAACTTGGACGTCTGCGCGATGTACGCGTGGCCAGCGAGAACGAGACCGTCCTGCTGCTGGCGCGGTTCGACGATCGGGCGATGAAGCATTCGCTCGCGACAACGCTTCGCGAGGGTCAGGCTTGTCCGGTTTGCGGATCGACTGCTCACCCAAATCCCTACTCGACGCTGCCCCCGCTGAGCATCGACGAGCTTTTGTCGAAGGCTGCGGAAGCGGACGTGGCGCGACAGGCGATCGACGCCAAACGAGGCGAGATCGAAGCGCAGCTGATCGCGTTGCGTGAGAAGCGGGAGGCCGCGCGCTCGCGGACCGAGAACGCTCGTCGAGCAGCCTCCGAGAACACGCGTGAGCAACTAGCAAGCGACGAGGAGCTCGTTCTCGAACGCGAGACGATCGAACGCGAGCTTTCGCAGCTTCGTTCTCGAACCGAAGCCGTACGAGCAGCGTCGCGCACGTGCGCGGAAGCCGAGCGGATCGCGGAAAGAACGCTCGCTGAGCTCCGAGGAGAGCTCAGCAACAAGGAGGCGCTGCTCCAAGCGACCAAGCGCGGTGCAGTGGACATGGAGAAAGAGCTCCAGCGCGCAGTTCGTGCTCAAGGTTTCGCAGGGGCTCTCGAGTTCCGTGCAGCCCAGCGAGACACTGTGAAGCTCGCCGCGCTGTCCCAAGCGGTGGCGGCGTTCGACCGGAACCTCGCGGAGATCGAAGGCCAGCTCGCAATCGCAGGTTCAGCGGAGCCGATTGAGGACGCACGCGGTCGCTGCGAGGCCGCCGCCGCGGCGTTGGAGCGCATCTCGAGCGAGCAGGAGAGTCTGGCAGTTGAGGCCGGGCTGCTCGCCTCCGCGATTGGACGCATGCAGGACTCGCTCCATGCAATCGCGAAGACCGAGCTTGATTCTCCCGACAACACAGCGCTCCTTCGATTGACCGCGCTCGCGGGGGGTCAGAACACCCTCGCGATTTCGTTCTCGCGATACGCGCTTTCACTCTTCTTCGACGAAGTGCTCCTGGTCGCAGGTAGCCAACTACGCACGCTCTCGGGTGGTCGATACGATCTTCACCGAAGTTTGTCGCGAACCGATCTCAGGCGGTCGAGCGGGCTCGACATCTCCGTGTTTGATCACTCATCCGGGACGTCTCGCCCCGCAAGCTCATTGTCTGGGGGAGAGAGCTTTCTTGCAGCGCTCGCGCTTGCGATGGGTTTGTCCGAGGTTCAGATCCGTCACAGCGGCGGTCGCACGTGCGACGCGCTGTTCATCGACGAGGGCTTCGGAAGCCTCGACGAGCATGCGCTCGACCAGGCGCTCGAAGCGCTCTCGAAGCTCGAGCGACGTGGACGCCTCATCGGGATCGTCTCCCACGTAGCAGAGTTGCGCGAACGAATCGCGCACCGCCTGGAGGTTTCGCTCGATGCGCAGGGGAACGCCCGCGCCCGAGTGTGCTCTCCGGAAGCGTGATCAGTTGACGAGCGCACGCAACCGCGCACGCAAGGGACTCGCCCCGACCGCGTCGCCCTGTTCTTCATGAACGCGAATCGCGCTCTCCAGCGCGGTCACCAGAGCTTCGCGAGTGACGGATGGGCCAATCTGCAAAGTCCGGATCTCGCTGTACGCTGCGAGCGCACGCCGCTTGTCACCCGCGTTCGCGAACGCACGCGCCAACGCGACACAAACATCAAGACGGTTGGGATCGATGCGTCGAGCTCGCTGGAGCTTGCGGATCGCAGAGTCGACGGACCGTGGCGTGGGCGAGGCCGCTAACAAGTCCGCGGCGGTTACGAGCGCGTCGACCGCAGTATTCGCATCCCCCTGATGCAAATGCACGTCGACCGCACCATCAACATCCGCAAGCCGATCGAGATCGCCGGCGCGCGCCGCGGCGAGAATCCACGCAACGCGAGCGACAGCAACATGCGGCGCCGCC
>CAZWQH010000461.1:0-4155 GCA_964635815.1 uncultured Sandaracinaceae bacterium
GAGGGAAGAAGTCGACCGCATCCGTCCGACTCCACCTCGCAGCGTCGCGACACGCAATCGCGGCAAGCAGCAGAGACGCCACCGAGACAGCTGCGCCGATGCGAACGGTGATCAGCACTGACGTTGCAGCAACGAACCCGGCGACCGCGACTCCGACGACCAGCAGCCCAATCCAAATAAGCGGACGCGCTGCGACGTGGGTCACGAAATCGTCGAGCTCGGCGGGCTCCGAATCCGTCTCTATGCGAGCGCCGAGCTCGCTGGGCCGCCCTTCGTGGCTTTCCGTCTGCTCGAGGCGTGCGGGCAGAACCTCGACCGCGAGCAATCCGCTCGCTTGGTCGGAGCACTCGTCCGAGCAGAACAGCAAAAGCGTGTTCCCCGCATCCAAGCCAGACGCAGCGGCGCGCAACGGCTCCAAGAGCTTGCCGCACGTGGCACACCCGCGCAGCGGAAGCGCAACCCTCGCGAGCGATGCATCAGAAGTTCTGGGATCGGCCGCCGAAGAGCTCACGCACCGAGGTTATCGCACCAGCCGTCGGCTCCAGCCAGTCTCGCCCTCACTCTGCGATGACGACGTAGGTACCCGCTCGTGCGCGATCGGAGAAGACGCCGTGCCAGGATTGCGGAAGGATCGGCGTGCTCCATTGAAACAACCAACGGGCGTCGGCCGGCGCGAGATTCACGCAGCCGTGACTGCGAACGCTTCCGAACGTGTCGTGCCAGAAGGCTCCATGGAGAGCGAAGTTTCCGGAGAAGTACATCGTCCAGGGAACGTCCTCGATGCTGTAGGCGCCATCCGCGGCTCCCTCGTCGTCCATCGTGGTCGATACGTGCTTGCTTTGGATGGAAAACACCCCCGTCGGCGTTTCGAAGCCTTCTTTACCCGAAGACACCAACGTCACGAAGACAGGAAGGTCGCCGTCGTACGCGACGAGGGTCTGCGAGCTCAGGCTCACGTGAATCCACTTTGCGCGAGACGGCACGCCGGACGGTCGAGCGACAAGGCGTGCGACACGCACCGCAGGCTCGCGCGCAACAGTCGAACGACCGCCGACCTCACCTCCAACGTAGATCTTGTTCCCGCGAACCAAACGCTCGTTCGTGACGACGAACGGCGTGTGTCGGTCGAACGTTCCGACGTCTCGCACTGGCGAATCCGCAGAACTCTGCTCGTAGCGTCGAGCTCCACCGCGAAATACGAATGCGACAGGCAGTTGCCACGAGTCACCAAGGACGACTCCTCGCATTCGAGGCAACGTCGCCGGCACGAGGTCATCGCTTCGAACGAAGCCACCTCGCACGGTGCGAAAGAAAGACGCGTTCGTCACGAGCTCTGCACGGTCGACGCTGACGACAAAGCCCTTGAGCATGCGCATTCGAAAGAACGCAGGTAGACCCGCCGTCGTGTTCGCGGTTTCGCCAAGCGCGCGTTGCCCCGGAGGCGGAGGCGCGTCCACAGCGTCCGCGCGAGTGAGCGTTTCTTCGGGCGGCAGATCCGCGGCCGTGGCTGCGTCTTCTTTCTCTGCAGCTTCTTGCTCTTCGCGCATCCGTCCGATGATTCGGGAGCCCTCAAGCTCCTCTTCCCGCGTCGGCGCTTTCCAGTACTGCGGTACGTCGTCCCGCAGCGTGCGCGCGTACGCATATGGAAGCGCATCCGCAAGTGCCGGCGGCGCCGGAGACGGCTCGAAGGATTGCGGCGTCTCACCGATCATGAAACCTGCTCCGCGACAAACGTACCCCGCGCCAGGAATAGCGTAGTAGCCGCCCGAGCATCCAGGTGCGCGTTCGGGTCCCTGCGCGCGAAACGTCGCACCTCGTCGCATGTACCCGATCACGCGTGCATTGCGAACCGGCCGGTCGACGACTTGGGCGAGGAAGTGAAACACCACGCCGTGGTAGGGAAACTCTTTCTCGAACGCGACCCGCGCGGCCTCGTGCTCCGCATTGTCTCGAGACGTGCGCACGAGCGATGCGTGCTTGGGCCCGGCGGCCTCGGCATTTGCGACGCGACCCGTTCGTCTCGCCTGTGCGCTCTCGACAGCGGGGAGTGCCGTCACCGGTTGCGAATCGGTTGCGGACATGAAGCCCGCTCGGGTGCAGCCGCAGAGCACACCTGCGCTAAGAGCACCAATGAGCTTGAGCGCGGTTGTCTTCGTCACGTGAAATCGGGGCGACGCTTGTTCATCGCTCCCCTGCACTTGGCATACGCGGATCCGGGCGTCCAGAAATCGGCAAGACTCCGATTTCGCTAGCGGAGAAAGAGCCGAGCGTCGTCGGGTCGGATGTCCACGTGAAAGTGGTCACGATGTCCCGCGTTGTAGTTAGGCGTCAGCACCGACGAAAACGCACCAGTCTGATACAGCGCGCATGCGATCCGCAGAAGCGTGGACGCGTCGTCATTGGCAGGTGGCGGCGTCGCGCACGTTTCGAAGTTGGGGCTGATCTCGAACATCCGTTCGACACGCAATGTCCGTCGGTCGGCCATCCGAAACGCCGGAAGGTCGAGCGCCATGCCAAACGTATGAAAGCTCGTTTCCGGGTACGAGCGGTACGCGCTCATCACGTTCACTTGCACGACGCCAACCGCATGTACCGCGTCCGCCAAGACCGGGAGCCGCGTCGCGAGCTCGCACGACACGACGAGGTCCCCGGGCTGCGTGTAACGAAATACGACACCGTGAACAGGTCCGGTGATCGCCACCGGGACAGGAACGGGCGTCTCCAATGGTTCTTGAACCTGCCGAAACGGGACACCAAGCTCTCGCAACACGCGCAGACATTCACGCATCGGACGTACGGACCACGCAGACTCGGAGAGCATCCACGTTGCACCTGGAATCTCTGCTCGGAAGTTTTCGAAGCGCTGGCTACGCCGCATAAGCTCGACGTAGGGTCGGTACGCGGGGTCGCTGCGCGGAAGGTCGACCACCGTGCGAACGAAGAGGTTCGCAGGGATCTCCGGCACTGGAAGAATGCCGATCGATGCAGATGTGAGCGCGTTGCGCTGCGCAGAAGTCAGACGTACGTCGCGAAAGTTCGCGTCCCTCAGACCGGCACCGGCGTCTCGCTGAGGCGACACAGCCGGCTGACGAAGACGAGCCAGCGCCGAGCGAGCGTCCACCCCGGCATCCACCGTGGGCCGCAGACCGGCATCGAGAGCTCGCGGCACTCCTGCGTCAGCGACCGCGATGTCGTCGCTTCCGGGTTGTGGAATCCTCCAGTGTGAATCGAAGAAACCGGTCGCGTGATAGGCGTTCCTCGGAGCCACAAGACGAGCGCGCTGGCCAAAAGAGCGGGTCTTGAAGACGACGTAGTCGGCGAGAAAGTCCGGGAGGTTGTTCGTCAGCGCAACCGCGTTGGTGGTCGTGCCCGTGCTCACGATGACGTATCGGTCCGGAGCTTCGGGGTTGGGATAGATGAATCGCGCCCCAACGCTATCGTCCGAGATGACGATGTTGCCGATAGTGAACCCGGTGCTGCTCGCGCGGATGGGCAACCTGCCGGCGATGCGATCAAGCACCGCGTTCTCGCCGGGAGCTCCGTACAGCGCGACGGTCGCGCTCGCTGCGATCTCCGGAGTGAGCTGGGTGTCCGGGATGACCTGTTGCTGAACAGACCAAAGCCACAGCGGGTGTCCCCGAGCGGCGCGCTCCGCGGTTCGCCTCAGCACGGCAACGGACTCGGGGCGCGTGGTCCCGTAGACGTGAACAATTCGGTCGAAGTACGCATCCGTGATCGGCCCGCTGAGTCCTGGCTGCTTCGACAGATTCGCTGCGGTCGACGCGGCGGGAAAACCCGCGCGCCACGCTCCGGACGACTTCGTGAAGTTGGCCTCGTTTCCGAGAAGGTTTCGTTCTCCGCTGAAGACTTCGGTACCGTCGATGGCAATCGCGACGCGCGCGCCAAGCGTCGCTAGCTCGTCGAAATGCAGACGAATCCCAGTCGCGTGAGTGGTCCGCAACTCGATGCGATCACCCGTCAGCGACGCGTCCACATGAGCGAGGGCGGGGTATTGTGCGAAGCGCGTGACTTCGACCCAAGACTGACGAGCCGCGCGGTAGTCACCTGTCGTGAGGCTCACCTGCGCCGGTGATTGCTGGCGGCGCTTTGGGTCGAGCTCCCGATAGAGCCTCCCTTGACGGTGCACGAGATAGA
>CAZWQH010000462.1:0-3652 GCA_964635815.1 uncultured Sandaracinaceae bacterium
GTGGACTCATCAGATTTCTCCTCATCTGGGTGTCAACGAAACTGAGGGAGGCTCACTGGAGCCGCGTCGCGCGTTGGGAGTGGACGGGGTGGTTCATTAATGCACCTGTCCCAGGATTACCTGGCGCCAGGATTACCTGGCGAGGCGGTCCCCCGGAGATTACTTGGCGAGGCTGGGGCGGTCGCTGATGACGACATTGCCGTTGGTCGGATCGACCAACACGAGGGTCGTGGCCGGTTCGCGGTAGCCGTCGTCGGCGTCAACCTGGAGAAGCTCGCGGGTTGCGAGGCCGAGGACAGTGACGGAGTCGCCCTCGACGAGGATGTCTTCGCGAAACGTGTATGCGTGGTTCGTCCCAAGCTCGCGGACCGGGAGGTTTCGTGCGTTGAGATAGGCCTCGAACTCAGGCGTGGGGTTGCTCATCAAACCGGTGTCGCCTTTCATGTCCTTCTCGAGTAGGAGGACCGGTGTGGCAGCGCGTACCAAGGCTAGTCCGCTCGCGTCTTCGACGATGAACGCTTCAGTCCACGCCTGCTTGTCGACGGTTCTGTAGCTTCCGTCCGCAATCGGATGGGCATCGACTCGCACGTCCCACGCGATGCAGTCGCGTGTGGAGATCGGGGCCTTGTTGAGCTTGTGCCAACGTCTCGCCGTTCCGGTGATTCGGACGACTTCACCGTCTCGCGCATCTGCGATGCGCACAGGCTTGGTGCGTTTCAACCGACGCGAGCCTCTGCTTCGCGAGGATGCCCACCAAGCGTGTCCAGCGAATGCTGCTGCGCCTCCAGCGAGCGTCGCGAGTATCGAGAGAATCACGTTCGCCTCGGCGGAAACTATCCCACGCAACATTCGTGTCGCCACCCGATCGCTGTCCCAACTGCAACCACAACGCCTGTCCCTTGCAGCAGCTGGACGTTGTGCCAAGCAAGCGATCCATGACGTTTGCCCGGTTCAAGCTCATGGATGCCAAACCGACTGCTCGCAGCATCGTCGATGTGATCGCGCGAGACATCGCAGGCGGACAGCTCCCAGAAGGGGTTCGCTTGGCTCCGGTTCGAGACGTGGCGCTCGAACACGGCGTATCGAAGAACACGGTTCACGCGGCGTATGCCGAACTCACAGAGCGCGGACTGCTGGTGCGGTCGGCGCGTACAGGTTTCTTCGTCGCGAAGAACGCACCCACCAAGAGGGTGCGAACTCAGCCGCGAAAGCTGCCGCTACCCAAACTGCACGTGGAGCCGCTTCCGTCTGCGCCGTTCGCTGGCGCCAACGGACCGATCGCTCTGAGTCAGGTGTGGATCGACCACGACCTTCTCCCGTTTGATCGCGCATATCGCTGCGTTCGCGACGCAGCCACGGAGACGCTCCCGCGCATTTCGGATCCGCAAGGGTATCTTCCGCTTCGCACCGCAATCTCGAAGCACCTTCGCAAGCGGGGCATTCACGCAAGTCCCGATGAAGTGATCACCACAACCGGATCGCATCAAGCATTGGACCTCGTTTCGCGCGCGCTCGAGTCTCGCGTGATCGCGACCGAGTCCCCCACCTATAGGCATGCGCTGGCGTTGATGCGTGCGAATCGCGTACGCGTGATCGGTTTGCCCGTGCCGCTCCTCGAGCCGCTCGACGTTTCCCGTTGGCGGCGTGCGCTTGGGCGCTCGAGGCCGTCTTTCTTCTATGTGATTCCGTCGTTTCAGAATCCTACGGGGCACTCGTACTCAAGCGCCGAGCTCGGTGAGATCCTGAGCTTCGCAGAACGCGAAGGCATCGCGTTGCTCGAAGACGATTGGGGCTCAGAGCTTCTGCCCGGGTCCGAGCTTCGAATGACTCTCCGTGCCCTGGGCGGCGAGAACGTGCTCTACGTGAACAGCTTCACCAAGAAGGTGGCGCCTCCGTTGCGTGTCGGTTTCATCGTTGCACCTCGGGCGTTGGTGCCGGACCTCGTTAGGATGAAGCGACTTGCGACGCTCGCGACCTCAACTGTGGTGGAAGCAGGTCTCGCATTGTTTCTCGAGCGGGGATACTTCGAGCAACACCTTCGGCAGTTGCAGCGCGAGATGGCGGTGCGTTACGCGAATTGTTTGCGTCTGCTCGAAGAGTTTCCTGATGGCGTGCGCTATTCGCGTCCTGGCGGTGGACCGATGTTGTGGATCGAGGTTCCTAAGTCGGTCGACCTCGATCGTCTTGCCAAGAACGCGTTGCAACGCGGCGTGGACATCGATGTGCGAACGGATGCGCTTGCAGCGAAGGCGCACTTGCATGGATTTCCGATCGGCTACGCCGCGCTCAAGCCCGAGAAACTCGAGCACGGTCTCGGTGTGATTCGAGACCTGCTGGGCTGAGATGCGTTTTTGCGAGCGTCGCTCTTAATGATCGCGTCGCGCGGATCTCGCGGGCCTGGATTTAAGCCACCTCCGATTCAGCCGCTGCTAGATCTGTGAGGAAGGTTGGTGTTGAAGTTATGAAGTGTTTGTCTAGAGCGAGCCGCGCCTCGTTTGAAGTTTCCGCGGTCGCGTTCTTCGTCGGTCTATTAAGTTCCTGTGCGCCTGATGTTCCGCAGCGTACTCGCGTCGGTTCTCAGGAAGGCGCCGCTGTGGGTCCGAACGATCGAAATCTCGCTCGCGATCCCGGGGTGGGCGCGGTTACTTGGCGTGCGACGTCCACATACAGCGACCGATTTCCTGTGCATGCAATGTTCGACGGCAGCCTGTCCTCCGGCAGCTGGGGCGACGGCGGTGGTTGGAATAGCTTGGCGGCGCCCAGCTTTGCGTCGCCGCAGGATGTGACGATCTCCTTCGAAGTCGACAAGCAAATCGAGGAGTTCACGTTGGTGACCTTGCGGGACGACTACAGCAATCCCGGTGCGCCGCCTGCTTCGTTCACCGCGTACGGTGTGACGGACTTCGATGTGGAATCCAGCCTCGACGGAGTCACTTGGGCACGCGTGGCGACCGTCCGCGGAAACTCGCGCGTTACGGTGAACGGTGTCTCTCGCGTTATTGCTCGACACATTCGCTTCCGAATCTTGAGCTGCCTGGCTCATTGGGCGCGCATCGTCGAGATTCAGGTCTTCGGTCGTGAAGTGGGCGCTACGGGTTCACCAACGCCTGTCGGCTGGGGTACTCCTGTCAATCACGCTGGCACTGGCGCAGGTGCGTTCGCGACGGCGAGCTCGGTGTACGCGAGCGGTCTGTTTCCCGTCGCATCGATCAACGATCACGACAAAGCCGGTATCCGTTGGGGACAGGGCGGCGGTTGGAACAGCGATGGCGCGCCCTCATCTTGGGACCCTGACGTGGTCACGATTACGTTCCCCAGGCCGCACACCGTCAATCAGATCGTGATGCACACGCTGCAGGACAATTTCCCGAGCGGGCCGCCGCTCGCAAATCAGACCTTCAGCCTGTACGGGATCACGGACTACGACGTTCTCGTGAGCGACAACGGTACGACCTTCGTCGAGGTCGACTACGTCCGTGGGAACCGCTCTGTCGAGCGAACGACAGCCATCGCGAATCGGGAGGTTCGCGCGATTCGTCTGCGAATTCTCGGAGCGCTTGGCGGGTTCTCGCGCATCGTGGAGCTCGAAGCGTTCGGCCCGCCGGATCCGCAAGGGTCACCGACCATTCCCCCTTGCAACGCGTCCACGCCG
>CAZWQH010000462.1:3662-4153 GCA_964635815.1 uncultured Sandaracinaceae bacterium
GTGCGATCAACCAGCTTTTCTGGGAGGCGTGACGCAGTTCTGTCGCAGCTTCGACGGAGTCAACTACAGCTGGATCAGCAACGCTGATGCATTGCAAAGGCAGTGCTCGATTCCATCGCACGAGTGCACGAGCCGCATGTGGTGCAACAATCGCGTTTCGCTCTGTGGGTATGACGCGGGTGTGGGCGGCCGCGCGTGGCGCGCGGACAACGCGTGTGTGCGTACCGTCGCGACGCCGCCGTGTGATGCCAACACGCTCTGTTCTGCTACGTGGCTTGCAGGTTCCGAAACGAAGTACTGCCGCAGCATCAATAGCCAGCCGTACGCCTGGGTAACCGCAGCCCAGGCAACCCTGAGCTGTGACGAGGACCGTGAAATGTGTTCGTCGTACGCATACTGCAGCGGGTACTTGTTTCGATGCTCGTACGATGCGATCAACGACAACGCGACTTGGTCGACGAGCTCCAGGTGCGCTCGGATCCAGAGGAACA
>CAZWQH010000463.1:0-4141 GCA_964635815.1 uncultured Sandaracinaceae bacterium
TTTCAAGTCAATGCTCATGGCGATGCTCGCTGTGGTCGGCCGCGGCATGCGCTCGATCGAACGCCTCCGCCCAATCCAAGACGATGCGGAGCTCATCTCGCTGAACGGCACCAGGGCGATCCTTGGGCATCGTCGCTGGTCGTCCGTTCGCGCCGAGTACCTCTCGAATCGTCGACGAGATTTGGTCGGCGTGGTGCCCGCCGAAGGGATACTGATCCATCGTGAAGTGTCGCAGCGCAGCGCGCTTGCCGGCGCCGCTCGTGTGGCAGCTCGCGCAGTACCGCTCAAACACGGGGCGAGCGCGCTCGTACGCCTCCTGTTCGCTGGGCTCCGATGCTGCCGGCCCATGCTCATGCGGAGCTTCCTCTGCTGGCGGCGCGTCGGCCCGTGCGGCGCGCACCATCGGAGGATGATCGTCGCGTCCTTCGCCGGGTCTCGCGTCGGATGACGCACGAGAGTCGTGCTCGTGCGGAGCCACAGCAGGCCCCGAGCTTGGCGCCGAGGCGCACCCCACCAACATCAGGAGTGCACCGGCGAGCGCGAGGCCACGCTCGGGCCGAGCGAGCCCCCACGTCATGGCGCTGCGACCTCGAGCTCGCCCATCATCCCGCGCTCAGCGTGCTCGAGGATGTGACAATGAAACATCCACGTCCCCGGGTTGTCCTCGAGCCGGACTCGGAACTTCACCGTCTTCTCCGCGGGAATGTTGATCGAGTCTCGCCAGGCGACGACACCCGGTGCCGCCCCATCGACGGAGACGACCTGGAAGCGGAACCCATGAAGGTGAAACGGGTGGTCCATCTCGGTGGTGTTCACGATCGACCACTCCTCGACAGTCTCCAGGGTCGCAGTCAAGGGCGTCACGTCGGGGAAGACCTCTCCGTTGATGGAGAAGACGGGCGCCATGTCGGTCGTCGACGAGCCATGCCCGGCGCCGTGGTCACCGCCGCCCATCGCCATGGACTCTTCCAACTTGAGTTCGCGCTGCACGGTAGCTGCGGGAAGCTCTGCGATCGGCGCAAACGCGGAGGGCGTTGCTGGTGTAGCGATCGGCGCGTCGCTCCCATGCTTCATCTGGAAGACGATCGCGTCGGGCAGATCGCCTGTGCCGTGCCCGCGGTCGTAGCGCAGCGACGTCCATTCCATCGTCTCGTTCGCCTCGCCGGAGGCCACGACGAGCACATCCGCGCGTTCTCCTGGAACGAGGAGTAGCTCGTCGACCTCGCGCGACGCGGGGAGGAAGCCGCCGTCGGTGCCGATCTGAATCAGGCGGTGCCCCGGGAGCGCGAGCCTGAAATAGCGTGCGTTGGCGGCGTTGATGAAGCGGAAGCGGTGGAGGCCACCGCGCGCAACCCCCGCGATCGGGTGTGCCCAGCCGTTCGCCAGGATCACGTTCCCCTGCCGACCGACCATCGCCTGCATCATCGGATCGAAGTCGCTCAGCTGCCAGTTCGAGTCGACCAGCAAGTCGTCGAGCACAACGGTTCGGTCGGTGGTCGTCGTGGGTTCAGCGTCGCCACGCACGACGAAGGCGCCGTAGAGCCCGCGCTCGACCTGTTCGTCCGATCGAACGTGCGGGTGGTACCAGAAAGTCCCCGCGTCCGGGACCACGAACTCGTAGGTGAACTCGGCGCCCGCTGCGATCGGCGACTGCACTGCCGGCACGCCATCCATCGCGGCGGGCACGCGCACGCCGTGCCAGTGAATCGTGGTCGCCTCTGGCAGGGAGTTCTTGAACCGCACGCGGACCGTGTCACCTGCGCGGGCATCGATGCGAGGTCCCGGCAGCTGACCGTTGTACGTCCACATCGATACAGTGCGACCGGGTGCGATTTCGACATCGGAGACCTTCGCCTCGAGCGCGACCTCCACCACGTTGGGTGCGGGATCGAGATCGGGCGCGGCGGTAGGGTGGAACGGACCTTCGGAGGCGTCGACATCGAGGACCTCGGGGATCATCATTCCGCCGCCCATGCCCCCCATGCCGTCCATGTTGCTCATGTCCATGCCGCTGCATGCGCCTGTGAGCGAGGCGACGGCGGTTGCGAGTGTGAAGTAAAGTGGTCGAGTCATTGGTGGGTCTCCTGGGAGGAAGTGGACGCGGGCTTGGATGCTGCTTCTGTCCCAACCGCGCCTTCGAGATACGCGAACCCAAGCAGGGCTGCGACTGCGATGACGAGCCACAACAGCATTCCGCGCCCTTTCGGGCGGCAGTCGGGGCAGCTCATCTTGTGGGCCTCATCGCCCGTGTAGGCACCCGGGCCGCCGAGCGTGACAGGGCTAGGTTGCTTTTCCGCCGAGCGCCCGGCGAAGCAGACCAGGGACCATGCCAGCGCCGAAGCCGATGCCCAGGCCAAGGACGCCGGAGTAGCCGATGCAAGCACACCCCATCGCCCCCGTAAGGAGCGCGAGCGACGACGCCGACACCCAAAACCAAGGCCCGGTCTTCCGCTGGTTGCCAACGCTCGCGACCGCGAGCCCCGCGACCACACCGCCCAGGGCGCACGCCGGAACGCACAGGGAGCTGCAACCGTCAGCGCCGCACGCGTGCATGTGGTTGGCGCAGAGCGCGAACACCAGAGGCACTAGGCCTGCCGCGATTCCCGGGAGCACCGCCTTCTGCGGATCTCGCCCGTACCAGAGCATCACGGCCCCGACGGAGACCGTCGCCAAACCGAACCAAAGCGTCGACATCGGACGATGCGCGACGCAAGCGGCCACGGCGACGATGACGACCACCGGCGCCACGCCGAGGAGGGCGCGCCGTAGCCGCCCGAACTCGTAGGCCCACCGCACTCGCCGCTGTAGATGCGCGAGATCAGTCGAGTCCATAGAGCCTCCTGAACGTCTTCTTGAGTCGGTCCAGGGCGCGTTCGCGCCGCTTACGCAGCGTGGCGCCCGAGACCGACGCGGCCTCGTCCCAGAACGTGGCGATGAGCGTTTCGCGATCAGCTTCCGAGAGCTCCCCAAGCGCGGCGATGGCAGCCGCGGTGAGGTTGCGCTGAACGAACTCGTCCTCTGGATGGTCCCCGGATTGCTCGTGACCTGCGTCGTCAACCTCTCGCCGACGCACGTGCTTGCGCGCCAAGGTCCTGCACTCCCAGCCAGCAATCGCCATGGCCCACGGCATAGCCGGTCGGCTCTTGTCGTAGTCTGAGGCGCGCTCGAGGATCTTTTGCATGGCTTCTTGGGCGGCGTCAGCCGCGTCGGCGTCGTTCTTGACCAACGTGATGCACAGTCGATGAATCGGTCCCCAGAGAAGCTCGAACACGCGCGCGAACACTGCGCGGTCGCCGTCGGCGAGACGCGCCATGAGGGCGTCGAGGGTGTTCGATTCGGTTCGCATCGTTTGGACTCCCGGATCCCGTTATGAACCCGGGAGTCGGAACGTTACCTCCATGGTGGTCATGAACGGAGCAGCCGCGCACGACGCAACACCTCTTCCGCCTTGTCGGTGTCACGCGCGATGATCCGCACGCGGAAGCCGGTGCCGCCCGATTCGACACGAACCGCTACGTCCTCTACGTCGAATGCGCAGTCCGGCATAGCTGCGGGCCCGCGCATCTGCGCGATGTGTCGAGCGAGCGTCAGCTGGAGCCACTCCGCGGTGAGGCCGGGCTCGGCCTGAACGAAGACTTCTGCTCCACGAAGTCGAAGGATGGCGCTCTTGCCGATCCGCTCTTCGACGCGGTAGGGCGTCACCGAGGTGATCCGGTGCGCGCGCAGGAGGCAGTCCTGCGAGGGCGGCGCGCCCGCAAACGAAGTGGACGGCACCGATGCCGCGGCAATGGCGAAAAGCACAGCGAAAACGGGAATGAGCTTGGGTTGGGACATGGTCTGAACTCCCGGGCAGCCACCTTGGCCGCCTCACCCGTCTAGGCGCGAGGGCTGGAACGCGTGACAGCTTCTCGTCCGACGGCCCCGGCGATCAACAGCGCCACCGACGCCTGCGACTACGCTGACGTTCGAAGCTCGCGCGACCAGCTCTCCACGCGCCATGCGGGCACCGTTCGTCGCTCCTCGCGAGCCAGCGCCCCGATGATCAACAGGCTCGGCCCCGTCGCGGGCGCCGAAGCTGTTGACCGACGGGGCCGACTGTTGATCGCCGGGTACGCAGTTAAACGCCTCTCGGCTTCTCTCT
>CAZWQH010000464.1:0-4140 GCA_964635815.1 uncultured Sandaracinaceae bacterium
TCGGGGGTTCAAACAATGTTCCGATTGGCACTCGCGGCGTCCCCTCGAACCCACCCAACTCTCGCTCGCGTCGTGAACTGAACGCAGACAACCGCAAGATCGCGTGGGGTTCGCGACATAGTCGTGCGCCGTCCCCCGGAGGGTCGGCACGAGTTGGTACGCGACTCTATAGCGCGTGGCTTCGAAGAGACGAAGCACCCTTGGGCTCGTGCAACGAATCGAGCTTCTGGTAGTCGCGCTTCACCCGAGGGGTGGTGTCGGCACGACTCGTCTCCGACTGAGCGTCGGCCGTGATTGTGAGAGCTCGTAGCGTAGACGCTGGTGAGGCCGCCGGGCGCAGACGGTGTCTCCGGAGGGCGATCGCGAATGCCAATCGGCTGGCCGCGAAAACCTCCGATTGGCTGAGCGACGAGTGGAGTTGCCCGGCCCACTCCTCTCAACTCTTGTTGGGCCGGAATGCAACTCCACGTCCCGTAGGAGACATTGTCTGCGCGACGGCGATCGCAATAGTCCTGCTCTTCTTACCTCAACAAAAACGGACGAAGGTCAACCGGAGTTCCGTCGGGCACACCATCCAGGGCCTTCGCGAGCCCCAGCAACTCGCGACTCGTTGGTGCGATACGCAAACCGCGCAGCGTCGCCTCGCGAGCCAGCTCATGCTCCAGCATCGTAGAAAGGAAAATCGTGTCGTTGTAAGCGCCCCATAAAACCGTCGCCCTACTCTCGACATCGCTCGCGAGATCATCGGCACCGATCTGTGAAATCCGGATCGCGGTATCGCGGGCGCTGCGCGCACCGTGACGGATGTCGAGCTTCTCTGCACCACCGGGAAGCAGCTCGTAGAACATCCCTCGCGGAGCGAGGCTTGGATACAACGTGGGTGGCACGCGAGGATCCATCTCGAACAGAACGCTGCGTGAGCTTGCCAGCGTCTCGAGCTCGTGACCTTCGAACGTTCGATCCAGCAAATAGCGACGCAGCAGAGGGGCGAGCTCCGGATCGCGATCGAGAATCGCGTCGATCATTCCGGGATACGGAAGCAGCGGCACGGGAACAAGCATCACATCGGGTCGAACGCCGTCGGCTGCTTCACTACCAAAATGGCGAAAGATTGTTTGCGGGGAGTGAGCCAGGACGATCGCCCGATGCGGGAGCTCGCGGCGACGCGCATCGTCGAAGACATCCGTGATGACGAATCGACCCAGGCCTCTGGATAACGTCGTGCCCGTGGTCACGAGCATCACCGGATACACCACTGCAAGGACCGCCGCGAAGGCTGTCCCGCGAATGGATCCTGTCACGGAGGCACGACCCTGAGAGAGTCGTAGAGTCAACGCGATGCCCGAGCTCGCGATCACGGCCATCGCCGCGAGCGTCGGCATCAAGTAGCCGAGCGCGTCCGGATTGTCGCGCGTGAAGCCGAGCCACGCGCGTGCGGCAGCGCCGATGACCGCGGTCGCGATCCAGATGTACGCGACGCGACGTGAGGGCACGTGGCGTATCAACGCGTACCCTCCGATGACCGCGAGCAAAAGCACGGGCCACGTCGCGTTCTCGATCAACACCGACGCAACATCGAGAACTCGCGCCTCTGCGGGTTGCGGTAGCTTGGCCCCCGCGTTCTTCTGGAACGCTTCTGCGCTCACCACCCAGAAAATGCGAGAGAGCGAGCGTGGGTCGCCTAAGTTCAGCGGAGCGTGCGCGTACGCGCGAAGCGGCAGATAGAGATAGGTCAAGAGCGGCAGACTGGCGTACGGGATGAGACGAAGCACCGCACCGACTCCACGTTCCGCGGCCAGTCGAGCAAGAGTCGGAGCGGCAGCAGGGAGCAGTAGCAGCGCGAGAAAGTGATGATTCGTGAGCGCGAATCCGAACACGACGCATGCCGTGCAGAGGGCGTGCTGCTCGACCTTGGGCCACGCACTCTCGAATGCGACGATGCGTTCGAGAATGATCGCGCTAAGGCAGGCTTGAAGCGCATACACCTCTGGGCGAACGCTCTGAAACCAGAACGCAGACGTCGTCCCGATAGTCCACGCGACACCGACGGCTACAGCAGCGCGGGATCGAGTTGGGCGCAGTCCAATCATCCCCCACGTGCGGTCGCACGCGATGGCGAAGAATGCGAGGGCGACGCTAGAGAAGAATGCACTCATTGCGCTGATACGAAGCGCGAGTGGTCCTACCGGAACCCAGGTCACGACATGGGTCAAAAGCGAGTAAAGCGGATGTCCCGGTGGATGCGCCACGCCGAGCGTGGTCGCCGCTGCGACGAACTCCGGTGAATCGAGCCAGTAGTCGTGGCTCGATAGCGTCGCAACATAGACGACGAAAGGTATCGCGCCCGCCCAGCATGCGATGATGAGCGCTCTCGAGCGCAGATCCTGGCTCGGGGACGACGCAGACGCGAGGACCGCGAGGCTCATCCTCTACCGCGCACCCGGCCGCGCAGCAGAACGTGTCGGGTCTTTGACGTAGCCCTCGACCAGCTTCGAAAGCTGACTGAGTCCCATCGCCCATTCCCAGGGAGAACGTGCGTCCGGCGGAGGTGCAGCGATCGCGCGCACGTACGACCAAGGCTCGCCCTCACTAGGAATGCGTTGCTCGATCTCCTCCCGCGTCATTGCGGTCACCACCTGCAGTCGAAGCAAGGTGTGCCCATTCCACGTCCACCAACGAAAACGCGGTCCGAGCGCACGGCACTGGGCGTTCATGGAGTCAATCGCGGCAGCTCGCGTATCGAACGCAGCCGCGCCAAAGCCTTCCACCCAGGGCAACGCGGGCAGGTCGTTTCGCAAGCGTGCGCACGCAACCTTGACCGCGCGACCCATGCGTACGTTGCGCTCTACGTTGAGCACGTACGCCGAAGCGAAAAAGACGCCGATGAGCATCGCAAAAATTCGAATTAGCTTTCGCCGACTCGCAGCAATCTCGGCCGGAGTCGGCGCACGCCGAACCCCGTGCTGCTCCGGAACGCTTTTCTTTTCCGATGACTCGCTCATCCGCCGACTCTCGAGCTAGGTGTTGCTCGAATTGCCTGCGTTTGTGGGCCCCGTCGCAGGCGGCGTCACGGCGGCAGGGATCACACTTCGCACGTGGAGCTCCGCCAACTGATCCGGCGCAACACGATCGGGCGCGCCCGTCATCAGATCGCTAGCTTTCTGAGTTTTTGGGAACGCGATGACATCGCGAATCGCATCCGTTTCGGCGAGAAGCATCGAGAGTCGATCGAGCCCCAGGGCTATGCCGCCGTGCGGAGGCGCTCCGTACCGCAGCGCATCCAGCAAGAATCCAAACTTCTCACGACCTTCCTCGGCGCCAATGCCAAGCACCTTGAAGACCGTTGCTTGAATGTTCGGATCGTGCAGACGAATGGACCCGCCTCCGATCTCGAAGCCGTTCAAAACAAGGTCGTAGCGGTAGCAAAGCACTTTGCCTGGGTCGGTCTCAAGAAGCGCGAGAGACTCGTCGTGCGGGCGTGTGAAGGGGTGGTGCGCAGCCGCCCACGTCTTGGTTTCTTCGTCGTACTCGAACAGGGGTGGCTCGACGACCCAGAGAAGCTCCCACTTTCCTCCCGATCCGTTCTCGGGAATCAGGCCGAGCTTGCGTCCGAGATGAGTCCGCAAGTTCGCCATGACTGTGTGCACCTGAGACGTTGGCCCAAACTGAAAGAGAAGAAGATCGCCGTCTTTGGCGTTCGTTGCGGCGTTCACCGCGAGCTGAAACTCGCGAGTCGCGGTCTTTGCGAGGGGACTCTGGGTCCACTCTCCTGTCGGACCGACCTTCGCGCGGGCAAGACCTTTCGAACCCATGCCTTTGACGACAGCTTCGAGCTTGTCGGCTTCCGTGCGCGAGAGGTTTGCGCTCGCAGGAACGACCAACGCTTTGATGATCTCGGACGGAAGATCTCGACGATAGGTTCCACTCTCGAACTTCTGCGCGATCTCGGCGAGCATAGGAACGCCTCCGCCCTTCTGCGCGATCACGAGATCGGTAAGGTCGGTGTGCTCCATCGCGAAGCGAACGTCCGGCTTGTCGTTGCCAAATCGGGTCATCGACTCTTCGAAGTTCAGCCGCGGGAACGAGCCGTTCGGATACTGGGCAAGCAGGTCGATTCCGCGCGTCTCCTTGAAGACCTTG
>CAZWQH010000465.1:0-4133 GCA_964635815.1 uncultured Sandaracinaceae bacterium
CCGCTGTAGTCGTACTCGGTGATGCGACCGAGGGGATCGATCACGCGCCCAATGTTCCCCTCGAAGTCGTACGAGTACCGAGTCAGCTGCGCGCTGTTGTCGATGAACGAGATGATGCGGTCATCGAGATCGTACGTACTGCGCTGACACACGCCGTCGGGGTCGCATTGCTTTCCAAGGCGGCCGTCGGACGTGTATTCGATCGCGGCCAGGCGGGTGCCCCGGAAGTCGATGATGTCTGTGGCAATGCAGCGTCAGATATCCTCTATACCCAGCTCGAAGAATAGCAATCGAGGGTCTTCGAGAGCACGACGCATGATCTGATAGTGCGCCGTATCGCGTACACGAATCGGAGCGATTGGGGACGCGTCAACCGACAGGATCTCTGCACCCGGATAAGACATCATCAACGGCGAGTGCGTCGCCATGATGATCTGCGTCTTCCCCTCCTGAATCATCTCGTAGATGCGACGAATCAGCGCCAGCTGCGTCACCGGCGAGAGCGCACTCTCAGGCTCGTCAAGGATCACGAGTCCCCCATTGATGCGGTGGAGAAACACCTGCATGAATCCTTCTCCGTGCGAGCGTTCATGCAAAGTCTTTCGACCATAATATTTGTAAGGGTCGTCCCTGAAATCGGGATCGGCTTTCCGGGCCTCAAGGAGGTCAGCGAGATACGTGGTCGTCTCGGCGCGGAAGAAGAAGCCGGTGCGGTGCCGTCGACGAAACGACAGTCGAAGAGCACGGGAGAGCTGCGCAGCACCTCTCTCGTTTTGAAAGTCCGCGATCTCCGTGCCCGCACCACCCCGGGACGAAAAGCCGGCGGAGATGGCAATCGCTTCGAGAAGGGTCGATTTACCCGACCCGTTCTCGCCGACAAGTATCGTGACCGGATTTGAGAGCTCAAGGTCAAGATTGCGAACGCTGGGGAGCGAGAACGGGTAGTCGTCCGGGTTTGGTACTCGCTCTGGAAGTGTGCGAATGCGATCGAGGTACAGGTCGGCCATCGTAACTCCGTGGTGTGCGTCGCGTGGATCACCCATCGCCTCGCCGCGCGATGACAGCAAGACAGTATTGCACGACAAAGGAGGTCTACGAGACCGACGAGGGGCGACGCACGAGGGCAGTGCTCGAGATTCCTTCTCGCAATGGCGCGATCGGACGACCTACCACCGACGTCGACATCAGATCCCCTTCTTACGTTGATTGACGGTGGTGCGCCGAGTTGGCGGAGACGGATCAAACTTCCGACGTCGCTGCAGTCGTTGAAGGCCTCCTTGCTGCGAGGGCAAGACACGACATGTCCGTGCGCCGATACGTCGACAGCAGTGACCGGCTCGGGTTGCGCGGCACTTTGAGGCTAGTCCGTCTCACCATGTCGACGAGGCCCACAACGCTCGCTTACAGAATCGACGGAATCAAGGAATCCATTCCTCATCGAGGCTGCGGAGAACGCGTTGAATGTTCAGTCCCGGGAATACAGGTTCGCACGACGAATTACCTCATGCGTGTCTCCCGTGAGTAAATTCGCTCGATCCAACGCCATCGCAAGAGTCACAGGGTTCCAAGGCGCTGCTTGCAGAACGTGGCGCACACGCACTTCATCCGCCCTGCAGAATGCTTCGTTCGCATGTCGAAGGCATGCGATTCGAAGCACAACGCGCATCGCCAAGAACCACTCATATGTGAGCGGGGTGAGATGTCGCCCGCCACGACGGGGGACCGCGCTGCTGTTACGCGCCGCACTTCGCTTCACTCGCAGAGTTCGAGGTTCTGTCTTCCTCGAACAGATCGCCTCATACATTCTGCGCTCGTCGAACAAGAGCGATTTCAAACGGCTCGGCTCCAGGCGGACGGCGAGCGCCTCAGCATCGGGAAGGGTTGCAACGAATCCCGGAGCGCATCGACGCACCGCCTCGATCCTTGAGGATTCGGCCGACCTGGCGAGTAGCCGAGCCGTCGCAAGCGTTGCGTCGCGAAAAGGGAACCCAATCCGCTGAAGGCACCCTTTCATAACGTGACTCGACAGATCAAAGAGCCGCGCATGCTCCGCGGCACGGGAGATCAACAGCGCTTCTTCGGTACTCCTTGGTCGCCCGAGTACGTCGAGATAGTCCCTCGCTTCCCTTCGTGATCCGCGCCTGGCAAACAAGTCGGCTGCGACCAAAAAGGTGTGGCGCGAATAGTCACGCAATCCGATCTTCGCAGCTTTCTCTGCTAGGCGGACGGCAGCCTCCGCGGCAGCCGGGCTATTTTCTGCGTACGCATTCGCGAACGCCATCCGTTCGGGGTCAAGTCGATCGATTAACGCCACGCTTGTCATCATTCGAAACCTGGCGGAGGGCCGTTGCCGCCGCACGTGTAGTCTGTTGGGGGTCGACCACGCTCGCAGAGTCCAAGCGCGCCCAGACAGTACTGCTTGCAACACAATTTGCCACGTACTGAAAGAGCGGAGTTCGTCGTACACCAGCTATCACACATTCCCCATCTTTCTGCGCAGCTCGTGTCAGGGGAACACGGATCGAACCTTCGACCGCCACCATCTCCTCCGCCCATACGCGCCGAGGTAGCGCCGGCAAGCGCGTCGTGCGCCGACACCATCACGAAGCGGGCGGCGCACACCGCAGCAAGAACGCGCACGGCGGTCAGGACGCTGGACCGAAGCGAGGCCATCGAGAGTTCACGGCCAATGTTGTTTGCGGCACTCGCACCCGCGAGGGTCTCGCGTCCGGTAGGATCATCGTTAGCTGTGGGACAAGCGTCGACGAACGTATAGGGGACGTAGCTCGTGGGATTGACACGTGTTCCCTCAGCAGGGTCCCTCGTCAGAAACCTTCCAGTGCTCGCGTCATACGTCCTTGCGCGGACGTAGTAGAGCCCGGTGCTTTCATCGAGCCACATGCCGTGGAAGCGGAAGTCTCCCGCGGTCGCGCTCGCGCTGCTCGTCGCGAGAGAGCCCGTCACAGCGCGCTCGTTGCCGAAGCCGTCGTAGTGGATCGTGGATGCCGCGGTGCCCGCCGTGTCGGTTAGACCGATGACGGAGCCCATGGCGTCTTCGAGGTAGTAGAGAGCATCGCCACTGGCATCGAAGCGGATGAGGGGGTGCTCGTCGTTGAAGACGTAACTTGCTTCGACTGCGCCGCTTGCGTCCGTGACGAGATGCGGCGACTCGTAGCCGGCGAGCGTAGGAGCCGTGAGGTCGCGATGGGTCTGCGTCCCCAGAGCGTTGACGATGTCGCGTTTCACACGACGGCCGGTGGCGTCGTAAGCGAAGCGGGACTCCTCGGTGCTGTCGCCGATGACGACGATGTGGTGATCCGCGTCGTAGGCGATGTTGGTGGTGACGGCGCCTTCGGTAACCGAAGTGGTGCGGCCGCCGGTGTCGTAACCGTAGGAGACGCTGCGCGCTCCGGTGATCGCCGAGAGGCGAGCGCCCGAGTTGTACGCGTAGTTCTCGAGACCGGCAGCCGTGATGCGCGTCGTGCGATTGCCGTCGTCATCGTAGGTGTAGGCGATGGTTTCAAGGAGCACATCGCTCGCATCGAAGTACTGCTCGCTCGCGATGCGGACCGCGGGGTCGTAGGTGACGATGACGTAGCTGCCGTCTTCACGCGTGATGCGCGTGGGCTCGCCGCTGGCGGAACGCACATACGTTGCGCTCGCGATGAGTGTGGTGCCGCGCTTGTGCGTGACACTTTCGATGCGGTGACGGTTGTCGTACGTCCATGTGGAGACGATGCCGTTTGGGAACGTGCGCGTCGTCAGACGATTCGCGGCGTCATAGACAAACGTGGTGACCAGGCCGCGGTTGTCCGTGATGGTCTCTAGGTTGCCAACCTCGTCGTACGTGTACGCGACGTGCGAGGTGGCAGGCGATGCGGGCAGTACGCCCGGCGCACGTGATTCAACGCGGGTCGTACGGTCCAGCGCGTCGTGTGTGACCGTAAACCGGCCCGAGGAGAGCACAATGCCCGTCTGACGCCCGACTGCGTCGTAGGTGTGCGTGGTGTTCTCGGTGATCGAGGCCCACGTGTTGCTCGCGGTCGCAATCCGATCATCGACTCCGTATGTGAATGCTTGGTTCGAGCCGTCGGTGCCTGCGCGACTTTGCACGCGACCCGAAGCATCTCGAC
>CAZWQH010000466.1:0-4113 GCA_964635815.1 uncultured Sandaracinaceae bacterium
GATGCGAATCGCTGTTGCCGGTGGCGATGAACCGATGTCCCAACACGAGCAGCTTCTGCCACTCGAGGAACACGCGCTCGAAAACCTGTGGTCGCGCGAGATCGAATCCGTTCCACACTTCGAGCAAGTCGAACCGGGGCGAGAACGTCACGGGCCCCGCTGCGGATGCGCCTGTCTCGAGATCGATTTGGGTTTGATCGAAGTACCCAATCTCTCCTTCGAGCCGAGGGTGATTCACTTGAACCAGGACGTCCTCGCCAATGGCTTGAAGTGAATCGAACAAGGTCGCAGGAGTCAGTCCTCGGAACGCAGGCGCACCGTTGCCTGGCTGCTCGGGCACCAACATGACCGGGAACGCGTTGAAGTGTCCGAAGTGCGGTTCCTCCGTGGTGATCTCGACACCGGGGACCGTCAGAAAATCCGACATCGCACCGTGCGAGCTGCGAGCGGGACCGTAGTCGGTGATGTGGTTGTGGTCGGTCGGAACGGCAAACCGGATCCCTTCGGCCACGAGCGAGGCCAAACGATCCTCGAGCGATACTTGGCTGTCAGGACTCGGCGCCGCGTGAACATGGAAGTCACACCCGACCCAGCTCGCGGGATTGACGACGTGGCGAAGTTGCGCGCGAACGTCTGGGCGAAACGTGTCCGTGACTTCGATGCTCTGCTCGTGGATCGTCCATTCTGGCCCGTGCGTAACGAGGACGTTGTACTTCCCCGGCGGGACGTCCGCGATGAGATCACCGTCCAACGCGACCGCTGCGTCTCCAGCGCCCGTCGCGCTGTGGTCGGGTCCAAGAACAGGTGACGGCGTTCCGCGAGCTCCGACAATCCGAACCCGAATCGGGATTCGATGTCCGTCGGGGTCCCGCGCGCGAATTCGCACACTACCTCCTCTAGGAATGAGGAGAACGTGCGTTCGAGGCTCGCTCAGCATTCTGCTCAGGGCCTGCTCGTCGGACGGGGCGTGACCGTACGCGGTCGCACGCACCGTCCACGCAGCTGCCGCGCGGGACGAGGCTCCCGGCACGGGAACGATGAATGACTCGCTTCGTGCCTCAGCAATCATCACCGGCGGTCCCTCGGTCTCTTCGTCGAGCCCTTGGACCGGGGCGGTCACCTCGACTCGCGCACCCACCGGACGGTCGGGGACGCGCACGCTCAGCTCCGGATACGCATGCCCTAAGGACCATCCGATGTGGCGAAGCGCGGATGCCAAACCTCCATCGTGAACCCCTACAATCCACAGGAGGTTGGGCGAATCGGTTGCGGCTGAAGGGGTGCCCGCGGCACGCCCCACCGAGAACGGGCGCGAAAGAATGTCGATGCGTTCGATAAAGCGTTCTGTGCCATGCAGCTCGAAATGCACAGACGCGTCAAACGGCTCTTCGTCTGCAACATCGAGCCGGTGATCCGCTGCGCGCAAGGAAAACGCGACACCAACTTGCGCGCCTACGGCGCCCATCCAAGTTGCTTGCCGCCAGCTTTCGTCGGATGGAACGCCAACTCCCGGAATGAACACCGAACCGCCCCACGCACTTCGGATCGCGAGGCGCATCCCCTCGATTCGTCGCCCGCTTCGGATTCGAACGGTTTCGTAGACGCCGCGCTCGTCCGTTGTCGCACCTAGCTCACGGTCCACGGTCACGTCGTTCCCATCGATCGTGACGACGGAACGGACGCGCACCCGGACGTTCGGGCCGCGAGACGTCACCCCAACGCTCTGCACTTCAGGTGCGTGAAATCGATCCGCCACCACGATCCCGATCCGAAGACTTGCACCTTCGTGGCGCGCACCGTTGGGTGTGATGACTTTCAAGAGCGCGCCACGCTCAGAGAGCGGTCGCAACGTACCTCCGACCAGCGCTTTGACGTGGGCCCCCTCGAGGACGACGTCTCCTTGTTGCGAGACGACGTCGCCGACGTTGGCGCGTTGTGCATCCCCGACTCGATACACTCGGAGGGTCCCGACGCGAACGTCTGGCGTGCGCGACGCGCCGCAACTGGTGGCGCAACCCAACGTGCACGCGATCGAAACGCTTGCCAAAGCCAGCACCTGTCCGCGGAGCGACATCCCGTCGCTATCTACCGTTTTCGCGACGCTCCGTCGACCGATGGCAAAGAAACCGATGTTTGCAGGCGCTTCTGTAGACGCGCCTTGCGACGCGTCGCGACCTCGAAGTCTTCCGCGGTCGCACCCCGTTCTGCATGCGGAATCGCGCGGGCCACATCTTTGCGCCGATGCTCGTAGTGCTTGGCGAGCCAGAGGTGAACGGGCGCTGCGTCATCGTCGCTGCCCTTCGATACATCGAGCGCCGAGAGAAGTGCGGCCTGCTCATCGTCGGGCAGGTGCAACCGGCGCGCGATCTTCGCCAAGATCAGATTCGCTGCGCGTGAGATGTCTTCCGCTCCGCTGCACTCTGCGGCCTGGCGAGCGAATGCGCGCGCGCGATCGATGTCGGACACCCGAAGCGCGACCTCAGCGAGGCTAAGATGGTCACGAGGATCCGCTTCCGGACGCACCTCTTCCCACTCGCGTACCAGAGCCGGCAGCACTGCCGCCAAGGCGATCACATCCCATCGGTTGTGATCGACTACCGCACGTATGCCATGGACATCTCCCGAGCTGAGATAGTCGAAATAGGTTCGCGGGATGAGCTCACCCGGAATGTCATCTACTCGATGAAACCCGAGCACTTCTCGCTCGACGTCCACCAACCGAACGCCGCGCAACCGACGGCGGTAGACCCGCCGCGCGCAGTGAAGCAGATCGAGATGAAGTGGAATCGTCGGAACCGGGACGCGGTTCAGGATGAACCGCTGACGAAGGAGCGGCCAATCGAAGCTCTTGCCGTTGTAACTCGCGATCAACGATGCCCACGAGATGCGCTCCGCAACGACCGCCAACATTGCAGCCTCGTCTGGAAAGTCTGGGAGCACCAGCTGATCAACCCGAAGGGCACCGTCTTCGAACCATGCGAGCCCGACAACAAAAGGCACTGTCCCCGCTCCGCCCGCCAGTCCAGTCGTCTCGGTGTCAATGAAGACAATCTTCGAAATATCGGCATTCGCGAGCGAGGGATCCAGGGCAAGCATCGCAACGTGATCGGCGCGTACGGATAGCGAGCCGGCGATGCCGACGCGTCCATGTGCATGATCGACATCGCACAACGTCGTCACGACACACGTCGTCCCGCTCGGAGTCCTCGCGATCGTTCCCAAGGAATCGAGCCCTGGTACGCGGTCGACGCGTGGCTCGAGCGGTTGCGAAGCTTGAGCTTCCTGAGACCCTGCGGACTTCCCTGGTCCCTTGCGCATGATGGATTCCATCGCGAGCGCAGCGAGACGCCTGCGAGTGCGTGAGTCACCGGTTCCTGCTGAGGCGCCGTTCACGCTGCTGCTCCGGCGGACGCACGTTCCGAGAGTGCACGCAGCACCGACGCGGCGCGCCCACGGCGAAGGGAGCTCCGAATGGTGTCGGTTGGCGAGGCAGGATTGAGATTCGACATTCCGACGGAGGGCCCAACACAGGCCGGACAGCCCGCGGCGCACGCGCAGCCTTCTGCGAGCGAGATTGCCCGCTCGAACAGGCCAACGCGCTGCTCGTACAAGCGCACTGCAAGGCCAACTCCGCCCGGGACCTGGTCGTAGAGGAAGACGGTAGGCTCGAGGCGAGCATCCGTCCCACGTGATTCGGCGCCTTCGGGTTGCTCACGCACATGCCGCCCGAGATCACGCGGATCGATCATCAGTCCTACGCAAGCGACGGTGTGCAGTGCGTTGGCTGCCCCCCGAAGCGCATCCATCAGCTCCACGCGCGGGCTTCCGAACGATGTCACAAGCGACTCGTCGAGCGTGAACCACATCGCGCGCGTCTGCATTTCCATCTCTGGAAGGTGCACATCGCCGTATCCGACGTTCTCGTGTGAGTGGAACTTGATCTTCTTGTATCCGACGACCTTCTCGACGATCCCGATCTCGCCGCTCGAAAACGTCAGGCCGTCGTGATGGCTTTCGTCGAGCGCCTCCACCACGGAAATGCGCGTGTGCTTCATCGCGTCCGGGCGGAATCAAACCAGAGAGCACGGAAGAAACATAATCGACAACGATTTG
>CAZWQH010000467.1:0-4108 GCA_964635815.1 uncultured Sandaracinaceae bacterium
TGAGACACGGCGCGGGCTTCACGGATCGCCTACTGATTCATGACCACATCAACCGCCTCACCGTGGGTGTCCACGGTGACACGGGCAGTGTTCAGTACTTCATCTGGCAGCTAGGCTACGCGATGTTCCCATGGGTCGCGTTGGCACCCGCGGCGATGGTCATGTGGTTCGCAACCCCGCCGAACGTGGTGCGGCGGTTTGCGCTCAACCCAATTCGGTCGCTCTCGTCTGCGGCTGCGACCACGGACACGTTCGATGTGCCGAATCTCGACAATGCTCGCGAGGCCGCCATGCTTGCGACGGTCTGGTTTGCGACTGCCTTCGTGTTCTTCAGCGCGATGATCACGAAGTTTCATCACTACATTTTTCCGAGCGTCCCCGCAGCAGGCATCTTGATTGGGTTGCTCGTGAATCGACTTCTTGGTGAGCCTATTCGGGCGACCGACCGCAAGGGTATCCTCGGCGCCGCCCTTGCGTACATCTCGCCGCTCTTCTTGATTGCAGGGGTTGGCTTGTGCATCGGTGATTTGCGCGGCGTCATCCCCGAAGGAAAGGCCACCGAATGGATCTTCGAACAACGAAGCATCCCGCTCGGAGTCGGCGCGATCGTTTCAAGCATTGCACTCATGGTCTTCGCGTATCTCAACATGCGGCACGCGCTTCCTGCGGCGCCGAAAGCGGCGTCCGTCGCTGCCGAGGTTGAGCTGACGAACGAAGGCGGCCCTGCTCCAAGCGAAGACGCTGCGAGCGTAGGCAGCCTGGCGGCCGAGATAGTCACGGGTGCGAGCTTCGCGCTTGCTGACGGCGTTCCGTCCGCGGCGCTCAGTGTCGCCGATCCAGCGGCAACGAGCGCGGATACGTCGGCGGCAGTGCCACCAGGATCTTCAGACGATCCAGCATGGTTCCTCCCGACCGGCCTTGGCCTTGCTGCCGCACTCCTCGCTGCGCCGTGCGTCGCGATTTTCGTCGGCCGCGATCTCTCATGGGTATCGAGGGCGAAGCCTGCCGGATACGAGCGCCTCGCGCATTTGTTCACGTACAACTACGGCCGACTCTGGCCCGTGCAGTACGACTACCGACCGATCCTCACCGGCTTCTCGGTCGCGGCATCCGTGCTCTTCATCGTGTTGATCGCTCCGCAAATGCGTCGAGTTGCGGCGCGTGCGCTGCTCGGGCTCGGACTCTTGTTTGCCGTGTGGACGCTCGACTTCTACATCGTCGATCTCAGCGATCACTGGGGACAGCGACTGCTCGTGAAGCGCTACTACGAGAACCGAAAGGGCCCCGAGGAACCGCTTGTTTCGTGGCAGATGAACTGGAAGGGCGAGAACTTCTACACCGGAAATCGCACGTCCGTGTTCCCTGATCTCGACACCAAGAAGATCCGCGAGTGGGTCGCGAAGCATCGCGGCAGCACTGTGTTCTTCCTTACTGAGCACACTCGCGTCGAAGGACTCCGCTCGGCTATCGGCGGCATCACACTCACTCCGCAGACGACCATGCGCGAATGCAACAAGTTCATCGTCCTCAAGGGACAGATCTAGGACCGGGACTGTTGGTCTTAATGAACGACGCCGCGCGTCGGTGAATCGCGCACGCCGCGTTCGCGACGATCGTTCGCGACAATCAGCTCGCGGAGATTCACGAGTACATCGGTGTTCACTCGAGTTCCGTCGCCCGGCATGGACAGGCCCGTCGGCGTCCACGCTGGCGTGAACAAAATCGGCGCGGCCTCCGCGTTGTAACCGAGCTGAACCAAACTGTGCGTCGCGAACTCGCGACATTTCTTCTCACAACACCAAAACGGCGCCTCAACGCAATACAGACCTTCGGACGCCAGGCTAGCCAAGCTGGCGCGTGCCTCGCTCATTGAGATGGTGTGGCCCTTCTCGTGAAACTCCGCGCGGTTCGCGGCCCATGCACGAGGTAGGTAAACGCCAGGTCCCGGATCACCGTGGTTGTGAAAATACACGAGCTTCCCGACCGGAACGTTGCCGAGCGAGACCGTCGTCTTGTAGATGCCGCACCGCAGAGCGGGCTTCGAGCCACCCGCCCCGCTTGTGCCATCGCCGTGACTCGGGTCCGCCATGCCGCGTTATCGCTTCGAACGCTTCGCGGGGGTCGCCTTCTTCGAGACCGGCTTCTTGGTCGCGGCCTTCCCTGCTGGTGTCTTCGCGGGTTTCTTGGGAAGGGGCTTTTTTGCAGCCGCCTTCGCAGGAGCATTCTTGGCGACGGCCTTCGCGGCCGTTTTCGCGCCAACGATGGTTTTCTTCGAGGCTTGAACAGCCGTCTTGCTCGCGAGCGCCTTCGAGATTTTCGGGTCGGTCTTAACGGCTGCCTTCGATGGCGTCGCCACCTTGGCTGCTGAGGAAACCGCCACTTTTGCCGCGATCGGTTTTACGCTCTTGCTGCTCGTTTTCGCCAGCACCGGTGCGACTGTCGAGACCGGTAACGGCAACGCGGGCTTTGGTGCCTGCCTGGTCTGGGATGCACGAACTCCCGGCGGACGAACTACGGGCGGAATCAAGGCCGCTTGCGGGGTCTTCGCGCGCTCTTTCTTCTGCTCTTTCTGCAAACGAGCTTGGTCGCTGCGGTCGCGCTTACGAGCATTCTTCGGGACGCTCGTGAGTTGAATCGGCTTTAGTGGCGCGGGACGAACGACCTTGGGCTCCGCTCTCGGCTCGCTCGGCGGCGGACCAATCTCGGGATTGCGCGCGGTCTGTTCCGCCGCCTCTTTCATCAACAGGTCGTGGAAGAACGTCCGCATGTGCGGCACATAGGAGCGCTCCCAGCGTTCCTTGATCGCCGGCCCTCGCCCCGTCGGGAGATCGCGATGGATGAAGGTCACGCGGGTGCGACCACCGCCAACATCTTCGAGATGCATCTCGAAACGAGAGTCGGTGGCGTCTCGTGGAAAGTCGGACTCACGGTGAGTCATGACGACACGCCAGGGGCGATCCTGCGCGAGGTAACGCCCTTTGATCTTGTCTCCAAGACGATACTCAGCGCCGGTTCCGCCCTTAGTCTTCAGCGGCAATTCGGCGAACACGCCGTGATCAGCGACGTTTATCCAAGAATCAAAAACTCTGTGCGGCGTCCCTGGAACTTCAAAAGTCAGTCGGATGGCGTCCATACGCACCCCGTGGCGACGTGTGCCAACTGCTACCAAAACCGCTCGGAAGAATGCCATCGGCCGCGGCAAAACGCAGCGTATTTGCAGCGTGGCCTGAAACTAACTGATTCGGTGTTCGGGCGCGGGGCTACCGAGAATGCGAGTATAGCTTTGTGGTTACTTCTACTTAGCGCGCATTACCAGGGTCCACGGTCCATTGCGCGAACGCACAAAAAGCGACCGCCCGAGGCGACTTCCGAAGATCTCTTCGGGCGATCCGGAGCGAATCAAGAAGTGATCGTAGTAAGCGCCGTCCCGTTCGTAGTTCATTTGCTGCGGCTGCCACTCGGACGGGAACGTGGGCGGAACCTGATCCCGATACATCAGTGGGGAGTGCGGCGTCACCGCAAAGCTAAAGTTGGCGAGACCGCCTTTTCGACGAGCGAGCACCGTTGATGCGTGGAGGAACACCGGGTGTCTCACTGCTCGGGAGCTGGGGTCGAAGACCAATCCCATGACGCGCGGTTTCGGATCCGCGTGCCCAGTCAACTCATCGAGCGCTTGCGTCTCGGATGCGAAATCTCCAAAGCCCTCGTAGAGCGGAACCGCCGTCTGAAGTGGAACGGACAGGGCGAGGACCGCAAAGACCGTGGCCACACGCGGTCGGACAGCGGGGACACAGGCCACGAGCAGTATTGCGGCCAGGTGAGCGTACCGCGGGCTCAGGTAATACATGTATCCGTGGATATCGAACGGCAGAAGAAAGTAGAGCGCGAACGCCGTGGCACAAACGATCGGCAGACGACTCCAGGAAATCCAACCTTCGGCAAACGGCTCTTCGTCCCTTTGCTCCTCGGTCCGTCGAGTCAGTGGCCAGGACAAGAGCGCTACAGCGGCAATCGCGAACGCTAGCCAAACCGCACGACGGTCTCCGTTGTCGGGAAGCATGTTGGCGAGCAGACAAGCGCCCTCGTTGCTCCTCCACGCGCCCGTAAC
>CAZWQH010000468.1:0-4089 GCA_964635815.1 uncultured Sandaracinaceae bacterium
TAGAAGCGGAACCGGACGCGGTGATTTGGCGCGGCGCCGCATGCGGCATCGGTTAGATCGACGACGATGCGCGCGTTGTCGCAGCTATCTGGATCCCAATAGACGCGCACGCTCCGCACGTCGAGTCGCGCCTCGGGTTGGCTTGCAATCGAGACGGTGACGTTGTTCGTGGCGGGGGTGGTGGCCACGCAGACGCGCGTGGGTGTTGGGCCTGTTGCTGAGTCTTCGCGCGGGCCCATTGCACCGCCGTCGTTCCCGCCGTTCTGCCCGTTGCCGCTGACCCCGCCGTTGTTCATGACTTCGATGAGGCCGCTATCTGCCGTGTTACCGCCGGGCCTGCCCGCAGGCGGAGGATTCGTGGCGTTGGAGCAGCCCAGAAGGGTCGCGACCGCGGTCATCGCGATGGGAAGCGACATATGCCTTTTGCGCTGCGACATGAGTGAACGATACGGCTGTTTCGCGGTCGCGCCAACAATGAGTGGCCAACTTTGAGGCGGGCGCGGGTGGCATCGGGAACTGAACTGATGGTAGCGTCCGTGCCCCACAACGAAAGAGAGGGAACATGGCAAACGGATTTGTGCATCTCGAGCTGAGCACGGACAACGAGAACGCCGCGAAGAAGTTCTACAAGAAGATCTTCGACTGGAAGATTACGGACAACAAAGCCATGCAGTACGCGATGATCGACGCAGGCAAGAAGGCCGTCGGCGGCGGCATCACACGAAAGATGATGGCCGATCAGCCCACCGCGTGGCTTCCGTACGTCGAGGTCGAGAGCGTGAAGAAGACGATCAGCAAGGCCGCGAAAGCCGGTGCGAACGTCGTCGTTCCCTTCCAGTCCATCGGCGAAATGGGAGCCATCGGAGTGTTCGTCGATCCGACTGGCGCCACCATCGGTGTTTGGGAAACCGCGCCGAAAGCAGCCAAGAAGCCGGCCAAGAAGGCCAAGAAGAAGGCCAGCAAGAAAAACTGACGCTTCAGGTCAGAAGAAAATAATCGGAGCGCACGTGGACACTCCGGCTCCAACGATGGAGTGTCCCGTGTACCCGACGACTTCGGTCGCACGTTGGGTTGCAGGATCGAACTCGTAGATGCGGGAAGACATTTCGAATCCCGCCTTCAGAAACAAGAAGAAGCGCCCGCCCCAGAACGCG
The DNA here is from genome assembly GCA_964635815.1 of uncultured Sandaracinaceae bacterium. Taxonomy (GTDB): domain Bacteria; phylum Myxococcota_A; class Polyangia; order Polyangiales; family JADJQN01; genus CAZWQH01. The sequence goes on from CAZWQH010000468.1 coordinate 1,155, forward strand.
AATGCCCAGGCGCGCGGCGGCGCATTCGGAGTTCCACTCACGCGATGCTCGACGACGGAAGCGCCCGTCGTCTTGTCGAGCTTGCGAATGCGCGGAGGAAGCTCCCCGGGGGAGAATCCCCAGAGCTCTCCGCTGCCGGTTCCTGTGAGTTCGGGCCATCCGGCCGTGGTTCCAGTTTCGTTGATTCCGAGTGTTGCGGTGTCGAGAACGCCGAAGCGCGACGTGTCGCTCGCTTCCATCGAGAAGGTGGTGCCGCCTGCAACGAAAAGCTGCTCCGTCGCTCCGCTCCCGTCGGTCGAGAACCCCATGCCAAAGATCTCGACGTCCCGTGTGCCGCGGAACGTTGTCGGCGTGCAAACACCGGTCGTCACGTCGACTTTGTAGACGCTGCCATCGTTGTACAGGACCCACGCTGTTGCCGAGCGATCGACCGCCATCGAGAACGGCTCTGCGTCTCGACTGCATCGGAGCGTCGCAACGGTAGACAACCTGCGCGTGTCGGGTTCGAACCGAAGGAACTCGCCTTCCGAGCTCACGAGATAGATCCACCGTGCAGCGACGGTGCATCCGTCCGGTTGCGTAATCGGAAGATCTGGGAGCGGGGCGCGGTCAGCTGGTGTTGAGAGCACATCGCGCAGTCCGCCTTCGCCAGCGCCGGCGTCGATCGCAGGAACTATCGGGAGGGGGGCACGTGTGCTGCATGCGATTGCCGTGACTACGAACGGAAGAACGAGCGAACGCAAACTTGCCTCCAACTATCCACTAGCGATCACGAAGCCAGCGCGCTCAGCTTGTGCCGATCAGAAGCTGTGCGCCAGCGACACCATTCCCGCATTTGGGGTGATCGCCGCTCCGGCGGTCCAAGTGGGATTCGCTAGAGCGCGCGCACGAGCCTGACGCACATCGTTGTCGGTCGGCGCGATGCGCGACGCGGATGCATCACCGTCGCCCGTCGAGTCAGTTTCGCGCAGCCGCTCTTCTCGCAAGCGTTGGCGGAGCTCGGCGTACGCGCTCCAGCGGCGCTCGGAGTCGGTGGTCTGGAACAGCATGATCGTTCCGGTCAGGAGCGACACGCCTGCACCAACGAGCAAGAGGTAGTCGTATGGATTCTTGAACGAGAAGCTATTCGGCGCGAGGTATAGGGGAATGAAGGCAAGACCCGCAGCAAGGTTGATCGAGCCGTCGAGAATCCGAACCAGCCTTTGCCGATCGGCGAGCGCCTCGAGGCGGAGCTCCCCGAATCGGAGTCGGGTTCGAACGTCACGGATGGTCTCCATCGGCAAGTGGGCGAACGCGACTGCGTCATCGGCGGCATTCGGAGTGAGGAAGAGTTGAACGAATCCTCGCGCCACTGATGAACCGCCGTAGATGTAGAGGTACAGGGCGAACGCGGGCGGAGCGTCGATGATAGCGCCAAGCGCAATCGAGACTCCTCCTGTAACACCCGAGAGCACGCCTTCCAGAAGGCCATTGCTTCCCCGAGCTCCTAGGGTGCTCAAGTCCGCATCGAGGACACGCAGTCGACGCAAGATTCTCGGAGGGATGCGAACCTCTCCCGTGCTCGTGACGGTTACCGAGGACGCGGTCCGCGGGATGGGTGCTGCCTGCACACGAGCGGGAGGAGGCGATGTCGGCGATGATGCGGACGAGTCGCCGGACGTAGGCGCGGTGGCGGGCATGGGCGTATTCCCCAACGCGTCGGCACTGTCCGGTGTCGGAGGAGAGGGCGTTTCAGCAGGGCGCGACCGGTACCCCTCGGGAACCGTGGGCATCGATTGGGTTTGCGCCTGCGTCGATGCAGATGCGCCGACCGCGATCAGTAGCAACGCGCTCAGGAACCCGACTTGACCCGGACCGAATACCGACGAGGTTCGTCGAACGAACGCTCGGGAATCGGAGGTGGAAACGCCGCGTACGACACCAAGCATGCGGATACTCTACGCCCGCACCATTGGGGTTGCTACTGTCGACTGGTCCCTGCGTCCGCGTTCGGACCTGTCGCGCGTCGGATTTCCGCCAGGAGCGCCGCAGCACCCGTGTGGTGCGGGTCCAGCTGAACCGCTTCGAGGAGCGCTCGTTCGGCGGTCGCCGCGTTGTGCGATGCCATGGAGACAAGCGCCGACATGTAACGAGATTCCGCGGTCCGCTGCTCCGCTTCGGCTCGCGTGATGGCTTCCCGGGCGCGATGCAGCTCGCCGCCCGCAAAAGCCGCTCGCGCGATGTCGAGGATGCACGACGCCTTGAGCTCGCAACGTACGGCGCGATCTTCGAGGAGCGCGAGCGCACGCTCCAACTGACCGCCTTCGAGCCACGCGACGGCTTGAAATCGGGCGAGCTCGTGGTCGTTGGGGGCACGGCGTTGCGCCTCCTGAAACGCGGCCGCTGCACGCTCGGTATCGCCCTGATGAAGGAAAAGGAAGCCGAGTGCGCGTGCCGCATCGGGGCGATCGGGCGCCAATCGTGCCGCTTGCTCGAGTCCTACGGCGGCCAGCGCTTGATCGCCGCTTTGCGCCGCGAGCGCGGCGATGCTGAAGACCGTTCGCGCTGCCTCATGATCAAAAGGCAAAGCCTGATTCACGACGTCTTCCATTGCAGGTCGGAGCTCACCCCGTAGCGCGCGGGTCCATGCGCTTAGAAGCGACCTGCGTCGCGCGCTTTGGGGGTCTGCGGGGGCGCCTGCCGCGAGCAGCGTGCTCGCAAAAGCAACGGCGTTTGCCGTCGGACGCGTGCCGTAAGGATCGAGCGGGGCAATGCGCCCGACAATCGTCATCGCGAGCGCGTCGCGCTCCAGCGGAGTGGAGCGGCGAGACAGTCTCGCAAAAGCGGACGCGGCGGCCTCAGGTGAGCGCTCGAGCGCCGCAAGAACCGGCGCAAACGGATCTGGAGCGATGCGTGCCGGTCGACGCCTTTGCGCATTGGAAGCCGTGCCCAGGAT
>CAZWQH010000469.1:0-4070 GCA_964635815.1 uncultured Sandaracinaceae bacterium
TCGAGATGAACCGCGAGCAGCTCGAACTTGATCGGCGAGCGTCGGCGCATGAGCTCGAGCAAGTGGAGGAGCGTGTAGCTGTCCTTGCCGCCGCTCACGCCGACCATGATTCGGTCGCCCTCTTCGATCAGGCCGAAGTCCCCGATGCACCGACCCATCTCGCGAAGGAGCGAATGTTCGAGCTCAGCAACCGTGAGGGGATTTGCTACTTTTCGTTCCACAGCACGCTGCGATTATCACGTGCTGTGGTGTTTTGCTAACGGAGCTGCGTATGCGGGTTTGCGTGCGTGCTCGAACTGGAGTAACAATGCGTTTCTTCGGGGAGTAGCTCAGCCTGGTAGAGCGCCAGCTTTGGGAGCTGGATGTCGTCGGTTCGAATCCGGCCTCCCCGACCACCCAGCCTCTCGGCGCGCTACTGGCTCTACTCACGGCTCTACTCACTCGACGATGGTGAACCCGTTTGCGAACGTCCTCCACGTGGATCCGCTGGCTCCTGCGTTGACGTGGTTCCCATTTGGGAGCACCTCGGTGAGCCGACCGCCGACTGACGAGGCCGGTCGGTTGGTAGCGGCGAACCCGCGACCAGGGAATGCCGTCGAGATAGATCCCGCGGCGCACTGACCGGAGTGACACATCATGAGTACGTTGTTGCGGGTCGCGGGCTTGGCTGCGATTACGTCCACGACGGTTTGGATGCCACCCGGAAGCGGGTTGTTTGCACCGTCCGCGAACGCTCCAGCGACACCACCTTCGTGATGAGCGGCGAACACGTTCGTGCCGCGCGGTTGACTATCGACGAACGCGGTGACCTGGCGGTGAAGTTGTGTGCCTTCCCAGTTCCGGCCGATCATGTAGGCATTCGCGCCGTTCTTGCCTTGGATGTGCGCGACCGGAAAGTGAGCGCCGGCGGCAGGATTGGGTCGCGGCGCGAGCTTGACCCCGATGTTCATCTGAGTGAAACCGCCGCCACCCCGTGCACCCACGAACGAAAGCGCGACGGCCGCGAACTCAGCTCCAGCTCGACCTAGGTGGTAGTCGGATGCCTTTGTGTTTCCTTTGTACGCCGCGTAGCCGGCGAGCAAGGTGTCACCTCCCGCAGCCATCAACGAGATCACTGGGGACGCCATGCCCTGCACCATCGCATTCCCGAGCTGCCCACACTCACCACCCGCAACACACAGCGTGGCAGCGAGACCAAACTGGTCCAGGCCCTGCGCGAACTCTTTGCCGTAGCCAACGAAGCCCGCAATAGCGTCGCCCGCTGCGTGACCGCTCGGGTCCAGGTAGCGCATCGGGTTGTTCCGCACGTACGCGTAACGGTTTAGCCCGTCCCGATCGACGATGTCAGGCGAGAGCCATCGTGCGGTGAACGGGTCGTAGTCGCGTGCTCCGTAGTTGATGTAGCCGCTCGCCTCGTGCTCGCGACCATTGAAACCCCGACTGGCGTCAAACGAGCCTGATACCGCTCTGGCGTTCCCGTAGGGTCCGTATGCGTACTGCGCCAAGACCACGCCCGCTTCGTTGGTGGTCGCGCGCAAGCTCCCTAAGTGGTCGCTGTGGAAGAACCGAAACGAACCGTCGGGCATTCGCTCGGCATAGCCATCGATCTGCTCGCGTGCGTCTCCGTTGTCGATTCGGACCCCGGGAAGATGTTCGACTACGCGCTCGGCGCCATCGGAATCGTACTCGAGAGTCGCCCAAAGCAACGAGCCTGCGTACTCCTTCTGAAACACCACGCGACCACCACGAGCGACCGTCGACACGCGGTTGTCGTGTGTCCACGCGATGCGTTGATCTGGTCCCCCCGAACGCACGTCGGACGTTCGATTGCCTCGCGCATCGTAGTCGAACGTGGCTCCCCGAAACGACCGCGGCGCGTGCGGCTTCGCCGCGCTGTACTCCATGCGATCCCCGTTCATCTCGACCAGATTTCCGATTGCGTCGTACTTGTAGGAGTTCTCCTCCGCGCCGCGCGTCGCAATGAGCTGATTGTACGAGTCGTACTCGTAGGATGTAGCGCCAGTCGCGGCGTCGTTGAGCGAGCGCACGTTGCTGCGTGCATCGTACTCGTAGTGAAGGTTGACGATCGTCTGACCATTTCGCGACGCGAAGATGTCCGACGGATTCTTCGTGTCCGCGTGATACGAAATCGTTGTCACGCTTCCGTCGCCCAGGTGTCGCTCGCGCACCCGCCCGGCTGCGTCTCGCTTCTCCGAAACGAGAATCGCTCGGTCGCCGTGGTGAATGGACTTGCGATTCCCCGCTGAGTCATACGCGTAGCGCACGATCGCGCCGTCATGTCCGGTACGCTCGAGCACGACGTTGCCGGGTCCACTGGCGCCAGGGGCCCCGGAGTAACCGTACCGCGAGCTAAAGTTGTGTACGCCGCTGATGCGTTGCACAACGCTCGTGTTCGTGAGGCGTCCGAGCTGGTCATGCGTGTACGAGAATCGAGCGTGCGCAGTCTGAACTTCGCTCACCCGTGCTTTTGCGGTTCCGGGGTTGGAGCGGGCAAACGCCGCGATGGTGTGCGCGGCCACAGGTTTGGCGGTCTGGGTGCTCGCGCAAGCGGCGAATCCCATCATCGCGAGGCCTGTTGCAAGTCGGATGGTGCTGTTGTCGTAGATGCTCATGGTGCCCTCAGAAACGCGCGTGAAAGAAACACGGCCATCTGGCCATTCGTAACGTTGTCGTCGACGCAATAGCTCGTCGCTGTGCAGCCACTGGTGATGCCGAGCTCGCGGAACTTCTGGACCCATTTGAAGAACAGGTGGGTCGGAGGCACGTCGTCGAACGGAGTAATCGCGGGTGCAACGAAGTCGTTTCCGAACAGAGCGCGCGTGACAAAAACCGCCATCTGTCCGCGAAGCACGTTGTCAGTGGGGCAGTACGTGGTGGTTGTGCAGCCGCTAGTGATGCCGAGCTCGCGCATCTTCTGCACATACTTGAACCGCGGATGCGTCGAGGGGACGTCGGTGAAGTACGGGGCGGCGTTCCACGTAAAGCTCTCGCCGAACATCGCCCGGATGATGTACTCCGCCATCTCGTCGCGTTTGACGAGTTGCTCTGAACAGAAGTTCGAAGAACCGCAGCCGCGCATGATCTGCGAATCACCGATGAGGTTGATCCAGTCGTAGAACAGGTGCGCAGACGTGACATCGTTGAACGAGCCGACCGTGCCCGACTGAAGAACGCTGAGCGACGCGTTGTTCACGCCAATGAAGCCGAGTCGTGTCCGACCGCCCGGATTCGGCGCAACCGAGAACGAAGCGTTGTCCGTGTTCAGATGGTTCGCGAACGGGACTTCGATCCAGTCCTGGGAGCTTTGCGCCTGCCACCAACCTTGGGTTTCCGCCCGAACTGACCCTGCACCGCCGGCGCTCGTGAAGCGACGCGTCGTCGACGAGAGTCCGACCGGTTGACGGAACACGTGTCCCACGACCCCGAGGTCCGTCCAGGGCCAGTTGAAGGGCCCGGCACCGGCTTCGTACCGGTGCGCGTTGCTAGACGACCGCAGGTGGTGCAGCGGAAGCGTGACTCCAGGGATCTCGACTGCGGACATGAACCCGAGGACGCCCGCGTACGGGATCGACGCGTCGCACGCGGTGCAGACCTTGTCGAAAACCACGCCAGCACAGCTGTACAGCGGGACCAGGTCTTTGTGCTCACCCATGCGCCGAGTCGGCGACAGATAGAAGAGCGACTGTTCCACCTCGTATCCCGGAACCGACGGCGCGGTGCTCATTGTGGTGCTCCCGCTCGGGCGATGAACAAACCGCGTCACCATTCCGCCGACAGGGCTTGTCCCAACAGGTTGGAAGCCGCACGTGTTGGCCGCTGGACACGCCGCTGAGCAGGTAGTCGGACACGTCGTGCTTCTGCCGTCGGAGCCCGTGCATCCGGTGCAGCCGCAACCGGTCCGACAGTCTACAGGTAGCGCTGCCGCGTTGGTGCACTGCACCGCGGTGCACGCGTTTGAGCACGAACTCGGGCACTGGATGGGCGCGCCGTATGCGTTGTGACAGAGCGTGCACCCGCATCCGGTCGAACAGGGAACCTCGAACGAGATG
>CAZWQH010000470.1:0-4069 GCA_964635815.1 uncultured Sandaracinaceae bacterium
CGAGCGGACCGCACGAGTGCCACCAGAAATCGCCGCAATCATCGCGTTGCAGATCGCACGAGCGCTCGACTACGCGCACTTCCGCGGAATCATCCACCGAGACATCAAGCCCGCGAACGTGATGATCTCGAATCGCGGCGAAGTGAAGCTAATGGACTTCGGCATCGCGCGGACCGATGCGCTGACAGATCTTACGGAGACCGGCACGGGGCTCGGAACGCCTAGCTACATGAGCCCGGAACAGATCCTCGGGGACAAGCTCGACTTCCGAAGTGACGTGTTCTCTCTTGGAATCGTCATGTACCAGATGGTCACTGGGAACAAACCGTTCGTCGAAGACGAAGCCCGTACCGTAATGCAGAAGATTCGCCTCGACCGGTACACGAGCGCGCGACGGCTCAACCCGGTCGTTCCGCGTTCGCTCGAGCGAATCATGTCGCGCTGCATGGAGAAGGTTCCTGCGAATCGCTATCCGAGCACGCAGGCGCTCGTAGATGACCTGAACGAGTATCTGGCGACGCGCGTGAGCGTGAATCGCGGCGCGAGAATGGTTGCGTATCTGCGCGACGTGGGCGTCGTTAGCGAGATCGAAGCGCAAGAAGTGCTCGGCACCGCGACTGTCCGCGAGTCTCGTTTTGCACCCAAGATGACAACGCGCACCGCAGTCACGCACGCCGCGCTGGGAGTCGCGGCGTTAGGCGCGATGTTCTCGATCCCCCGGCCGTGGGCCGCTGCCGAACGCTATGACCCAGCCTGGGTGCGTCCGATCGAGGTGAAGAGCCCGCCCGCACGGGTCTACATTCTCGCCGAACCTTGGGCGCACGTTCAGGTCGACGGCGTGCAAGCCCTGACTACGCCTTCCGCGCGACCGATAGAAGTTCAGCCCGGAAAACACTTCCTTCGGTTCACGAATCCACACACCGCCGATGTTCTGCGCGAGATCAATCCAGCGCCTGGCGAGGTGGTGCGAATCAGCGTCTCGATGAAACAAGCTACCCCACCCGGAACGAACGCCGGCGAGAAAGGTGCTCCGTGAGCAGTTCGAACATCGCGCGCGTAGGCGCGTGTGCGCTAGGGATCACCGCGTTGTGTACGGCTCTAGTTTCCACGGCGAGCGCGCAAACCGGACTGCCCATTCACGCTCACGTCGTCCATGAAGGGGACACCCTCGCTTCGATCGCTCAGCTCTACTACGGTGATCCGCGACGAGAAGCTGCTTTGGTCGCGGAGAACGGCCTCGCGGGCGAAGGTGGTCAGTCCATCGTCGTAGGAATGAGACTCGTCATTCCGGCGGTCGTCTATCACGTCGTGCTGCCCGGAGAAGACTGGAGCGATATCGCCCGGAAGTATTTCGGCGACGCACGCAGAAGCTTCGTTTTCGCTGAGGCGAACAACGTGAACCTCGAGACCGGTCCACCCGCTGCCGGCGCAGAGATCCTAGTCCCCTACCCGCTCCGACACGTTGCGGATCAGCGACAGACGCTCTCGGACATCGCGCTGCGTCACTACAACCGAACCTCGATCGAAGACGTCGCAAGTCTCAAACGCTTCAACCGGTTGCGCTCCCCACGAATGACGCGCGGTCAGGTGGTGCTCGTACCCGTAAAGGACCTCGTTCTTTCCGCCGAGGGAAAACGCGTAGTGCAAGCGAATCGTGGGCTCAACAGCACCCAGGGCGCAGCGCGCAGCGAACAGACTCGTGTGGAATCGGAGATTCCGCGCTTGCGGATCCTCCTGCACGAGGGTCGCTACGTCGAGGTCGTCGCGCTCGGAAACCGACTACTCGGTGCCGCTGCGCTAACGGGAAACCAGACCGTGAGCATTCAGCGCGAGCTCGGGTTTGCGCTCATTGCACTGGACCGCGAAGACTTGGCAACGCGAGCGTTCGCGAGCGCGCTTGCACTGCAGCCCGACCTCGAGCTCGATTCGGTGCGAACCTCGCCACGAGTGCTCGAGGCTTTTCGCGCCGCCCGACAACACGCCGGTCGTCAATAGAGCGCCTCAGGCCTTCGAAATCCGTGCGCGATCAACGACGGCGAGAATCTCTTCGTCCGAGAGCAGGTGGTCGCTCGCCTTTGCGACCTTGAGGACCGCTTCTGCGACTCCAGGCTCGGCGACCTGACCGTGCGTCGAGAGCCAATGCGTCACGTTGCTGAGCCCCGACATTGGGCCGACTGCAATCTCTTGAGCACGCCCGAACATCGCGGCTGGCACGCCTGAGTAGATTCGATCTGCCAGCCAAGCGTTTCCCTTCGCGTGAGCTTTGATGATTGCCGCGGCGTGGACTCCGGTCGCAGTTCGAAACGCATCGTCGCCCATGACGGGATAGCTAATCGGGATCTCGAACCGAGTCGCGCGCGACACCACTTCGCAAAGCGCGCGGAGCTTGGACAAATCTCGATCTCCGAGCTCGCCGAGGAGCGCGAGGTTGATGAGTAGCAGCTCAAGAGGTGCGTTTCCGACACGCTCGCCGATTCCAAGCACCGTGCCGTGGACGCGATGGACTCCGTACTCGAACGCGAAGATTGCATTCGCTAGAGCGAGTCCGCGATCATTGTGGCCGTGCCAGTCGATCTGAACTCGATCCGCGGCGCCCATTCCGTCGATCAGGCTGCGCGTGAAGTTGATCAGATTGCGGACGCCGTCCGGCGTTGCATGCCCCACCGTGTCACACAGACAAAGGCGTGACGCACCGCTGTCGATGGCCGCACGGAAAAGCTCGCCGAGCACATCGGGACGCGTTCGTGTGGTGTCCTCCGTGACATAGGTGCACGGAAGGTTGTTCTTCACAGCGAACGAGATGGCTTCGGTGGAGCGCTTTCGAATGAGCTCGACGGACCAGTCTTCTGCTAGCTGGCGAATCGGCGATGAGCCGATAAAGGTCATCACCTCGATCGGGATGCCAGCCTTCTGACTGACCTCGACCATCGGTGCGATGTCGGAAACCACCGTACGGCCCGCGCACCCAAGCTTGATCGGAAGCTTGTTGTCAGCGACCTCTTTGGCGATGAGAAGCACATCCTCGAACGCACGCGCACCGGCTCCAGGAAGTCCGATGTCCGCGTACTCGACGCCGAGCTCACTCAGCAGGTGAACGATCGCGAGCTTGTCTCCGATCTTCGGATCCACGACCGACGGGTTCTGCAATCCGTCACGAAGCGTCTCGTCCAAGAGCGTAATGCCGCTACGCGCTACACGCGTGCGTCGCTCTGCGACGTTCCAATCGTGAATCAGTGCATCGTCGTTCGTGGGCATGCTTCGGCGCTCTCGCTGATTGTCCGGCTACGTGACGTCGGAGACACCCGAGGAGAATACATACTCGCCCGGTGCTTCTTTGCGGCTCGCACGCGTAAGAACGCGACCGTCTTCTTTCCAACCTTCGACGACGAGCGTGTCGCCCGGCCAAACTGGCTTACGGAACTGACCCGAGAGCGACTTGAATCGATTCACGTCGCCACCGCACTCGTTCTTCAAGACAGCGCGACCGACGATTCCGTACGTGCAAAGTCCGTGAAGGATCGGCCGGCCGAAGCCTACGGCCTCACTGATTTTTGGATCCACGTGAAGCGGATTCAGGTCGCCGCTCAACCGATAGAGCGCAGCTTGATCGCGGCCGATGAATTCCTCGTGCATCCAATCCGCCGGGCGTGCGGGCGGCTTCGGGTCCTCGCGCTTTGGCGGAGGCTCGCCGCCGAACCCTCCATCCATGCGGTAGATGATGGTCCACTCGGTCTCGCAGATCAGATCGCCTGCAGCGTCGCGCGTTTCCGTCGCTACGATTGCCTGCGCCATGCGCTTGAGGTCGTACACACCAACCACGCGCGCCATCGTCTTGAGCGTTCCTTCGGCAGCAAACGGTTTGTGCAGCTTGATGCCCTGCGCACCATGCACAACGCCCATGAAGTTGCCTCCGAGTGTTCCGAGAAGGCCGCTCGATGGAGCAAGCGCGGGAACAACAGCGAACGTCGGAAGAACTTTGGGACCATTGGCTTCGAAGACGAAGTCGAGCTCACCTTCGGTCTTGGCTCCAACGCCAAGCGCGTAGAGGACCGTGTCTTTCCACGTGTAC
>CAZWQH010000471.1:0-4051 GCA_964635815.1 uncultured Sandaracinaceae bacterium
GGAGTCGGCAAGTGGATCAAGCGATATCACATGCTGCATCACCATGACTCCGAGTACATGCGCTACGGGATAACGTCGCCGCTCTGGGACTTTGTCTTCGGAACGTATCTGCCCATCAACAAGATGGCGCGCGCGCAAAAAACTCCTGCAGCGACCCAGTAGCGAGCAACTTTCCGATCGCCGTCCCGAGAATCGAGCGTCTGCTGTACCGCGTGAGAAACATCGATACCCGGATCGTCGCATTCGTCGCAGTAGTCCTGGTTGCCTGCTCGACTCCGGAGCGAGAACCGCACGTGCACGACGTTGCGGTTGCGGAGACTACCCTTGCGCAGTTTCCCGCGACGTCGCGACTCGAGCTCGCAAGCGGCGGACGCGTCGGCATACGCGTCGCGTTCCAAGGTGCTGTCCCTACGATCGAAGTTCGGACGGGAACATCTTCTGAGTGGCTCGTTCCAACCGTCCGGTGGAGCGAACGCGACTCACTCGGAACGATGCACTGGGTGATGACGCTCGACGCGGAAAGCGCAGGCAACACAACGCGACGCGCAGAGCTCCGAGCAACCGCGAGCGGACGCACCGAAATTGCTTGGTCGATCGCTCGTTTTGAAGGTGAAGCCAATACGGTCGAGCCGCCCGCTGAAATCGCGCCGAGCCGCAACGCGCTCAGAGCAGACCTGAGCGCAATGGGGGTGGTATCGCGCGCAACGTGGAGAGCCTCCCCTCCTACGTGTTCCACGCCCGAAGCCGGGAAGAGCCGGTTTGCAATCCATCACACGGACGGGGCCACGCTCGGCGATGCAGAGGCTCGAATGCGCTCGATTCAACAGTTCCACATGGTCACGCGTGGTTGGTGTGACATCGGCTATCACTTTCTCGTCGCGTACGACGGCCGAGTCTTCGAGGGACGAGAGCTCGACTCTCTGGGCGCTCACGTCGGAGCGGAGAATCCAAACAACGTCGGTATTTCCTTCATCGGTTGCTTCGACCCGGATCTTTCGCGTTGTGCAGCAGGTCTCGCGCCGAATCGCCCGAGTGATATTTCCCTCGCGTCAGCCGCAAATGTGATTCGCGTGATCACAGCGGCCTATGGCTTCCGTGCAACGCGCACTAATACGCGCGGACACCGCGAGCACGCTGGTGCTGCAACGACGTGTCCCGGAGACACATTGCTCTCGCTGATTCCGACCATCCTCGCCCAAGCAGATGGAACGCGCCTCGACAGCGGAGTCGATGCTCGCATACCCGATGCTAGCGCGGACGCTCGCATTCCCGACGCAGGTGCCGATGCTCGATCGCGCGACGCGATGGCGGATGCGAACGTCGACGCCAACGCACAGCGCGATGCTTCACGCGCCGTAGATGCGCGCGCCCAAGACGTGCGCGCGGCAGATGCGCGGCGTATTGGCGACGCCAACTCGGACGCAACGTTGTCCGACGGACAGCTAGCGCGTGCTCCGGACGTGCCCTCGCTGCGATTTGCCACGAGCGCCACGAATCCCAACGTCGCCTCTGCAATCGATGCTCAGGTACGGACCGATGCGGTCAGTCCGGACCCCGCCGCGACCCTCGTCGGAAACGGAGGCGGCTGCGGAGTGCATCGCACTGCACCGGCCAGCGCCCCGGCAAGCCTCGCGATCCTCTCGCTACTCGGTGTGGCCCTACTCCGTGTAGGACACGAACGGAGGATTCGTCGTTCCGGTAATCATCGATGAGATGATCGCGATTCGTCCGTCGCCGCCTGAACCACCGACTACTTCGCCCGCTGCGTTGACGCCCTCTCGAATGACACCACAGTGTCCACCCGATCCGCCGCGAGCGCTGACAAGACCATCGCCAAGCTGAACCTGCGCGGCGACAAGAAGCAGCGCTCCACCAGCGCCACCGCCACCACCGCCCATCCCGCTTCCGCTACCCGGCAAACAGCCACCAAAAGAGAAGAGCGGAAGTTGGCGACCGTCGAGGCCGTTCGTTCCGTCTGCACGCAGCCGGCCTTCTCCGCGGACGATGATCCGATCCGCGCGAACGATGATGATCCCACCACCGGAGCCTCCCATGCCGGCAACCGAGCCAGTGTTATCCCAGCTTCCTTCGCCGCCCTGCGACCCAAAGAGAATGCTCACGCGGGGATCGGTGTCAGGAGAGATTGCGCCCGCGCCGCCGCCGATCGGTGCGCATGTGCCGCCCGAACACGCATCCGGCGAGCAATCAAGCCCGCGAAGACCTGGTTGCCCTGGAGCTCCGTGGCCTCCGCCGCCTCCGCCCGAGCAGTCACCGATGAATCCTCCCCCACCGCCTGATCCGTTGGGGTCTGCAGTCTTGGTAGGATTCGCCCCGTACGAGCGACCTTGCTCGCCGAGTTGGCACCTCAGCGTCGTAGAACCCGTGCACGGGCCGGGACCGGTGACAGGGTAGAAGCCGCGCTCGGACTTGAGCTCACCGTCGACCGTAAGAGTGCCTTGAACGTCGATAGCAATGACGCCGCCAACATGATCGATCGAGTGCCAATCCCACCCGTATGTATACTCGCCCGTCGGAACGGTAAGTGTGCGGTACTCGCGCACGAGGACCGCCTGTGCATGCTCAGGTGACGAGTAGTCGCCGCTTGTGTACGAATGGGTGAGCGGTTCCACGAGCTCGATGACCGCGAGTGTCTCCGAGGCCGGCAGCACTGCCGCGACTTGGGCGTACTCGTAAACGCCCGGCTGTGTCGCCGAGCGAGACTGATGAAGGAGAATCCGATCACCAACTGCGAAGAAACCCATCTCGCCGTAGGAAGGCTTCTCAACTTCGAGGATGTTCGTCTCCGCATCCGCCCGCCGAACGATCAACAACGTCGAATGCAGATTCCCGCTTCCTTCAGAGACGCGAACGGTCACGTCACCAAGAGTCCCTCGGCCATAGCCGTAGCAGACGTTTTCGATGCACAGGCCTTCAGCGCAGGGACAACCTCGGCCGGCATCAGCTCGCGCAGCGTCGCGTCGCGGTCGGTTCACATCGATGGCGATAACCGGCACGTCCACAGTCGGCGCGACATCCGGAGCGACAAAGCGGTCGATGCTCATCGCAACGTCGGGCGCAACGCTGGTGTCGGGAGCATCGGTTCGAGACGACGCATCGGAGACATCGAGCGGGCGCGAAGTATCGCCGCTCGCATCGCGCCCCGCGTCGATGCACTGACCGCAATCCGATGGGCAGTTCGAACACGTCTCGAACTCGTTGCACATCGAGTTTCCGCACGAGGTCGTGACGTCGCCCGCGACTGTAACGTCGTTTGGGAACATCGCTGCGGGTGCACGCTCGGAGCATCCCGCTACGAGTAAGAACTGAAAGATCACGAACGCGAAGCAGGACCGCGATGAACGTTGCGCCATGGAGGCGGCGTATCACGCCATTGCGCGTTCGACACCCTCTCGGGTCTTTGGAATCGCAGCCGTCAGCACCTCGTGTCCTGTCGAGGTGACGAGAATATCGTCCTCAATCCGGATGCCGCGGACGTCTGCATACTTCGCGAGCTCATTAAAATTCAATCGATCTCCGGCCATCGCGACCAGTGTCGGATCTCGCAAGATGGCCGGGACTTGGTAGAAGCCCGGTTCGATCGTAACGGCCATTCCCGGGTGAAGATCCCTATCCAATCGCAAGTAAGCCAAGCCGAACTGCTTGGAACGAACGCGCCCTGCGGCGTACGCGACGCGATCCTCTCCCAGGTCTTCCATGTCGTGCACGTCGAGACCGATCAGGTGACCCACGCCGTGCGGGAAGAAGAGCGCGGTCGCGCCGTCTGCAACCAGCTCGTCTGCGTCGCCGCGAAAGATCCCAAGCTCGATCAACTTGCTTGCGAGCACACGGCACGCTGCGAGGTGAATGTCCCGGTATCGGGTGCCGGGCTTCGCTTTCTCGAGCGCTGTCCGCTGCATCTCCAGCACAACGTCGTACATCACCGCCTGAGTCGATGAGAACACCCCCGACACCGGCCAGCCGCGAGTGACATCGCTCGCCCAGCACGTCCGGCTCTCCGCGCCGACATCCGCGAGGACGAGATCACCGGCAC
>CAZWQH010000472.1:0-4030 GCA_964635815.1 uncultured Sandaracinaceae bacterium
AGTCATCGTTGCGCACAGCTGATTCGTGCTCGAGAAGAACCGCAGACCTTCGGTGGATGTCGCTCCGCCGACTGCGCGAGCGCCGCTCGCGTAAGTGAGCGTGAGCATTCCGGTCGCGCTTACCTCCGACGTACACGATCCGGATGAATCGAAGCAAGTCCACACCTGCGCGTACTCAGCAAGACACGATGCCTGGCTCGCAAGGGCCGCGTTGATAGACGCACATGTCTGTGTGCTTCCATCGCTCGATTGGAACACGTCGCGCTCGACTTCCCACGTTCCACCGTCGAAGCAGTACGCCGCTCCACGAACCGGGGGAACGGGCGACATCATGCTGTTCGAGCGAACCCGTCGCTGCATTCCTCCACCGCTCGCGTGATAAGCGAGGATGTCGACGTCCGAATCGCGGCGAACGTTGATGCAGAACGTTCCGTCGGGCCCCGTCGCTGCTTCGCTGGTTCCGAAATACGAGACGCCGTCCCCGCGAACGCGCGCACCAGGCAACGGGCCAGCTCCACGCTCTTTGACGAGACCGCAGACACACGAAGCCTCCGCAACCTTGTCGATGTTCCATTGCGACATGTGCGTGATCATCGCGGTGTACGTTCGCGTGGTGCTGTTGAAGGTCGCCATGCCCTCGGGCTTCCAACGCGCGGTCGCCTCGTCGAAGCTCCAAATCGGGAGCTGAGCTTCCGGCGTAGTCGCGCCTGCGGCCACCGGGATGGCAATCTCAAGCTGCTTGCCCGAGGCAACCTGTAGCACGTCAGTTCCCTTGCGAACGGTGATGTCGAGCATGCCGTACGACTCGAGCAAACGCGTCATCCCGTCCGAGATCGCTGTGAAGTCGCCCGAAACTGCGAGACGCTCCATCGCGTTCGCGGGATCGATCGGGGTGAGTCGAACTTCGACCATTCCGGTTACGGCGGCTCCGGCAGCCGTGACGAATGCGTTGGCAGGCGCCCGTAGCGAAGCGCCACGCGTGCTCGCGGCCATGCCACCCGCCGCAGAGTCGATCATCACCGGCGTCGCCAGTGTGAGAAGCGTGACGTCACGCTGGGTCGGCGCCCCTGCGATGACTTCGAGTCGAGCGGTCACTCCAACGTGGGTGTCTTTCGAAAACGAGACGACGTGCGCACCGGCCGGTGCGAGGAGCTCGTAGCGCCCGTCTGCCCGCGTTATCGCCGACACGGTTCCTGCGCGCACGGTGACTCCGGCGATCGCAGCTCCGCTCGTGTCCGTGATACGCCCACGCAACGCAGTGGTTGTTGAGCGAGCCGAGACTGCTGGCGAGCTCGAGCACGCGGAGACCATCGCAATCGCGGAGAAGCACGCGCGAAGGCGGTAGAGAGAAGGTTTGCAAAAGGTCATGGCGGAGACGATATCAGAATCGGATCGAGTCACATCTTTCATGCACACTCGAGTCTATACGTCGCTCAACGCTCGCAGCGCACACCGCTGACCATCGAGGCGAACTCGAGCAACGCGACGCCATAGTCTTCCGCGCACGCAGACGCCGTCCGGCCACGCGAACCGAATCGCGAAGCGAACGCACGCAGATGCGGTGCATCGATCGCGGAACCGACAAATCCGTCACAAGAACCCGCGTATCGGAAGAGGGTCTCCGAACCCGCAGCGCGCGTTCCGGTTTCGTCTGCGCTCTGACGGTTTCCGCTGAGCACCACGTCCCAACGGGGAACAGAGCCGCCTCTCCTGAGCGCACCTGGCGAGACCTCTTCCGCTGCCTCTCCGACGATCGTCATCACCACCACGGGACCGCCTCGGCGCCTGAGCAGTCGATCACGAGTGTCCGCGGCGCCGAGCGGGTCGTCCGTCAGCGATGCGATGACGATCGCGAGCAGCGAGCCTGCGCGCATGCCCGTTTCTTCGTTCGGTGTCACTAGCAGAGCAGAGATCAGACGGAACGGACCAAACCCATACTCTGTTTCACGAACCAGCACTCGCACGTCGGACGTCACCGCACCCTGCGCTGCGCCAAGCTCCCGAACCATCGCAGGCAGAGCTCGCGCGATCTCGTCCCGTTGCGCTCGGCCCCGTTCATCCCCATCGACGACGACGAGGACATCGATCGGGAGGTCCGCCGGCTGGGCGCACAGGGCCACATTCGAAATGCGCGGTGGAGGTAGGTCGTAAGCGGGGTCTGCGGCGCAGCCGACGCTCACGACGGTCCAGATCCCAAGGCACGCGGAAAACGCTCGTTTCGCCTTCAAGAACCTAAAGATGCCGGCTTTGGAATGCGTGAGCAACCTCACGGGCAACTATTAAGGACGACCTATTAGCAGCTCAGAGGGACCACTTCGCCAAGACGAACAGCGCGATCGACGCGAAAAGCGCAAACGCTGCTGTCGCGATCAAGGCGATGTCGATGAACCGACCCCGATTCGGACGCGGCGCCGGCCCCTGTGTTTCCTCGGCAGCTGCAGCAAAGAGCGCCTCCGCCTGCTGTTGAGCCGAGATGCCGCGCCGAATGAGGAGCAGTCCGGCAAAGAGGCCCGCGAGCGCGAGAATCCCGACCGCAAACGCGCGCACGCTTGAGCGACGTGCATCGTGGATCGCGACGAGCGCGGGTCGCGAAGTGATTGGAGGCGGAAGCTTGAAGTAGTGCTCGTGATCGACCGCGCCAACCACAGTCGGAACGTCGTTCCCGGCAATGCGGGCCTGAATGCGAGGAGATGGCTCGCTCGTTGGCGTCTCAACGCGGCCGGTCGTTCCTGGGGGGATCACGACAGTCTGGGTCCAAATCCCATCGCGCGTGAAGACATCCGCGATGACGGTGTCGCTCCCAAGCGGAACGACGCCGAGCACGAGGGTCTCGCCTTTGCGCTCGAGCACGTTGACGTCCGGCGCTGCGGGGACCCCGAAATCGACAGGCACTCGCGCCTTACAGGTCAGCGTGGTCAAAGGAAGTTGGACACCACTGTCGTTTGCGGGGTCACTGACCGCGCTTGGCACTACGACTTCACGTACGTACTGCACGACGAGCAGCGGAGAGTCGGATGCCAGCGACTGTCTTATGCGGGCGACCATCGGCGCGCCGCTTCGATCTTGCATCGAGCTGAATCTGGCAGTCGCGCGGTCCTCACCCGCGTCGGCGCCTGAATCCGACTCGATCCACGCGCTGAAAGGGATCGTCGTGCGCTCATCCGTGACCGTGACTTTGCATGGGGTTCCGATCACGCAGGCGCCTCCTTCCACCGCAGCGGTAGGAGAGACCGTCATGCCTGGCACTGTTGTGCACGTAAACTCTTTGCTAGCCGCGCGAACATACCTTCGCTCTTCGATCTCCAGCGTCGTGCAGTTCGGCGAGAGAAGCAGGCGAACCTCGGCGTGCTCTCCTTCTGGCTTGCCAGCACGCGCGCGGAGCTCGAACGGAGGGAATGCGGTCATTGGAACGGTGAGCACACCCGCCGCGTCGTTTGCAGCGGTGTGATCGAGCGTGGCGCTCGCGGCTACCGTCCCTCGTGACCAAATCTCCACGGTCACGGGCTCGTCAACGAGCTCGAGCTCGTTGCGGATCACCGACGCGCGGATGGGGATGCGCGATCCCGGTTGCGCACACTGCTGAACGGTGACGGCTAGGTCCAAGTTGATTTTGGACATCTCTTCGACGCGCATTACGGAGCCGACTGCGAGCGCCACCGCCACGGGTATCGCCAGCAGTGGCCAGCGCGCGTACGAAGGGTTGAGAGTGCTCACGCTCCGGGCCCCGCGCTTCGCTCTTGCGCGATGGCTGTTTTCGCAGCCTCGATATCACCAAAGGCGCTCACGTTGATTCGCTTGGTCTGTTTGGCGATTCGAGCGATCAACCCTGTGAGCACCTTTCCTGGTCCAATCTCGACGAACATGGTGACTCCGTCGGCGACCATGCGTTCGACGCATTCCTCCCAGCGAACGGGACGGCTCACTTGCCGTGCAAGCGTGTCGCGCGCTGCAGCCGCAGTGGTGATTGGCGCCGCGTCAACGTTTGCGTACACGGCTACGCGCGAATCACGGAACTCGACGCGCGACAGCT
>CAZWQH010000473.1:0-4027 GCA_964635815.1 uncultured Sandaracinaceae bacterium
CGCAGCAGCGCCCGCATCGCCCCGTCCAACCCTTCGAGCGTCAGCGGGAACATCTCGAACGCTTGCCGTACATACTCGATGGTGTTGCCGTGCCAATACGACGGTGTCTCCGGATTCAGCCAGACGCTCCGCTCGAAATGGCGCGAGAGCAACGTGAGCCACTGGATGCCCGCCATCCGCTCGGTCACACCCGGCACGAGGAATCCGCCCTCAGGATTCAGCAGCTCGTACGGAGCCATGAGCGCGTCTCCGACCATCACGAGCTTGTAGTGAGGGCCGCATTCGTGAAGTAGGTCCTGGATCAGAACGGGGTTGTCGAATCGCTCGGTCGCGTAGACCCGCCCGTACACGCAGTTGTGGAAGTAGTACGTCCGCAGCTCCTTGAAATGTGTCGCGCGTCTTGCGGCGGAGAACAGCTTGCTCACGAGGTCCACATAGGGATCCATCGAACCCCCGACGTCCATCATGAGGATGACGCGCGTGTTCGGTCGTCGTGGAGGGCGGGTCTTGATCGAAAGCTCCCCCGCGTTCTTAGCTGTCTCGTCGATCGTGGCATCGACATCAAGCTCTTGGTCGCTGCCTTCTCGCGCAAACGCTCTGAGCTTTCGAAGCGCGAGCTCGAGTTGGCGGGTGTCGAGCGTGAGGTCATTGCGGTAGGGCGCGTAGCTGCGCGCGTCGGCTACGGAGATTGCGGACCGATGACGACTGGACCCCCCGACGCGGATCCCGGGGCGCTTAGCGCCCGCATTGCCAAACGGTGAAGTCCCGCCGGTTCCAATCCAGCGGTTCCCACCGTCATGGCGTTCGGTCTGCTCGCGCAATCGCTCTTCGAACATCTTGCGCAGGTCTTCATCGTTCAGGGCATCCGCAATCGCGCGCTCTTCGGGTGTGAGCTCACGCTCTGATTTCAGTGCGTCGTTCAACCAATCGAGAAGCGCTTGCTGGATTTCCAGCGAGCGCTTTTCTGCTCCGCGAAATGTCTCCGCGAACGCCTGATCGAACGAGTCGAGGTCAGACTCCTTGTGAATCAGAAGCGCACGCGCGACGTGATAGAAACCATCGAGCGACGACTCGTGCAAACCCGCGGCAAGCGCGCGCGCCAGTGCCACTGCTTCCTGCGCGCCCACGGCGACTTTGCGACGACGCAGCTCGTAGATGAAGGGAAGAAACACGCGGACTCGCTAGCTTCGATTCCGGCGACCGCCTGCCATCTGATCGGCAAGGGCGACGAGGTCTTGCTCTTTCTTGATCAGCGCGCCCAGGAATGGAAGCTGCTCTTCGATCTTCACGTTCTTGATGCCGGCTCGTTCGAGGACCGCGATCCAGTCGATCAGCTCGCTCGTGCTCGGACGCTTGCGCAATCTGCGGTTGTTCCGCAGCTGGTAGAAGACCTCGATTGCCTGCTTGCCGAGCTCCTCATCGAGCTCGGGGTGATGCACATCGACGATGCGCGACATGAGCTCGGGATCGGGGAAGTCGATGAAGTGGAAGACGCAGCGGCGCAGAAACGCGTCGGGCAGCTCTTTCTCGTTGTTGCTCGTGATGATGACGACCGGACGCTGCTGCGCAGCGATCTCGTCCCCCGTTTCAGACACCACGAAGCGCATTCGATCAAGCTCGTGCAGAAGGTCGTTCGGAAACTCGATGTCCGCTTTGTCGATCTCGTCTATGAGCAGCACCACGCGTTTGTCCGCACGAAACGACTCGCCGAGGGGACCGAAGCGGATATATCGGCGAATATCTTTCACGTCTCCGTCGCCAAAGCGCGAGTCGTAGAGACGCTGCACCGTGTCGTAGACGTAGAGTCCGTCTTGCGCCCGCGTCGTACTCTTCACGTGCCACCGGAGCAGCGGTGCATCGAGGGCGCGTGCAATCGCCTCCGCGAGAAGGGTCTTGCCCGTTCCCGGCTCACCTTTTACGAGCAGCGGACGTTCGAGCGCGAGAGCGCAGTTTACCGCGGCTTCGAGTGCGTCGCTGGTTAGGTAGCTTTCAGTTCCACGGAATCGTTGGAAGTCGTTCACGGCTTTGTCGCTCGCGAGCGCGAGCCCGGCGGCAACATAGGTCGCGGTCTAGCGAGCTGGCAAGGGTATTTCCGATGCTTTCCGGCGCGTGATCGCGCAGGATAATGCGGTGAACTATCGTGTCAGGAGGCGCGCACTGCCGACTCTCATCGTTGCGGGCGCTCTCTTGAACGCGCTCGTCGCGATACCTGCGTACGCAACAGATTTTCACGTACGGCCAACAGGGACGCCCTCTGGAGACGGCAGCGATGCCGCGCCATGGGATCTCGTGACGGCCCTCCGCGGCCCATCTGCCGTGCGCCCGGGCGATTCAATTTGGATTCACTCGGGCACGTATCGCGGCGCCGCTCCATCACTGTTCACGAGCACGCTCAATGGTTCGGCAGCGTCGCCCATCATCGTACGGGCGGCGCGCGGGGAACGGGCGACCATCGATGGCGGTATCGCCGCCAACGGAAGCTACACATGGTTTTGGGGTCTTGAGATCACGAATTCGAGTCCCACGCGCCGCGTCGTGAGCGACGGAACCAATCCGGTGGCGCGCGTCGGCGGGATCAACTTGTACGGCCGAGGAACACGCGCGATCAATTTGGTGGTTCACGACACCGGGCACCCGGCAATCGGATTCTGGAATGGCGTCGGAGACGGCGGCGAAGTCTATGGCTGCCTCATTTGGGGCAACGGGATTTACGACCCGACGTTCAGCGCCCCCGGACACCGCGGCAACGGCACGTACGCGCAAAACAACTTGGGCGACCGCTTCATTCGCGACAACATTTCCTTTCGCAATTTCACCGAAGGCCTTGACGCGAGCTCCGACGGCGTCGGGTACGTCAACGGTTTCACGTTCGAAGGCAACATGGTTTTCGACAACCCTCGGTGGCAGCTTTTCACTCAGACGCGCATGAATCCGATGGAGCGCCTACGTGTGATCGACAACTACACCTACCGGCGCCGCACCGACTCGACTCGAGGCACGGCGCAGTTCGGCTACTACGACAACGTCGATCATCTAGACGTGGTCGTGCGCGGCAACACATTTGTCATGGGCAACGACGATGATCGCGCATTTTTCTTGAAGCGATGGCGGACGGTCAACGTTGCGGGAAACACGTTCGTGAGTCAGCGCAACCTTGCCATGTGGGATGCGGCGATGGTCGGCGCAACCGGTACGTGGGACCGCAACACCTATCACCACCTCGGTGGCGGCAACCCTTTCATCGTTGGCGACTCGGTTGGGGGGACAGCGGCCGCGACTTTTCTCGATTTTGCGGGTTGGCGCGCGTCAACGGGCTTCGATGGCGCGAGCACGTACACGAGGTCGGCACCGATGGGATCCCAGATCTTTGTGCGGCGCAATACGTACGAGCCGGACCGTGCGCACATTGCAATTTACAACTGGGATCTGAGCGCTCGCGTTAGCGTTGACGTGTCTGGCGTCCTGGCAGCGGGACAAACGTACGAGCTTCGCGATGCACAGAACTACTACGGTGCGCCGATTGTCGCCGGGACGTACGACGGGACGCCGATTGCAGTTCCGATGAATCTGACCCAGGTCGCGCCGCTCGTCGGTGACGTCGACCACATCGCTGACACACATACGGCGCCGGAGTTTGCCGTGTTCGTCCTGCTCGCGGGGGGCGCAGCAGTTCCGCCCTCACTCGACGCAGGGATTCCGACCGCTACCGATGGCGGTGCGATCCCGCTGCACGACTCCGCGATGCACGACTCCGCGATGCACGACTCCGCGATGCACGACTCCGCGAGGCCACCTCATGTAGACGCCGGGATGGGCAATACGCGCGACGCGATGCCGGACGACGCATCACGAAGCGCAGGTCCCGCCCTTACTGGTGACTGCGGCTGCCGCGCAGCGCAACGTGCGCCGGTCCCGAACCATGCAGCCGCACTGTGCATGCTCGTCGGGTTGGCCATTCTGCGAGCAAGACGTGTGATCTGACGGAGCACAACGACGTCTCTAGGGGCACGGGCCGCCCCACTGCGTC
>CAZWQH010000474.1:0-4021 GCA_964635815.1 uncultured Sandaracinaceae bacterium
GCAGGCAGCAGCGCTCACTCTCACCGATAGTCTGGTTCCGATGTTTCGGAAAGGAGCTCTGGTCCCCATCGTGGACGAGGTGTTCGCCGCCGACCAGTATGCGGACGCATGGAAGCGTCTCGAGGAGAACCAGGCATTCGGCAAGCTCGTCTTGCGATGGGTCTGACGCGACGTCGATCACTGGTGCTACTGGCAGCGGCCGGCGTGCTGTCTCTCGGCTCGATCCAACTAGCGTGTGCGCAACGTTCGAATGCGCGTGCAGGAGCGGGCCCGGTCGAGCCGCCCACCGAAGTGCGACCGGTCGTGACCGATTTCACGAACGTGCGTGGCGAGCCGTACGAGCTGTACTCGTTCCCATTCCGCACGCGTGACCGGCTCGTGCGGGTAGTCGATCTTGGAATGAGCGTAGCCATTGGAGACGCTCTCGGACGGCTTCGAAACGCCGTCGTGGCGATCAACGGAGGATTCTTCGGCGTAGATCATTCTGTCGAAGGACTCGTCGTCGTGGGAGGGACCCAAATCGCAGCGTTCGACTCGAGAATAGGCGGCGGCGTCCTCACCATCGCACGAGGGCGTGCGGCTCTTCACGCGGCGGAGACATTCCAACTCCCGGTCGCGACGGATTTCGCGATTCAATGTCGTCCTCGTCTGGTCGTCGATGGCGCGGTGAACATTCGCTCTGACGACGGCCGCCACGCCGACCGAACAGCACTCTGCATTCGCGAACGTGGAGCGCGCATCGATGTGATCATCGCGCGCAGTCGAGACCTCGACGGTGCTCGTGGCCCTAGTCTCTTCGAGCTTGCGAACCGCTTGCATGCGCTCGGTTGCGAAGAGGCGCTGAATCTGGATGGTGGTCCCTCGACAGCGGTCGCATGGATCGAGCAAGGGCGCCGACGAGTGCTGTCACCGCGTGCAGCGATTCGGCACGCGCTAGTTTTCACCGCGCCTTAGCGTCCGCACGTCCGTTCGCTGCGCCCGAAGCGCCTCCGAGATGACGCGAGTCGCATGCTCGAGGTCACCTGCGCCGCATGTATAGATGTCGAGTGCTGCGTAGCCGTGCTCAGGCCACGTGTGCACAGAGATGTGGGACTGATCGATGAGCAAAACACCGGAAGCGCCTTGGGGCTCGAACTTGTGGAACGCTTTTCCGAGAACCCGGGACTCGAGCACGCGGGCTGCATCGAGCAGAGCCTCCTCAAGCAGCTCTGGTCGGTCGACGATATCGAATGGGCAACCCCAGCATTCGATGAGAGCGTGTCTGGCGCGAGTGTCCACGGCAGCAACGTGACGCCTTGAGGATTGCATTGCAAACTGCACGCAACCCATGGCCATCCGCAAGATTGCTCACATCGGTCACCCCGTCCTTCGCCTGCAGTCGCGAGAGGTAACGCTCGAAGAGCTGCGTTCTGCGCCCATGCAGCAGTTCATCGACGACTTGATCGAAACGATGCACGACGCAGACGGAGCCGGACTAGCGGCGCCGCAGGTTTACGAGCCAGTTCGGATCTGCGCGGTGGAAGTCCGCAACAATCCACGGTATCCGTACAAGCCGAATATCCCGCTGACGGTGCTCGTAAACCCGAAGCTCGAGCCCGTGAGTGACGAACGTTTCGACAACTACGAAGGATGCCTGAGCGTGCCCAACCTCCGGGGAATCGTCTCGCGCTGGGTCGAGATGCGCGTGACGGCCTGGGATCGCCACGGCAATCCGGTCGACGAGATCGTCCGCGGCCTCAAGGCCTGCACGTTCCAACATGAGTGCGATCACCTGGATGGGAAGATCTTCATCGACCGAGTCACGGACACGGCCACACTGGCGACGTGGACGGAGTTTGATCGCCACGCGCGGGCCCCGTTCGTCGAACGTGTCGAGAAGTTGGTCGCCAAGTTCGGCTCCTGACAGGCGGACAGATTGGCGAGCTGCGTGATTCCACGAACCCAATCCCCTGCTCGCGCGACAAATAGTGCGACCCCGCGCAGTTGCGGCCTGAAAACCGAATGAATACTCTAACGACTCCGGACAAACCCCTGATGCGGTGGACATGCGCTCAGCGCAGCCAGCGACCGTTGGATAACGTGCGACGTGATCAGGCGCCCGCATGTCGTGAGGTGTGGGTAAGGTACGTGGAGCAGCGTAGCTGCACTAGGAATGATCTGACTGGCTACCTCCTTCCTGTTAGCATCCGGAGTAACGTCTTGTGGTGATAGCTGTTGGCAGCCGCATAAAGGATTACGAGGTCGTCGCCCATCTTAGAGACGGCGGCATGGCGAGTCTTTTCATTGCGAAGCGAGTTGGTGTCGCGGGTTTTGCGAAACCCGTCGCGATCAAGATCGTTCACCCACAGTTTTCACAAGATGAGTCGTTCGTCCGGATGTTCGTGGACGAGGCGATCATATCTGCGCGCATCGATCACCCTAATGTCGTGCACACGATCGAGCTGGGCGAATTTGAGGGGCACTATTTTCTCGCGATGGAGTACGTCCAAGGGACCTCGCTCGCGCATTTGCTGGCCGCACTCGCCAAACGGGGGCGGCGTCTGACGCCGGAGCTTGCAGTGCACATCGCACTGCGTATGGCGGAAGGCCTGCATGCAGCACACGAGACGACTGGTGACGCCGGAGAGCCGCTGCACATCGTGCATCGCGACGTTAGCCCGCAAAACGTGCTCGTCAGCACGCGTGGACACGTCAAGATCATAGACTTCGGTGTCGCCAAAGCGGCGTCGCGCGCGCATCAAACGACTGCCGCATCCCTCAAAGGGAAGATCCGATACATGGCACCGGAGCAGGCTTTCGGCCGCATGGTCGACCGACGTTCCGATGTCTACGCCATCGGAATCGTTCTCTGGGAAATGCTCACCATGCGCCGCTTGTTCCACGCGGATGACGATTTCGCACTTCTCGACATCGTTCGAGAGCCCAAGGTTCCCCCCCCTAGCTCGTACGCCTCCGAGGTGAGCGCTGCTCTCGACGCAGTCGTGCTCAAAGCCCTTTCACCGACTCAGGACGGCCGCTACGCGAGCGCGCGCGACCTGCGCAACGCGCTTGCCGAGGCGTTGCCCAACTCCGCTTCGCTCGAAGCAAACACCGTCTCTGCAGTACTCGATGCGGTCGCCGCAGACATTCCCGAGCTCCGCAAGGGAAGCTCCGTTTCGTCTGCGATCGGCGACAAGCAAGACTCGTCGAGCAAAGCATTCCAAGCATTCACGGTGAGCGACAAGCTCGTCGGCGAATCGAAGGCCCCCGCGACAGCGGGCACTCACGAGCAATCCCCGCACGGGGTGCAGATCACGCGCGGGTCCCAATCGCAAGTGATGCTGCTCCGCGGTCGAGGCAAGTGGATCCTCGGGGTGGCGGCGGTGGTTGGGCTTGGGGTCGCAGGGGGTTACGGCCTCACACAGGTTTGGCCTGCGAGTTCTGCCGTTACGGCGGAACCTCAGCCTCCTGTCAACGTGCAGCCGCCCGTCCAAGCGGCACACCAGGAACCTGTCGGCGTCACCGGAACGACGGCGCCTATTCCGCTCGAGCAAGTGACGCGATCCGCGACTACGCGTGACGCGGGCACCGGCGAGAGCCCGACACACGTTCGTCCGGTTCCTGGCACCACCGCCCCCCGCGAGAACAACAAAGTTCATCTTCGGCGCGACGATCGTCCGCGCGGCGGCGGCGGTCGGCGGCGCAACAAGAACGACTCGATCACGGACCAGTTCGACAACTGGGGCAACAACTGAGCGTGATCTAGGTACCAGGGCGACCTCGACTTACCTGCGAGTCGCTCAGCCCGTGCTAGATCCGACCCATGTCATCGCCGCGCACCGTGAATTGCATTCGCTTGAAACGCGAAGCCGAAGGAATGTCCAACCCGCCGTTTCCGAACGAGCTCGGAAAACGCGTGTTCGAGAACGTTTCCAAAGAGGCGTGGAAAGACTGGCTCGCACACTCGACGATGTTGATCAACGAGTACCGCCTCCAACTCGGGACGCCCGACGCAAACACCCTGCTCCTCAAAGAATGCGAG
>CAZWQH010000475.1:0-4002 GCA_964635815.1 uncultured Sandaracinaceae bacterium
ACGCGGGTAGCCATGTCGGCGCGGTCATTGATCGGCTCATCGAAGCGATACGCACGATCTGGAGACCGCAAAAGCAAAAGTCAGAGAGGTGCGCGACCATGTGCGCTGGATGCATGTTGCCGACCTCGAGAACGTCGGCGTGTCGGCTCTCACCCGACGCATTCTCGCGTTGTGAGGTGCTGATGTGGCGCGGTCTGCAGGGACGCATCACCATTCGGCCTTGTGAGCGAGTCCACAGCCAGAGAAGAATCGCGACTGGCAGGCTGGGCCCAGAACACGGGGCGGGTCTTGCTCGTTATCGGCCTCGCGACGCTCGCCTGCGGTGCGTACGCCGCATTCTGGGAGTGGTTGGCTAGTCAGCCGCCAGACTCGAACGTCCGCACAGGCATTCTTCCAGGACCCATCGATCGACTTGCGGCGCGCGCGACCACGCTCGGAGTCGTTACGTGCATGTTGAGCCAGATGATTCAGGCGCGGATCGATCAACTGAGCAAGACACACGCTTTCGTCATGCTGGCATGTGCGGGAGGCATCGCGCTCGGGTGTGGTCTGCAGGTGTCCGCGCTCTGGCAAGGGGCGTCGAGCGGTCGGTACATCGTGCATCTCTACGACACGCGTGCTCCGGTCCATGCTGCGGTTCTCATGCGCCTTCTTGGTGAGGGGTTGTACGTGATCTTTGCGTCCTGGATGTTCGTGAGTGTGCTCCGTGCGCCGCTTGACCGGGGCAGCGGGTCAACACATTAACCGCCCATGACCGGCCGCGGAATTCCTGTGCTCCCGACCCGCAAGCAGTCAGGCGTTGTGGCTTCACTGATCGCGTTTGCATCGCTTGCGTGTAGCTCCGGTGGCGGAAATCCTCCGCCAGTCGAGAATGACGCATCCATCTCCACGGACGCGAGCGCGCGAGCAGACTCCAGCGGTGCTGTTGACGCGCACAGCTCGAATGACGTGATGTCAGCAGTCGACGCGGTCGTCGATACCGCGGTTGTTTCGCGCGATGTTGCGGTGAGCGCAGACGTAGCGAACACGCGAGCCGATGCAGCGCGCGACAGTGGGGGCGGGGGTGGCTCGGGCGGTACCACGTCATGGACAGGTTCCCTCAATGGAACGGCAGTCCCGCCCGCGGTCATGGGTGTAATCGCCGAGAGTACGGCGTGCGGCACAGACGGCATGCGCGTCACTCTTTCGAGCGACGCACTTACGTGTGGTGGTTCCCCCAGCGGCGCGCGTCTTATCGCCACGCTTCCTGGACGAACGGCAGGCAGCTCTTTTACCGCTTCTGCTAGCTGCGGTGCCCCAAACATGGCGACCGTGACGTTTCAGCCCGCAGGCGGAACGCCGGTCACGGCCACCGCCGGTTACTTCTTCGTGTACTTCGATGTCGGCGGACAAAAGGTCGGTTCGTTCGACGTTCGCTTCGGAGAAGATCGCATTCAAGGCTCGTACGCAGTCACGCCGTGCTCGTAACCACGCGCGTCTTCATCTGCGCGTTTCTACTGTTTTGTCTCGAGCCATTCGCCGGTTCCGAGCTCGTGAATCTTTTCGGCAGCGCGTTCTACGTTTGGACGACTGCGTTGATGTTTTTTCAAGCGGTCCTCTGCGCGGGTTACGCGTACGCGCACTTCCTTCCAACGCGTGCTCATCGCGTCCACTCCGTCGTCTTCCTGCTCGGTGCGGTCGGCCTGTTCCTCCCGCGTGATGTCGCGGTCTCGCAGGGCACATTCTCGGTGCTTTGGTTTCTCACCAAGCACTACGGCGTCGCGTTCTTCGCGCTTGCCAGCACAGGAGTAATTCTGCAGGCGCGCGCGGCCCTCGAAGTCGAGCGTACGAATCGGTATGGCCTCTACGCGATCTCGAATGCGGGGTCGCTCGTCGCGCTCGTCGTATTTCCCCTACTTCTAGAGCCTTGGCTTCCGCTCTCGTACATCCGTTTTGGTTGGATCGGCGCGTTCGGAGTCCTCGCTCTTCTGGTCGCACACGGGCTGATGCAGGGCCTGGGGCCTGCGCATCAGAACGAGCCCGTCGGGGAACCTTCATCGGGGGAGATGCAAAGGGATGAAGCCGAGGACAAAGACGCGCCGGTGACGGGACGCAACATGCTGATCTGGATTGCCCTCGCGGCAGTCCCTTCGCTGTACCTCTCGTCGCTGAGTAACGTCCTCGTTCACCAAATCGGATCCATCCCGCTGGTTTGGATACCGCCACTCGCTGCGTACCTCGTGTCCTTCATCGTTGCGTTTGCGGATCGTGGTGGTTTCGCAGTCCGGCTCTGGCCCGTCGTCTGTGTGAGCGCGCTGTTCATCTACCTCGGGGGGCTCTCAAGCGACTCGCTCGAGTTCTCGCTTCACGTGTCGCTCTTCTTCCTCCTCGCAACTGCGGTTCACACTGCGCTCTTTTGGCGACGGCCAGCGCCAGAGTTTCTCGCTCTCTACTACACACTGATTAGCGTTGGAGGAGTGATCGGCGGAGCTTTTGTCGCTCTCGTTGCGCCGTATGTTTTCGTCGGTCTCACGGAGTTCCCTCTTTCGCTCGCGCTTGTTGCAATCGTGATGGCCGCGGCACAGTTCGATCTGTTGCGGTCGTGGTTCAGGCCACAAGGCGCGATGTCCGGTCTGCTGACGTTGAGCGTGGCAATCCTCTTCGCGTTCCGACTGACGATGATTCGATATCGTGAGCCGCCCTCGACCACCGTTGCGCGTGCTCGCAGCCCGTACGGCCACTACCGAGTTCGTCGGTCCCAGCAGAAGAAGCTCGGCACCGTACTCGATCTCTTCAACGGGCAGATCCTTCACGGGCGTGAGCTCACACGCGAGCCGGGCGTCGCGCAGTCGTACTACCATCCCACTTCCTCGTTCGGAGAGCTGATGGAAGCCGCGTACGGCTACAAGCGTTCACTGGAGCTCGCAGACATTGGTTTGGGTGTGGGCTCGATCGCGTACTACGCACGCCCGAGCGACCGTCTGACGTTCTTCGAGATCGACCCATTGTGCGAGGTCATCGCGCGCAAGCACTTCACGTATCTGGCAGCGCACCCGAACAACGTAGGCGTGGAGATCGGTGACGGTCGCGCGCGGATGGATGCATGGAGTGAGCACAAGCGTCCCCCGTTCGACGTGATGCTCGTCGACGCGTTCACGGGCGACGCGATTCCCACGCATCTGCTCACTCGCGAAGCTCTACGTGTGTACTTGCGTGCGCTTCGGCCGGATGGCGCGCTGTTCTTTCACGTTTCGAACCGATACTTCGATTTGCGCGCTCCACTCTCCAACACCGGCATCGATGTGGGACTGCTGGCCTTCTCTCGCGACGACGCGCCCGACGACGACGCGCCCGCCGCGGATGGAACGAGGTTCGTCGCGCTCGTTCGACCCTCCGCGTCATTTTGGATCGCGGAGCTCGAGCGAATAGGCTTTCAGCGAATGACACGGTCTAACACGGGTTGGACTGACGATTTTCATCCTCTACTGCGCGCGCTCGCAGTGGATTGAACACAGCGCGAGTCTTCACGCGCGTTGATCCGCATTCCAACGTTCGGCTACCATCGCTTCACGTGAGAAACAGTTCCGCTCGATCGATTGCGCTCTGCATTGTGGGGTGCTGTTGGATTGCTGGATGCGGGCGGGTGAACCTTCCGCTCGCTGATGCGGCGGTCGCGGTGAACGACGCGGCGTCTCCTCAGGATGCAAACCTTACGGAGGGATCTGCGCGTGACGCGAGGGAGCTCGATGTGGCGCTCGTGGGCGATGCGTCGCACGCGGTAAGTGATGCCACAAGCGATGTCGCGCAGGCAGCAGGGGACACCGCGGTTCCACAAGACAGCGTGCAAGCCGACACGACCGTGGATGCGGGCCCGATCAACTACACGCCATCAAACGTTGGGACGCGCGCACCGTTTGCGCTCGGGACCGTCGACCTCGACATCGGGACCGACATGTTTCGACATTGGATTGTCGACACAGACGACGGAAGCATCATCAAGTACACCGATCTCAACCCGTACAA
>CAZWQH010000476.1:0-3993 GCA_964635815.1 uncultured Sandaracinaceae bacterium
AACAGACCTGCGATTGAAGACAATCCAGCTAGCGCCAAGACTCCGTCCGTCGAACCGAAGACTCCGATCGAGGCCAATCCGCAGCTGCTTACATCGCGGCACCTGACGCTTCCATCGATACAGCCGAGCAAAGTCGAACAAGCCGCTGGCGCAAAACCACCGCCACCGCCACCGCCCCCAGTTTCACCACCTGCAACGAGCACCCCGCCCGCAGAGGAACATATGTCGAAGAGGAAGCGAAAGAAGCTCGAACAGGCTGCGCGTGCGGCAGGCGTGAGCGCCCCCCCGGCAGCAGTTTCCACGCCGTCCTCGAGCAACATTGCGATGTCTGATGCCGGGTTCGGGACGCTCATTCAATTCCCGTCCCGCCCAGGATCGAATTCGGAGCAAGTCGCGCAGACTGCTCCTTCGATTTCTCCCGCCATGGGCGCTTCCCCTGGGTCGAGCAGTGATCTCGCCGCACCCAGCACCGACACGCTGCTCGTCGCGGACTATTTCCGGCAGAGCTCGCTTCCTCAGCCGCCGGTAGTGCAGGAGCGCTGGGACGACATTGTTCCCGTAGCAAGTAGCTTGAGCGCGGGTGCCAAGAAAGGGCTGGTCGCGACGATAGGCATCGCGGGCATCGCGACCGCAGCGCTCCTCGGATTTCAGTACTACCAGACCAACGTCATGCCGGCCCCGGTGGATCTCGCAAGCACGGCCGCAGAGCCGCCGACGGCTGCCGAAGTGAGCGCGAAAATTCGCGCGTCGAACACGATCTCTGCCCCGCAAGGCTCCAGCGGCAATCTCGGCGCGACGCAGCCTGTGGATCCGAACACCGCGAACGCGGCGCAAGTGGAGAGCGGTGTGCTGCCGGAGAACACGGTGCCGCCAGCAAACACCGCGCAGGTGGAGAACACAACGGTGCCAGCGAACGCGGACCCCTCGAACACAGCGCAGGTCGGCAATACGACGCAGCCACAGAATCCGGCCAACCCAACCCAAGTTGCGCCCGTCGTAACGGGCGACGCGAACTACGAAGACGCACTCACGAATGCGCTCCGCCTCGCGCGCCGCGGTCGTCGAACCGCGGCAGCTGCGTTCGATGCAGCCCTCGCCATAAACCCGACGGGTACCGCAGCGCTCTCTGGATACGCCATGTTCTACCTCACGCGCAGTCGCAACGAAGAAGCTGCGGCGCTTGCGGAGCGAGCGGTCGCTGCTGATGCGTCGAACGCTGAAGGTTGGATCGTACTTGGTTCTGCTCGCCAAGCGTTGGGGCACAGGCACGAGGCGCGCGAGGCGTATAGGCATTGCGTGTCTCAAGGCACCGGGAAGTTCGTGAACGAGTGCCGCGCGATGGCTGCCTCGATCCGATCGCAGTAGCGATTACGCTCTCCTTAGGGCTGTGTAGAGCTGAGCAGCAGAACGTCGCGGAGCGATCCGTTCGCGGCTGGCTCGGCGACCGCGCCCACGACGTCGGCGAATCCGTCTCCGTTCAAGTCACCGATCGCGACACCGAAGATCCCGGCCGTCCACGGTCCCATACCGGTAATCTCCGTCACCTCTCCACTCGTATTGCCAAGCGCGACCTGTAGCGCCGCCCCTTGGTGCGAAAGCGTGCTTGTGGCGTTCCCGACGACGATGTCTAGCGTGCCATCGCGATCGATGTCGCCGAACGCTAGCCCTCGGCTATCGAAGCTCTTCATGCTCGGCGCCATCCATCCCAGGGTGAACGAACCGCTTCCATCGTTTCGGTAGAGGAGGTTCTGGCGGACCACAGGCGACCCGGTGGTGATCGAGGCGTCGTTGATCACGACAATATCCAGATCGCGGTCTGCGTCGATGTCGATCATCTGACTGTGATACGCGCGCAGCGACGCCGAGGGAATCATCGCGCCCATTTCGCTGGGCGTTGTCATCGTACGGTCTTGAAACCGCCCAGCACCGTCGTTGATGAACAGATGCTGCGTTCGTTCGGCTGATCCGATGAAGATATCGGGGGCGCCGTCTCCGTTTACGTCGCCGGTTGCGACGCTCAGCGTCCAGTCGTCTTGCGCGGGAATGGTTGGGAGGCGTCCCGTAGTATCAAGCTCGAAGACGTTGGCTCCCCGATTCATGAACAACAGATCGGGACGCGAGGCGGTGTACTCGGCATCCGAGAACGTGGCGACGACAATGTCTTTCAAGCCGTCACGGTCGACGTCGGCGATCGCCGGACGTCCGAAGGTGATGCCGCGCGCTGTTGCAGTCACCTCCGGGAAGGTGCCAATCGCAAAGGCACCTTGACCGTGGTTGACAAGCAAGAAGATCTGCTGCTTGTCGTTCTTGGACGCACGAGACACGAGGACGTCGAGGTCACCGTCTTTGTCGAAGTCGGCGGGTGCGAGGAACTGAGACGAACCGATGTCGATTCCCGGTAGTGGGCCCGTACGAAACTGACCGTCACCAAGGTTGATCGAAACCTCGACGCCGCCGCGCGTGGTCGGTTCGCCGGTGGCAGGCCACTGCTGGTTCGCCCAAAGGATGTCGAGGTCGTTGTCACCGTCCACATCTGCAAGCGCAACGTCGACGGTCGATTGACCGTTGTCGGGAAGCATCGAGCTGGCATCACGGAAACCGTCAAACCGTCGGGGCGGACCGCTGCCGCCCGTGATGCTGCCGGTGCATGCAACCAACGCGAGTGAAAGCGAGATTGCGGGTGAACGGTGTTTGCGTATGAGAAGGGGCATCGGCTGTACGAATGCAAGCCCCGTGCGCGCAATTTGGAAGGGTTTCCCTCATCACGGTGGCTGACGCAGTAGCCCAAACCAGCGATCGCCCACTCCCTCCACCATCGGTGTCAGCCGGTGTCGGCATCGCGTGGAGCTGCCGTGTGAGAACGGATATGGTCTTCGCATGAAGACCTTTGCGAACAAACTGGTGACGTACGCGTGCGACGAACATTGCGTGGCACGCATCGAGCTCACGAACCCACCGGCCAACGCATACAGCTACGAGATGATGCGTGACCTGGACGATGCGATTCTCGAGGCCCGCTTCGATGAACGCGCGTGCGTGATCGTGCTTGCGGGTGCGGGCGAGAAGTTCTTCAGCGCGGGTGCCGACATCGCGATGCTTGGGAAGGTTTCCACCACGTTCAAGTACAACTTCTGCCTTCACGCCAACGAGACGCTTCTGAGACTCGAGAACACTCCGAAGCTCGTGATCGCGGAGATCGAAGGACACTGTGTGGGCGGTGGTTTCGAGATCGCTCTAGCAGCCGACGTTCGCGTCGCGTCGCGCGGCACGGGAAAGGTCGGTCTACCAGAGGTCTTGCTCGGGGTGCTTCCCGGGACGGGTGGGACGCAGCGGCTTGCTCGCTTGGTGGGCAAGTCGAAGGCGATCGAGCTCATGGCCGAGGGGGCGCTTTCGGATTTCGATCAAGCGCTGAGTATGGGGCTCGTGAATCGCGTCTGGGATAAGGCGGAGTTTCGCGCGCGCGCGCACGACTACGCGAGAAGCTTCTGCCCGCCGGAGAAGTCCGCGAATGCCGTCGGGCTGTTGAAGCGCGCTGTGCAGGCCGGGGCGGACTTGGGGCTGGCGGATGGGCTGAGCTTGGAGCGCGAGCTCCAGCAGCGACTGTTCGTGGGTGAGGACGCCAGAGAGGGAATCGCGGCGTACATCGAAAAGCGGAAACCCTCGTTCGCGCGGTAGGTCTTGCCTTCGGAGCTTCGTTGGCTGGACGGCACGACGCAGCATCCGATACGCTGCGCCGTCATGAATCAGGTCTTCATCGTCGACGCTCTGCGGACTCCGATAGGAAAACATCGCGGCGGTTTGATGCGAGTGAGACCCGACGATCTCGCTGCCCGCGCGATTGGCGCGTTGCTGGAGCGAACGCACGCGCAAGCAGATGTCGAGGAGGTTATCTTTGGCGCCACGAACCAAGCGGGTGAAGACAACCGGAATGTGGCGCGGATGGCCTCGCTTCTCGCGGGCCTTCCGTATGAGGTGACGGGCGCTACCGTGAAC
>CAZWQH010000477.1:0-3989 GCA_964635815.1 uncultured Sandaracinaceae bacterium
GACGGTGGCCATCGCCAACGAAACGCCCGTCGTTGGGGTTTGTTCCCTCCAAGCGATGGCCGATGCACAGCTCGACGCCCTTCCTCTGGGCGCCATTGTGATGCCGCTCCTCAATGCATACCGAGATGAGGTGTACGGGGCGATCTACGCTCGCGAAGGCAGATCGATCATCGAGATCGCCGCGCCGTTTCATCTCGCTGCGAACGATGCCGCCGCTCGACTGAATGCGATCAAGTGGGCGACGGACACCAGGCGCGTGATCTTTGGGTCGGGTGCGTTCGCGTACCGTGAGGCGCTTGGTTTGGCGGACATGCCCGCGCCATCTCCGACCGACACGACAGCGTTTCCCAACGGGTTCGCAATCGCGCGTCTTGGCCTAGAACGGTTTCACGCGGACGGCCCCGATGACGTCGCAGTTCTCGAGCCGATGTACGTACGTCCGCCGGACGCCGTCCTAAATCTCAGTCGCGGAAGTTGATGAACTGGATCTCGATCCCGAAGTCGTGAGCGCGGATCGCGGCGATCGCGCTTTGCAGCTCGTCCCTCTTCTTCCCGCTGACACGAACCGTGTCCTGCTGGATGGATGCTTGCAGCTTGGATTGATCCTTTACGAACCTTACGACCTCGCGGGCCTTCTCCGATTCGATACCTTCTTTGAGCTTGATGACCTGGCGGAATGAGTGTTTCGCGCCGGGAACCGGGTCATCCGCGTCCAGCGCACGAAGAGAGACGCCGCGCTTTACGAGCTTCTCCTCGAGGACTCGACGTGCGGCTTCGAGCCGGTGCTCGGTTCCCGAACGGAGAACGATGCCCTCCTCGGTCTCCTCGATCTCGGTTTCTGTATTCTTGAAATCGAAGCGTTGACCGATCTCCTTGGCAGCCTGAGCGACTGCATTGGTGACCTCGTGACGCTTCACTTGAGAGACGACATCGAACGACGGCATGGATTCTCGTTTACCTCAAGCCGACGGCGATGCGTTCGCGGTGACGCTGCCCGGTGACGTGGCTGCGCTCAAGCTCACCAAGTCGGTGTATGCCCGTTCGTGAAGGCGCGTACTGCGGACCCATGTGTGATCGATACTCATCGCGCGTTGGACCGCTTTGGTGAACGCATCGTGATCAGCAAACGCACTTGCGGCTCTACGAATGGCGCCGACCAGTTCGCTCGGCGACGCGACGTCGTAGAGGAATCCGTTCCCGGACTCGAGTGAGACATCGCAATCCACGACCGTCTCTGCGATTCCTGCGGACGCACGCGCAATCGGCAGCGCGCCGTAACGATGCGCAATCAGCTGCAGCAATCCGCCTGGCTCTTCGCGCGATGGGATGACGAGGAAGTCTGCTCCGGCGATTGCTCGACGAGCGCCCGCTTCATTGAGGTCGCTGCGCAGAACGAGTCGATCGGGAAAGCGGCGCGCGACATCGGCAAATGTAGAGTGCAGATCGTCGCTGTTGCCGTGAGGGCTACTCCCTAGAACCGCAAGTTGAATGTCCAGTCGCATAGCGTCCCCAAGCGCACGTGCGAGCAGGTCGATGCCATTTGGGGCGGTCAGATCCGCGGTGCAAACGAAGAGCGGTGCGTCTTCTCGAACCGGAAGCTCGAGCTCGCGTTGCGCGTTGGCCTTGCAGTCACGCTTGCCGCGAACGTTTGCTCGGTCGTATCGCGCGGGGAGGGCCGAGTCGGTCGCCGGATTCCATGAAGCGTCGTCGACCCCGTATGGTATGCCGGTCGGTTTCTCGCCGCCGAGCCCTCGCGCGGCGAACGCACTGGCGAGACCGAGCGGATCCTCCGGCGCAACGAGCTCGGTTGCAAATCGATTCGAGGCAGCGACCACTCGCGTCGCGTACGCCACACCGCAGCGCAGGAGGTTGAGGCGGCCACTTTCATCCAGGCCGTTCTGGATGGCCGTAGGATCGAGCCCAAGCTCCGCTGAGGTATCGCGTCCCAATGTCGCGGACGCGCTCGCGTTGTGAATGGTCAACAGTGTGGGTGTATCGCGGAGATCGGCATCGTCTTTGACGAGCGCGGTCACCAACGCGGTCTGCCAGTCGTGAGCGTGAATGACGGCAGGTCGTGGATCCCAAGCGCGCGCAATGTCGAGCGCTGCACGCGACAAGATGAATGCTCGCGTCGCGGCGTCTGCATCCGACCACTGCATCGCGGGATCGCCGCGTGTGAAGAGCTCGTGTCCGATGAACATGAGCTCCACTCCCGAAGCTGTTCTTCCCTCGTAGACCTCGCAGTTTGCGCGAGTCTTCCCGAGTGAGAACTCCGCGCGCAGTAGTCGCCGCGCTAAGGCGCGTTCTGCCGGGACGATGGAAGAGTAGAGAGGGCTCACGACGAGCACGCGATGCCCTCGCTCGCGCAGCGCCTTGGCGGACGCGCGCACGACTTCACCGACAACGTTTCGTGAGGACCGAGTGCACGAGATGCCACTAAACGGGGCAATCTCGGGCGAAATGAGGAGAATCTCCATGAGCG
The DNA here is from genome assembly GCA_964635815.1 of uncultured Sandaracinaceae bacterium. Lineage (GTDB taxonomy): Bacteria > Myxococcota_A > Polyangia > Polyangiales > JADJQN01 > CAZWQH01. The sequence goes on from CAZWQH010000477.1 coordinate 2,483, forward strand.
GCGACGATAGTTCCCCAGGCACTGGCCGTCGACCCGACTAAACATTGCTGTTCGCAGATCCGCGATTTGGTAGCCTGCGGCCGTGAAACGCATCGTGATTGTTGGCGGGGCGGTTGTCGGGATTCTGGCCGGGACCGCGTTCGCGGTTCGCAGCTGGCTGAGTGCTCAAGAGGCAAAAGACGTCGAAGTCGTTCAACAAGCGCGAGTGCGAGAGGAGCAGGCTCAGCGCTCACGGGACCTCGACATCGTGCGTGCGGTGCGAAACGAATCGGAAACTCTTATGCCCGAACAGTTGCGAGGACTGCAGCTGGGCATGTCTCGAGATGAATTGACCAGGTTGCGACCCAAAGTGAGATCCAGTCCGGTGCGTGACCCAAAGCGACTTTACATTGAAGAGCAGCTAGAGAATGGAGCGCAGGTCATGTACGGGCTGGACCCCGTGTCCGGCGGACTTATCCAGGTTCAGATCCTCAGCCTTCTCCCGAACACCGCGGCGATAACGCCTCATCTGGGAGCGATGAGCGAGAAGTACGGTCGTCCGACCGGTGTTTGGGACTGCGCTCAAACAGACGAAACCCTCCCGATGCGACGCTTCACGTGGCGCAAGCGCATCGCCGGCGTGATGGAAGCGTTGCTGATCTTTCGCGATCAGGTTTCGACAACCTTGTACATCGCGCCGAATGAAGTGCTGGCCGAGTCGCTGCAAGACGGCCGATGCAGTCCGACACCTCGTGACCGGGTCGACAATTTCCCCGTCACGACGGAAGAAATGATGGCCTCTCACAAGAACCGCGCGATTCCCTCGAATCGGGATGCCGGCACTCGGCCGAATTCGCTCGAGCTCGAAGTTCAGTAGAGGCTTCCCCAAAACAGGTGAATCGGGGGAATTGGTGTATCTTGCGCGCGAGGTATTTTCATGCGCTCGAACCTGCTTACACTCGTGCTTCTCTTTCTGACGGCTGGTTGCTCGGATCCCGTAGTTGCTCGCCCCTCCGACTCCGGGCGACTCGACTCGAACACAGGCTCCACCGATCGAGGAACCATCGTGGAAGACCGCTTCGTTGCGCCTCAAGATCGTGCGCCCACGACGGACACTCCGGCCGTGCCCATCGACACGTCGGTTGTGGTGCAAGACGTACGTCGGGATTCCCCCGTGCGAGCCGATGTCGCGACCGAGTGCGTTCTGGACGAATCCGATCAGTGCACCGGACTTCCCGGCAATTGCTGCGCCTCCGGGCGTTCGTGCATGTTTTCCGGCACGCTTCCAAACCGAGTGTGTTGCAGCATGGCCAACTCCGGTTCCTGCACGAGCGACAACGGTTGCTGCGGCATCACGGTGTGTCGTTCAAATCGTTGCTGTTTCGCCGCCGGAGAAACCGCGGCCGCGGCAGCGGAATGCTGTCCTGGCCTCACATATACGGGCGGTCGCTGCACCACCCCAGCCGTCGCGTGCGCTCTCCTTGAGGGAATGGACTGCACTCCCGGCTCCGCTTCCGCTTGCTGCGCC
>CAZWQH010000478.1:0-3969 GCA_964635815.1 uncultured Sandaracinaceae bacterium
CGCTCCACTCTCGAGGCGCTTGCAACGATTGGGACCGAGTACTGCACCGCAGCCGAAGAGAAGGCGATCTTCTGTCGCAACGTCCGCCAAATCGAGATCAAGTACAACGCCAACGGATGCACTGCGACGATCGCGAACAACAAGCTGACTCTCGAAACGGCCGAGTGCTACACGGACTCTTCGTTCGTCCGCACGAACGCGCTCGATCCGCTCTGACCTCGACGCTTCGGCTCGACGAACCACGCCAGGCCATGCCTCGCGTGGTTTTTTCGTTAAGCGCCGGTGGCGAGGATCACTACGACGCGACGAACTGACGCTCGACGAGCTTGCGATACGTTCCGTCCTTGCGTGCAAGGTCTTCGTGGCGACCTTCTTGGACGATGACGCCGTGCTCGAGCACCACGACTCGGTCTGCATTGACCACGGTTGACAGCCGGTGGGCGATGATCAACGTCGTCCGACCTTCTTTCAGTCGATCGAGGGCGTCCTGAACGAGATGCTCGCTCTCGGCATCCAGAGCGCTCGTTGCTTCGTCGAGAACGAGCACACGAGGATCTTTCAGAACCGCGCGCGCGATTGCGATACGCTGCTTTTGACCGCCGGAAAGCTGCACTCCGCGCTCGCCCACTTCGGTCGCGTATCCGTCGGGAAACTTCGAGACGAACTCATGCGCGTGCGCAGCCTTTGCGGCGGCTTCGACTTCTGCATCAGTCGCGGAAGGTCGCGCGTATCGAATGTTCTCGCGTACGGGAAGCGAGAACAGCAACGGCTCTTGCGATACGACGCCGATCTGCCGACGAAGCCACTCGGCATCGAGCTCTTTTACATCGACGCCGTCGAACACGACGCGACCTTGGGTGGGGTCGTAGAGGCGCGATAGCAGCTGCGCAATTGTGGACTTCCCTGCTCCCGATGGTCCGACGACCGCAACGACTTCGCCCTGCCGCAGGGCGAGGTCCACATCCGCAAGAACCGTCGCGTCGGGGCGACTGGGATACGCGAACGTCACGTGCTCGAGCGCGACGTCGCCGCGCGGAGCAGGAAGCGTCTTCGTTCCATTCATCACCACCGGCGCACGATCGATCACCTCGAAGACGCGCTCGGAGGCGCCGCGAGCGCGCGTAAAGTCCGCCCACAGGTCGGTGAGAGTCCCAAGAGCGAAGCCGACGAACATCGTATAGACGACAAACGAGGTTAGCGCGCCGACGGAGAGCTCATGCGCGAGCACCAAACGCCCCCCGTACCAAACGACGAGCGCGGCTGCGCCGAACGCGGCGGTCGATGACACGGCCATGAAGACGCCAGACAGGCGGACGCGGCGCAGCGCAAGCCCCAGGCTGCTTTCGACCGCGGTGTCGTATCGCTGACGTTCGGCGGACTCTGCTGCGAATGATCTCACCGTACGAATCCCCGCAAGCGTTTCGTCCGCGACGGCGTTTGCGCGCGCGAGTGCGTCCTGAACGTGACGCGCAAGTGCCCGGACCTTGCGTCCGTAAATCACCGCGCCCAGCGCCACCGCCGGGACCACCGCAAGCATCAACACTGTGAGCTTCGGGGAGGTCACGAAGAGCAGCACGACTCCGCCGATAGCAGTTGCCGCGCTTCGCAACGCCATCGAAATGTTCACGCTCACAGCGTTCTGAATAACGGTCGTGTCGGATGCCAGACGGCTTGTAAGCTCGCCCGTCCGACGGACATCGAAGTACGCAACCTCCTGCCGAAGGAGAGCGGCATAGAGCTGAGACCGAAGTCGCGTCACGACACGTTCACCAACGGTCGTGAACAGGACGTATCGCAGCGCGGTCGCAAGCCCCTGCACGACGAGCACGACAGCCATGATCAGCGCGACGCGGTCGACCGATTGAATGCTCTTTTGCGACAACGCATCGTCCACCAGTGCCCGAATCGCTTGGGGGTATGCAAGGCCAGCCGCGCTAGAGATAACGAGAAAGAAGACACCCCAAAGCAGGGTCCCCAGCTCTGGCCGTGCGAGGCGAAAGATACGTCCAAGCGGGACTTCTCGTGACTCCATGCGGCGCACTATGGCCCCGATTTGGGGGAGATCCATCGAGCATCGCGAGCGATCCTCTGAGAGCCGGGACGCGAGGAGCAACGGCGATCTAGGACTTCGGCGCCCGATCCCCAATCATCGAGTGGTCCAACATGAACTTTGTCGCTGCCACGGGGTCGTTCGCGGTGTCGCGAAGCTTGTCATTTCGCGTGCGTATCGCGTCGGGCGACGTGCCCAGGGACATTTGTTCGAAGAGCTGATGAGAGACGCGCTGCGCATCCTCGACGGCCGAGCGTTTTCGGGCAGTCGCGTACTCACCGAACCCAGTTTCGTCACCTGAGCTAACCGCTCGGTGCAGCGCGCGAGCGAGGTAGTTCGCATCGACGATCCCACTATTGAGACCAAGGCCTCCAAGAGGATGATTGATGTGAGCCGCATCCCCCAGCAGGAAACAGCGTCCCTTCCAAAACGTGTCCGCGGTGCGTTGTGCAACCCGATACACGGTGCGTCGCGAGATGGAGAAATCGAGCGCGCGTCCGGCAAGCCGCTCGATCTTGGGTCGCACGGCCTCGTCAGTCGTTTCTTGCTCAGCGTTGCTGCCGTCCGTGGCAGGCCAACCGAACCGGAGACAGCGACGCAGATGCGCGGTCGCCACCCAGCTCGGTGCGTCGAAAATCATCGCTGTCGTTTCGTGTGCTTGCGGAAGATCACGAACGGTATCGATGTCCGTATCGATGGCCACGATCGCGCCTTCGTACTTCGAACCTGAGCTGGCAATCTCGAGAAGCGCGCGAACCGCACTGCGCGAGCCGTCCGCACCGCAGAGGTACTGACTCGGGACGATCTTGCGCCCCGTCGGTGATTCGAACTCTGCCGTCACGCCAGTTTCGGTTTGCGTGATCCCAACCAGTCGATGCTCGAACTCCACTTTTGCGAGTGGGCTCTTCAGCACCTTTGCATAGAGGATCCGCGAGAGCTCATGCTGCAGGAGCTGCAGTCTGAACGGGCAGTCCGTGAACGGCGAAATGATGGAGTACTGGAACTGCGCGACGAGCTCTACGAACGGTCCGTTCCAGTAGTCCAGACGCCGAATGACGCGCCCCTCAGACACCATCGTGTCGAGAATGCCCCACTCCTTCATCAGCTCAAGTACCACTGGGTGAAACGTGCTGGCGCGCGGTTCCTCGACTAGGGCGCCGAGCGCTTCGTACACGCGAACCGGAATCCCGCGCTGAATGCACGCGACCGCGAGACTTAGACCAACCGGACCCGCACCGATGATCGTTATGGGTTCCATGGACGCAGAATAGCTTCCTACCATCAGGCCAATAGCGCTTACAAGTGTGCGCACCGGCGCTCATTAGCGCAGGGCGCGTGCATGCACGCGTGCGCCGACGCCTTCCCGAGTCGGGCGAGCGGAATCGAGCACGCTATAACCAAACTCGTTTGCTGCGCCCTCGAACGCGACGAGTCGGTCGCGAGCTTCCGAGTCGCGAGCCTGTTCTTCCGCCCAACGCTCGAAATAGTTCGCGTTGGCGTCAATAATCGGGTCGCTTGACTCGCTCACAACGCCGGCGGGAAGGTCGAGCGCTTCATACAGTCGGCGCGCGTGCTCGGCGGGGGCAGTGATCCACTCCTCGTAGCGAATGATTACGCTCCGCTCGAGGTGGGGCAGATCTTCTAGAAAGAGCCGGTGACAATGGGCCCAATGGGCAACCAACTCGGGTACGGAGTTCTTGGCCCACTTTTGCGTCGCCAGCGAAACAACAATCGGGTGACGGATCACGAACACGAAGCTGCTGTTTGGAAAGAGCGCCTGCAGAAACCTTCCACGAATCAGATTTGGTGGAGATTTCTCCAGCAGAACGGGTTTGGAGAGATCCCAATATCGAGCCCACTCCGCGAAAATCGTCGTACGAGATTCATCGCTAACAAGTGGGGACTCTTCCGTGAGGTGC
>CAZWQH010000479.1:0-3968 GCA_964635815.1 uncultured Sandaracinaceae bacterium
GGTCCCGGGCGCGTGGTTCCGCGCTGAAGAGCGGGCTTCTGGACCGTTCGTTTCGCTCGAAGTCGACGTGACTCTGAGCCCGGGGTACGAGCTTCGCCTCATGCGATGTCCTCTCGGCCGTGAGGACCCGCACTGGATGTTGGGCGAGTGCATCGAAGACAGGCGCTTCTCGTCGGGCAAGACGCGCCTGCGCTGGGCTGACGAACCTCACCGGTTTCCGTTCTCCGACACTCAAGGCGCATGGTTTGCGCGCGTCGAGTGCATCTCGGAGGTCGACAGATCTTGCGACGGGACTACGTCACCTGTGAAGGCGACCGTGCGTGTCAATCAGTGAGGCGTGCAAACGCGTTGCCTACGTCTTGCGCAGCCGATTGGACGGCGCCGTCCGCAAATCCGGGGACAGGTGCATTTTTGAACCACACCGTTTGGCGCGTCGCCGCACGGACGTTGCGAGACGCTTAGCGCACAAGCGCTCCCTGGTGAAGAAGACGTCGAACAGTGTGGTCAAAAGTTACACCTGTCCGGGGGGTTGAGCGGCCTAGATTGAACGTCCGCGGCACCACCTCATGGACGGTGCACCAGCGCTTGGCCGACGAGATGGCGACGCAAACGCCAGACGTGCGGATGTCACAGGCGATGCGGGCGGCGACGAACGAAATCCGGGGACGGCGACGAACGAAATCCGGGGACAGGTGCATTTGTGAACCACACCGTTGGCGCGTCGCCGTGCGGACGTTGCGAGACACTTCGGTCGCACGCTTGATCCATCTTGACGTTCGCTCTTCTGACGATTCCACGGTCCATCGCACGCGCTGGACTCGGAGGTGAACGGCCAGATTAGTCGCGCGCGCCATCGGACGAGAAAAGCCCGCCGTCGCGAAGCAGCGGAAAGCGGCCCGTCAGACAGTCTCCCACCTCGTTAAGACGCGCGCGATAGCTCGGGATGTCACGTCCGCCGGTGAGCGCACCCGCACCTGTGCCGGTGCTCTGCCAAAGAAACGGCATGAGCATCACGACGCGATCGTTGTTTCGAAGCGTCGCAAGAGCGGTGTCGAGCACCTGCTCAACGGGCATGAACTCGTGCCAAACCGGTTGGACGTACACCGCGGGCATAAGAACGACTTGCTGATGTGGTCGGAGCGCTGCCAGCTCGGTCGTAGGCCCACCTCCCCAGTAGTACTCGTATGCGACCCAGTCGACTTCCTCCGCGATCGCGGTGTCGCCCACATACACGGCGACCATCAATTTCACAGGATGCGTGAACGTGTCGCGGATACGACGAAGATACGCGTTCGAGCTGGGGGTGTCCGGTGGAGAGCGATCATCGCCGACGTAAAACGCGATGAGCGTGCCGTCTGCGAGAGCACGCTCCAAATCCGGAACGAGTGAGGTCCAACGTTCGAACAGCAAGTTCGACCACGTGGCATCGCGCTCTGGCGTGAAGCACCAGAAATTCTCCGCGGGTGGAATATCCGGATAGTCGCAACGGAACACCCCATTCACCAGCGACACAACCGCATGCATTCCGAGCGTTCGAGCTTTGTTCAATCCGCGTCGGATGTCGTCTGGCTCTCCCGAAACGAACGAAACATTTGCGCCGAGCTCTGTCTGAATCTCTTCCGCGTAGTCACCGGTCCCTACCCAGGAGCAGGAGCTGCAGTAGAAACCAAAGTACCGAAGCGAGGACGTTCCCCGGAAGTAGTCGCAGACGTTCACGTGCGTGTCGGCAGCGGCCTCCGGAACGTCTCGCGCTGCGTCTCGCTCGGCATCAAGAACGGTCGCATCCTGCGAACTCCGAACATCGAGACCCCACGCGTCGATTTGGCGCGCGTCAACCTGAGGCGCTCCATCGGAAGTGCGGCTCGCCTCGAACGAAACCGTGTCGTTCGCCAGCGGTGCATCTAGGGCCCGCCCTCCCTCCGCGCTCGAGCTATCCCGTCGAAGGCTCGCATCCATCGCAATCCGCGCGTCGCTCTCGATCGCGGCGTCGCTAACCGAGTTCGGCTCACTGTTGCACGCGGAACTCGCGACACACGAGAACACCAGGATCGACCTCAACAACTGCGTGCATCGTCCGGTGTGGTCCAAATTTCCACCTGCCCCCGATTTCGGGCTGCGTGATTGTCGGCACTCGCCGGGCCCGTGCGCATTGTTCGTTACCACGGATGCCAAAGGATTAGCCGCCTGAGTGCGCGGGCAAGGTGCGCCACGACGGTGAAGATGTCAGTTGTGAAAGAACTGTTGGCGCTGTCGGAAAACCAAGTTACCTGTCCGTGGATTGAACGCCTGGATTCACGTTGCTCCCGCCCAGTGCGCGGTGTCGCTATTCCGACAGGGACGCCTGCCCGCTCAGCGTGACGCCCAAAGGTCGCGCACAAAGCGTGCAACGACGAAACCACGATTGCGAGCATCGACATCGTGGGATGTACAGAATCGTTCCGATTGACGTGTATCCCCACTGGTCGAACCGATATGGGCCTCCGGTCTTCGCGAATACGGCAAGTGCCCCGGATGCGATCGCCGCTGGCAAAGCCCCCGCGAAGAGGCTCCCAACATAACTCCGCGTGCGATCGAGCGCCGATGCAACGGGCGCGACGAATAGCGGGAGCGAGAGAGAACACCACGCGGCGGAACCAGGGCTTCGTCACCAAACCAGATCAGGGCGGAGGCGCCAACTCCCCCCGATGCAAGACAGTTTCGAGCGCGCAGATTTGCGCGGCGCGGACTTCGAGAACGCAGACCTTACCGGCGCGAACTTCACTGGGGCTCTACTTTCGGGCGCACGCTTTCCCGGGGCCACCCTCGACGGCGTCAAGCGCTGATCACATTCGCGAACGACCCTCCGCGCTACGTCAAATCGATCTTGAGACCCAAGTGCTCCTTCATATGGAGCAACGCTTCGGCATTGCCTCGTGCGTCATCCACCGGATGATGCGTGTGCGCGGTCTTGCGCAGGTGCTTGAAGTTCACGAACGTGTCTTTGGCCAGACCCTTGTAGAGCGAGCCCAGATTCTGCGAGCTGAAGCCGAACGGATTCCGCCCGAGGAACCGATGGAAGTACCAGTTGATGAACTGCCAATCGAAGCCGTTGTTGTCCGAGATGAAAATCAAACGCTTGCTACGCAGGCTTGAGAGCCAGGTCGCGAACTCCTGCATCACCTGCTTCGGCTCGTCGAACTCGAGAACCTCCTCACGCGTGAAGCCGCTGACGTTCAGCGCCTCTGGAACCCACACATCCGAGATCGGTTTCAAGCGTCCGTAGAACGTGCGCGAAAGACCCGGCTCGACGACCACCGCACCAAAGCAGACCATCGAGTACACGCCCGGAATCGGTCCGTCCGCTTCGACGTCCACCATGATGTAACTCATGCGGGGCATTGTGCTGGTCCGCGCGGCGATGGACCAGCGCGCCAAGCGGCGTCGTGCTGGAGACCCGCACTGTACGCGACATATAAATAGGAATTGCATCGCGCGTGCCAAGACGCGGCCAAGTCGATTTCCGTCTGTAGCGTGTCGCTTTTCAGTTGTGAAAGAGCGGCGGGGCGCGTTGGGGCGCGTGCACGAGGAAGGACGGTTCTGTTCTCTAGACGGGCGTGCCGCGAGGGCGCGATCGCGCATGTTCGTGCATGGCGCATGCGCCGTCCGTTCCCCACTGAATGGAGGGCACTTTGCGTTCCCGGTGTTGGTTCTGATCGCCTACACACGCGCAGCGAAAAGAATGCCCACCAAGCGCGAGACTCTTGAACTGCTGACCCGCGACGAACTGCTGGCCGCTGTGAGCCGGTTCGACCTGCCGGTTGCCGACAACCGTTCGAAAGCGGGTTTGGTTGAGTCGGTGGTCTCGTCGAAGAAAGCGCCGCTTGCGGAGGTGCTGACTGAGCTCTCGCGCGATCGGTTGAAAGAGCTCTGTCGAGCGCGCGGACTTGATGACTCCGGACGCGAGAAGCACGGGCGTGCCCCGTCGGACG
>CAZWQH010000480.1:0-3965 GCA_964635815.1 uncultured Sandaracinaceae bacterium
TCGAACGGTCGCGTAGTCCCGCGGCCCTCACTGAAGCTGGTGCCCTCGAGGAGACAGCCGCCCGGATACACGCGCGCGGTGTCGCACGTCGGCATGTTCGGCGACGGAAGTACCCACGGGAGTCCCGTTTCTTCGAAGGACATTTCCCGCGACCAGCCCTCCATCTCGATGACCGAGAGCGCATCACGCGAGATGCCATCCGTACGTCGTACCAGCTCAACGATCTCGCCGATCGTCAGGCCGTGGCGGACGGCGACGTCGTAGAGACCCACGAACGATCTGAAGCCGTCCCTCTGCACGCCACCTTCAATGATTCGGCCGCCGAGCGGGTTTGGCCGGTCCAAAATGATCGTTTGAATATCAGCTTTCGCACACGACTGAAGCATCAACCCCGCGGACCAAACAAAGGTGTAGTACCGCGAGCCCACGTCCTGCAGGTCGACGACCACGGCATCCAGCCCCGCGAGCATCTCGCCCGTGGTGCGAAGCGAGTCGAAGGTGTCACCGTACAACGAGAACACGCGAACTTCGTCGTCCGTTGTCTTCGCGCGCGATGCGCCCACGGAGATCATGTCTTGCGCGCCGCCGAGGAAGCCGTGTTCAGGACCAAAGAGCGTCGTGACCTTCGCCCCAGCGCGCGTAAGAACGTCGCGTGCGTGGACGAACGTGCTCGTGATACTCGCGGGATGCGCAAGCAGTCCGATTCGACGACCGCGCACCAACCGGATGGCCTCTGCGTCCCCGTGTGCGATGCGGTCGAGACCGGTTGTGACGCGCGCGGACATCAGCCAATCGCCCATGCGAGAACGGCCATTCGAACCGCAACGCCCGCCTCGACTTGATCGAGAACCGCGCTTGCGGGTCCATCGGCAACCGCCGGTTCGATCTCCACGCCTCGGTTCATCGGACCGGGATGCATTACCACGGCGCCGGGCTTGGCGAGCTTCAGTCTCGCGCTGGTGAGGCAGTACGCACGGCTGTAGTCCCGAATACTCGGGAAGAACGCACCTTCGAGCCGCTCTTGCTGCACCCGCAGCATCATCACCACGTCAGCGCCGTCGAGCGCGTCTTCGAACCGCGTAAACGTGGTCACCCCCAACACCTCGCTGTTGGCTGGTTGGAGCGTCCGCGGCGCCGCAAAGCGAACTTCCGCGCCAAACTTTCGGAGCAAGAGAGCATTCGAGCGCGCGACCCGCGAATGAAGAACATCGCCGGCAATGCAAACGACGAGCCCGTCGAGTCTCCCGCAACGGGCGCGAATCGTAAACGCGTCGAGCAACGCTTGGGTCGGGTGCTCGTGCAAACCGTCGCCAGCGTTCACGACCGCCGCCCGAACCTTGCGCGCGACGTACGCAGCCGCGCCGCTCGCCGAATGACGCACGACCACAACGTCTGCTCGCATCGCATCGATGGTCTTCGCGGTATCGAGGAGGCCTTCGCCCTTGGATACGCTCGACCCGCTCGAGCTCATGTTCACGACATCCGCGGAGAGGAGCTTACCGGCGATCTCGAACGAGGTTCGCGTCCGAGTGGAAGCCTCGTAGAAAAGGTTGATGACCGTGCGTCCGCGGAGATCTGGAAGCTTGCGCTTCGCAGGCTCGCGCACCGAAGGCATCCAATCCAGTGCTCGATCGAGAATCCCGATCGTATCCGCCGTGGAGATGTCTTCGACGCTGAGTAGATGCCGCACGTTCGTCCCCCTACCGTCCTTGCTGGCCGCGCCCCGGCGTGGCCAACGTTACATGCTCGGGGCCGGAGCTGCATGAGGCATCGTCTCGCCGGCCGCAGCTCGCTGCTTCATTTCGTACTTCGACGGGCACTGCGCAACGACGTTCGTCGCGAGAAACGCGGTTCCATCCGTGCTCACGCCGTCGAGTCGCCCCTCAACTGACACGGAGACACCCATGCCGTCGCGAAACGTGTCCGGAACGACGCATTGCGGAAACCGGACCTGCATTTCGCGCGGATTGGACACCGCGTTTCCGTCTTTCCCTGCGCTTTGAATCGAAAAACGCCACTCGCACGGCGACTCGCGAAAGCGAATCGAGCCGGGCGTCAGCGCGCCGGTCACGCGAAGATCTCGCGAAGCGAACTCCGCGGGCCGCGACAGAACTTCGTCAACGGTCTTCGCATACCGGACAGCACCAGGCGCTTCGCTCCCGTACAGAAGCAAAGCGCCAGCACTTCCAAGCGCCACGACAGCGGCGCCAACTTTGAGAGCGATGCCCATCAGCTCTCACAGCGTACGTACAAAGGGCTAGTTCGCAAGTCCTATGGACTCGTCGATCAGGTGAAGATCGCGACCATGGCGAACACGAAGCCGTAAATCGCGATGGCTTCCATGAGGGCCAAGCTCAAGATGAGCTGGGTCTGAATCTGACCGCCTGCATTCGGGTTGCGCGAAACGCCTTCCAGAGCCGACGCAGCTGCGCGTCCCTGTCCGAGCGCAGCGCCGAGGCCGGCGAGGCCGATTGCGAGCGCGCCTGCGAGCATCGTCATTCCCTTGTGGGGATCGATTTGAGCTCCGTCTTGCGCGAACGCCGTGGCTGGGAACGCCATCGCTGCGAACAGAACTGGCATTGTGAAGGCCGCGACTACGTTCATCATCCTCTTCATTTTCCTGGTCTCCTTCTTCGTAACGAAACTGCTCTAATGGTGTGCCTCTTCGCCGTGGCCCTCTTCATGGGCAACGGCGAGGCCGATGTAAATGGTTGCGAGGAGGCAGAAAACGAGCGTCTGCACAATGCAAACGAGCGTTCCGAGCATCATCACGGGAAGCGGGACGAACCACGCAAACAGACGTTCCATGAACGTCTCGATCACGAGGTGATCGGCGAACATGTTGGCCGCGAGACGAATCGAGAGCGAGCCGAGTCGGGCAAAGTGCCCAATGATCTCGATCACGAAGATCAGCAGCATGAGGGGGAGGACGTACCACTTCCGGATCGGACCGAAGAAGTGGGCGAGATAGTGCATTCCGTGTTCACGGAAACCGTACACGTGCGTGGTGACGACGACTATCGCGGCGCACGCCACCGTCACGTTGAAGTTTGCCGTCGGAGGCGCGAAGCCGGGCACAAGACCAAGCAAATTCGAGAACAGAATGAAGAACGCGCACGTCCCAATGAGTGGAAGGAAATATTTTGCTGCCTTCGGTCCCATGACCTCCGACATCGAGCGATAAATATAGCCAACGACGAGTTCGACGAAGTTCGGCGCCGTGAGCTTGTCATCTGGGACGACAGCGTCCGAACTGACGGCTCGTGCCCGCGTCTTGAGAGCGAAGATCGTGAGGAGGAGCACCACGAACAGCGAGGTGAGCACGTGGCCGACCTGCAGCGTCGAGTGTCCAATCCAGGTCTCGTTGCCGAGAATCGAGGCAAACGCCGCGCGAATCGCTTCGTAGCCCGGGAAGATTGTGAACCAGCTCTGGCCTTCGGGCATGTTTAGGCCGCTCCTCGGGCCGCAGACGGACTCATCTTCGCCGTGGCGAAGGACGCCGCGAGAACCGCGGGTAGTAGTACGGAGAGACCAATCGCAAAGCCGATGGGATCCAGACCTCGAACTCGGAGCGTCACAAAAAGCAACGCGCCGATGCCCAAGAACTTGAGCATCATCAGGGCCGCGAGCGTGCTCTTCGGAAGCTGTTTTGGCGCGTTGGCGTCAAGAGTTCCTGGCGCAGCGCCCGATTGAGCAAGCGCGGACTCTTGAGCGCGACCGATGATTCCGCCCCATAGACGTATAGAAAGGGCGACGTTGAGCATCATCACCACCGAGCCAGACAACGCAGCCATCGCGAACGAGGGCCCTTTCACGACCCAACAAATTGCTGCGCAGACGAGGCCGAGGACGGCGACGAATGCGAGCGTGGTTCGTTGGGGGGATGGCGTCATTGGGGGTTGAATTACTCTGTTCCCGACCTGCAACCAGTCGGGATCTTTGCGAGCCGTTTTCGCAACGATCTC
>CAZWQH010000481.1:0-3957 GCA_964635815.1 uncultured Sandaracinaceae bacterium
CCTTCCGGAACGGTTGCCGCGCTTGGAACTCGACCACGCTCCGCATGAACCCAGCGAAGTCGGCGTACAAGAACGGCCCGATGGTTACCCCTGCTATCGCCGATGAGAGCACGCACATCGCGATTCGCTTCCAATGCGGCAATCGGCCAAAGAGCGTGAAGTACGCGACCGGCAAGCCGATCACGACGTACTGCTTGAGTGCCAGCGCGACTCCGTAAGCCCATGCCGTGGCGGGCGGGTACCGAACTGCGGTGAAAACAGTCAACGCGATGCCAAACGAAACCGCGGGATCGGTCCACCCCATGTGAAGCACCACGAACGTTTGCGGCGCTGAGAGGAAGAGCGCTGCCGCTGCGCGCGCAATGTGCGTCGGACGCGTGAAAGCGATGAGCGCTGCAGTAAGCCCGTTCAGCGCGATGAACGCATACCGGTAGTCGCCGAAGAGCTCGTGCGCGAACTTCGTGACCACGAGACTCAATGGGGGATACGGATACCCGACTGCGACCCGGCCGTTGACGATCAGCCCGGGCCCGTAGAACGGCGACGTCGCACCGTAGATGTCGGGCATGGTTCCCGAGTACGGGTTGTGCCCGAGATCCAGCTCGTGGAAGGACTCGACGTGCCACGAGTAGACGTCGATGTGCGGCATGCCAGCTTTGATTACGGACGCCGCGTGCATGACGTAGCAACCGATCATCACCCAGACACGAAACGACTCGACCTTCGAAGCGCGGACAAACGAGCCGGCGACCAGAGCGCACACGAGCATCGCGACGATGAACCAAGGCCGGTCCTCGACCGTTCCGCGATCGGTCCACTGAGCTCGAGTAAGCAAGTAGAGCTGGAACACGACACCGAACGAAACTGCGTGCGGCAACAGCGAGCGCGCAATGCGATCGACCGCAGTGATGCGCGGGACCACGAGGCCGACTGCACAGGCCATGACCGCGCCTTTCAGCCAAGGAAACGCCGCTTGATGGAAGGCTCCGCCGTTGTAGTCGACTGCTCGGCTGATCGCGATGGCCGCCAGAGCACATCCAAGCGCGGTAAGCGCAGAGTCGCGCTTCGTCGGATCGTATCCCGTCGTCCTAGCTAGAAGGTTCATGTAACGGGATCAGCCACCGTTGCGTGCCGCGGCAGAGGCACCGTGACGCTTCGCGGCGAAGATGAGCGTGCCGCCTTGCTTCAACGCCGTTCCGGCGGCCACTAGTGGGAGTGCGACTGCAGTAGTCGCAACTCCGGCAGCAAGCTGCAACGCGCGTCCCGACGACGAGAGCGTTGTCGCTTTCCCTCGAAGGATGTCGAAGAACGCGTTGGGCTCTTTGCCCGTCGAATTGAGCATGCTCTGGGACCAGCCCATGAGGTCGTACTCGGCTTCCATGTCCCATCGCTTATGAACGGAGAAGTCGTGGCGAGAGAGCATTGTTCGCAGTGACCGATCCGAGAAGTGAAACAGGTGCCGCGGAACATCGAGATGAAACCAGTACCGCCCTGAGAAGCGCGCCTGAAGCCCTCCCGCGTTCGGCACGGCGACGACAAAAACGCCGTCGGGAGACACGTGGTCGCGTGCGTACGCAACATCGACTCGCGGATCGACCATGTGCTCCAGCGTGTGCCACATGGTGATCGCATCGAACTTCTCGTCAGAAGGGATCTCGTCGAGCGATCCGTAGACGGTCAGCCCCTGCGATCGAGCGAGGTCAGGGCTGTATTCCGTCCCGGCCACGACCGCGCCACGCGCAGCCGTCGCGAGGAGAAAAGTGCCGTCACCGCATCCGATGTCGAGCACACGCTTTCCGCTCAGCGAGGAACCGAGGGCGCTCTCCACCAACGAGACTCGTCGACGCGCTCGAAACTGGGCCGTCGATCCGTGCCGACCGCCATGGTACGCGGCGCCGTAGTAGCGACCAATGTCGTCGGGAATCGGCTCCGTTTGGCCGAGCCCGCAGTCCGTGCACCGGATCAGCGAAAACACTTCGCGGCTCTGCGGGTCCGTAACCTCGCGATGCGCTACGACGGTCGGCGCGCCGCAAGAAAGACAGTCGCGTGAGGTCATGATGACGAGCTAGCTCCGCTCTGAAGTGGCTCGCTCACCGGTCTTGGACGCGGACGCGCTGTTGACCCGCTCGGGGACCGAAAGGCGCCGGCCGGTGGGAGACAAGAACGCCGGCTGCGAAAGACCAAGGCGCGTCATACGCATTTGCGCTGCGGCCTCGAGCACGCCGAATCCATACTTCACGCTGCGCCAGAAGTTGATCGACGAAGAGTCGGCTTCATAGCGAGTGGGACACGTCACCTCGGCGATTCCGAACCCAAAGTGAATCGCTTGAACGAGCATCTGATTGTCGAAGACGAAGTCGTCGTCATTCTCTTCGAGGGGAAGCGAGAGCAAGAGCTTGCGCGAGAACGCGCGATAGCCGGTGTGGTACTCGGACAGGCGCTGCCCGACGAGTGCGTTCTCCGTCAACGTGAGGAAGCGGTTCGCGACGAACTTGTATAGCGGCATCCCTCCATCGCGGGCGCTGCCGCCGAGGATTCGGGACGCGAGCGCGACGTCGTACAGGCCGCTGGAAATGCAGGATGCCAGAGCAGGGATCAGCTTGGGGGTGTACTGATAGTCGGGGTGCAACATCACGACGATGTCGGCTCCGCGACTCAGCGCCTCCGTGTAGCAAGTCTTCTGGTTGCCGCCGTACCCGCGATTCTTCGGGTGCACGATGGTGTGAACGCCTAGCGCTCGACTCACCTCGGCAGTTCGGTCCGTCGACCCATCGTCGACGAGGATGACGTCGTCGACGATATCCTTCGGAATCTCGGCATACGTCTTCTCGACGGTTCGTTCGGCGTTGTAGCCGGGCATCACCACGCAAACTCGCAAGTTATTGATCACGCAAACACCTAACGGGACAGGGCTTTATCGCGCTCGATGCGCGAAAGCAAGGGGTCCGCGTGTGGGGTCAGAGAATCGAAAAACCATGCGCATACAGGTAAAGCGCGAAACCTTGCAGCACGGCGAATAAGGTCACGATTCCCACGCCTGCATTTGGCCGGCGCGCCCCCCACGCGGCGAGGGTCACGAACGGAGCGAAGCACCAGCCGACAATAGCCACCGAGTCATGGCGTACGAACACGGCAACCGCGACAAGCGCGGCAGTTGCCCAAGCTGCGAGGCTCAGACCGATGGGGCTGTTGGCTCGCGAGCGAGAGTCCTTTGAAAAGCCGACGCTGGTGACCACGAACAGGGCCAGGATGACCAGGACGGAGACCGAGCCCTCGAACATCGCCGGTCCCGCGGTGCGTACCGGGAACGCGGCCCGCAGGTCGTAGCCGAAAACGAATCGCAGTGCGCATAGCGCCGCCACAGGAAACGCGAATGCGAGCAGATCCCCGTAACGAACACGACGCGATGCCTGCAAATAGAGAACGAGGATTGCCGGTACGACAAGCAGCGCGAACACATGGATCAGGACGCCCGCTGCGAGGGCTATGCCCGTCAACCACCAGCGAGAACGCGCGCTGAACGCGAGTGCCAAGGAGACTGTTGCGAGCGTCAACGACTCGGACCCGCCTGCGGCAAGAACAAATCCAAACGGCCACGTGATCCAGATCAGCCCAAACCATTTGGACGTGACTCCGTTCGTCATGCGCGCCACGAAATCCGTGGCGGCGATGAAACCCACGAGCGCTGCAATGTTGGCCAGGGCGACCAGCGCCCATGAAACGGGCAGTCCTGTCGATCCGCGAATCGCCCGAGCGATCATGGGAAGCAACGGTATTAGATCGGCATCCGACGTCGCGCGATATCCGAGCTTTGCAATCGCTTCGTATCGAAGGCAGTCCCCATAGCAAAGACGATCAATTGCAGTGGCTGCTCCCCCGGCAAGATCACGTTCGCGACCTGCTCCGACCACGCCCCTCGGATCGATGAACGCACCCCACCCCGTTACCCACAACACC
>CAZWQH010000482.1:0-580 GCA_964635815.1 uncultured Sandaracinaceae bacterium
ACGAAGAAGCGTTTCTCACGCTGGAAGCACGTGCGTTCGAGTTGCACACGCGCGGCTACGCTGCAATCGGCGCACTAGGCGCAATGAGATCGAACCGGGCGACGACGGTACTCACTTCGCTCGTTGATCGTGGCGATCCGCGAGCGGCGCAAAGCGCTCTGTCGGCGCTCGGCGATCAGGGAACGGAACAGTCGATCGACGCGCTGGTGCAGACGATCGAACGGCGACCTGAGCTGGAGAAGCACGCGATTCGTGTCCTGGCGACCGTTCGCACACCCAGTGCAGAATCTGCGTTCCTCAATCAACTCGAGTCGCGGTCGCTTGATCGCGCTCTGCACGCATCGCGCGCAGCTCAGCCTAAGCCTGCTCACGATGCGATTCACCTGCGGTGGTTGGATGCAGATGAGAGCCGGCGCGACGCGGCGACGGACTACTTCGCAAGCTCGGGAAGCTCAGCGGGACGCGACCGAATGTTGCGAAACCTCAGCCCGACCTCCCACGGCCTCGATTTCGACGCGTCGATTCGCTGGGCCACCCAACAGGACGGCCAAAGCCTCGCACCGGCCATTCTTGAGCGACT
>CAZWQH010000482.1:590-3950 GCA_964635815.1 uncultured Sandaracinaceae bacterium
CCGGACTCCGTCGAGAGGCCGTTCTCGACACGCTGCTGCAGATCGCTCCGTCGCAGCCAGAAGTCATCGGGTTGTTTGCGGAAGTCCTTCTCCGCGAACCACGCCCGTCGCGAGGAAATGTGAATCGGGCATCGGCGGTTCGTTTGAATGACGACGACTCCGTGCGCACGTTTGAAGCGCTTGCGGCCGCGGCTGGAGTCCCCGAAGAAACTCGAGAAGCGGCGATGTCGGCCCTTGAGGAGTCCTCGTTGCCGTCCGCGCGGGCCGCACTCGAACGTCTCACTCGGAACGACCCGGAGCGACACGCACAGTACACCCGCTTCGATCCTTCCTCTCTCACGCCCGGCGAACGGCAGCACAAGCTCGATGACCTGCTGAGGAGCCAAACGGTTCACAGTTCTATGCGAGAGATTGCTGAGCTGCTATCTCACGATTCGACCCTAGCCCGCGCCACGTTGAACCATCCCAACGAGTTGGTCCGCAGGGCCGCTCTGACGTCTAGCGCGCTCTCGTCTTCGCCTGACTACACGAGCGTTCTCCGCGCTGGCCTAGATGACGACAGCGAAATGGTGCGAGGGGTGGCGCTCGATCAACTCGCTGGCTCGCTTTCCCGACGGGAGATGATCGAGGAGCTCGAGGATCAGCTTCACCATGATCGAGCTTCAGTGCTCAGCCAGCGACAGATCATCGAGTGGCTCTTCCATTCGTACGGAACGGAAGGACGCGAACGGCTGAATCGACTTCGAGAAACCGGCGGGGTTCCGCAGTCCCTGCAAGGCGAAATCGAGCAGATGGAGAAGCGGGAGCTCGAAGGCTACGACGACGAAGGCTGCTGAAACCGGATGTCAGTCGATCGGCCACTCGAGCGGCTTTCCATCGTCCACGACTGGCTCGGTCTGCTCCGGTGCCGCTATCTGTTCCCCCTTTGCGGGTGCCGCTACAGACTTCCACCACGGATCGATCCGCCCATATCGCGATGGCTCGACTGGTTCACCGAGCTTCGGCATCACGAGATGCACGGTCTTCGAGTCAGCCAAACGAACGAGCGTTTCTGCGGGTTCGTCCCACGCGTGAATCGCGAGGTTGAACGTGCCCCAGTGAACCGGAAGGAAAGCACCGCCGCCCAGTAGGGCGTGGGCCGCGAGCGCGTTCTCCGGGCCGAGGTGAATGTCGCGCCACGCAGGATGGTATGCGCCCACCTCGAGCATGATCAGATCCATTTCGCCGAGTCGCGATCGAATCTCCGCGTACTCAGGAGTCAGGCCGGTGTCTCCGCTGAAGAAGAAAGCGTGTTTGGAGCCCCGCACGTGAAAGGACGACCATGCGGTGGAGTTCCTATCCGCAACACCGCGGCCCGAGAAATGTTGCGAGGGCGCTGCGGTCACAATCACACCACTCGGGTGGAGCTCGCGATGCTCCCACCAATCCAGCTCGGTGATTCGCTCGGCAGGCACGCCCCACGCTTCGAGGTGTGCACCCACACCAAGCGAGGTGATGATCGGTGCGTCGATTTCGAGGAGCGCGAGAATCGTCGGATGGTCGAGGTGATCGTAGTGATCGTGCGAAATGATGATTGCATCGAGCGGAGGCAGCGCTGCGATCGAAACCGGCACAGGGTGAAACCGCTTCGGTCCCGCGAAGCTCATCGGCGACGCCCGCTCGCCCCAAACAGGGTCCGTCAGAATGCGCGCGCCATCGATCTCGATGAGAACAGTGGAGTGACCGAGCCATGTAGCCCGTAGGCCGGACTCCGGCTTGCGCATCCAGCCCGCGAGCGGATCGACGATCGGTAGCGGCCCGGGCGGAATGCGCCGTTGGCCACCGCACAAGTACTCCGTCAGCGTAGGTAAAACGGTCCCCTTCTTCAGGCCTGGAGACGCTCCTGTCGTGTTGTGGAACACCCCGTCCTTGTAGCGCGGAGAGCCTTTGACACGCTCCGCGCGCAAACCCTTCGATTGTGACGTGGACCCCGAACGTGCGATCGACATGAGCGGAATCTGGCGCACAGAAGGCTTCGTGTCATCCGCGCACGCGTGCGGGCGCAATTCCGAATGGCCGTCGCGAATCGTTCCGTGCGAATCTCGCTCCGATGCGGTTACGACTGCGGTCAAGAGCATCGCGCAACGCGTCCTGTTCGTGCGCGCTCCTTGCGCTCCTTGCGTTCGTTGCGTGCGGCCGCGTCAACTATCGCACGGTCGATGCTGCACGCGCGGATGCGCTCTCAGGATTCGACGTTATGTCCTCGATCGACGCGCCGCAGGATTCCACGTCCGCGAGCGCCGACGGAGGCCTGGACGCAGCCGCCGACACAACAAGCTCCGTAGCGACGGACGGAGCAATCGCAGAGGCAGCGAGCATGGACGCAGCCGAGGCAGCAGTCGTCGCGGATGTGGGACCAGACGTCGCGCTTGCCGCCGATCTACCGCCGCCCGGCTTCGACGCAGAGGCCGCATGCGCTCGGAATCCGATTCGACACGACGAGATTCTCAACGGTGGAGTATTCGTGCTGTGCAACTCGACCCAGATCGTCTCGCTCGCGCTCTCACCCGGGGATTGGAACTCCTCCTACGAAGTGGCACAGGACATCGACTTGGACAGCCGCGCATTCCCGTCGATCGGCAACGCCGCGTTCCCCTTCAGCGGGACGTTCTTCGGAGGCAATCACGAGATCACCGGCTTCCGGATGACGAGCCTGGACCCAAATGTCGGATTCTTCGGAGTGGTTAGCGGGTTCATCGTCGGGTTCCAGCTGACGGGATCCGTCACACCCATCGGCGCAAGTCAGAACGTCGGCATTGTCGTAGGCCAACTGACCGGTCGAGCAGAAGGAATCGTCGTCATCGGAAACGTCATACGAAGCGGCAACGTGGCGACCGCAGGCGGGTTCGCCGGAAGCGTCGATGGTGTGACAGCCGAAGTTGAAGGAGTCGCAAGTGTCGCAAACGTAGACGCAGCAGGCAGCGGATCGGTCGGCGGCGTGATCGGTCAGATCACGGGTGGCTCACTCACCAACAGCTTCGTCGGGCCTGTGGTGGTCAATGGCGGGCAGTTTACTGGGGGCTTCGTCGGAGTGACCGTCAACGCAACACTCGCCGGACTCCAGGCGATGGGCGGAGGCGTTCAAGTCACGAGTCAGAATCACGCAGGTGGAATCGTCGGTGTTGCCCAGATGTCCAATATTCGAGACGCGCGGGTTACCATCTCGACAGTCCGCTCCTCCAATCTGCCATCCGTCCCGTTCCTAGGCGGCGCATGCGGTCAGTCGATTCAGTCGACGTTCCACCAGATCATGGTGACTGGAGGTGTGGTTACGAACGGACAGCTCGTCGGCGGGCTGATCGGCCATGCGTTCGACTCCAC
>CAZWQH010000483.1:0-3948 GCA_964635815.1 uncultured Sandaracinaceae bacterium
CCCCGACGAGTAGCCCGCCGTTGGAGCCGCCTTGAACACCCAGTTGCGCCCGCGTGGTGGTGCCACGTCGAATGAGATCCTCCGCGACGGCGATGAAATCCTCGTACACGCGCTCGCGTGTGTGACGGATTCCGGACGAGTGCCAGCGAGGTCCATACTCGCCACCACCGCGAATGTTGGCCACGACGTACACCCCACCACGCTCGAGCCATCCTGCACCCGTCAGCGCGTTGTACGTGGGCAGCTGCGAGATTTCGAATCCACCGTAACCGTAGAGCAGCGTTGGAGACGGCCGCCGCGCGCGCGTCGTCACGTTGCTCTTGATCTCGAAGTACGGGATGCGCGTCCCGTCGGCGGAGTGTGCGAAGTGCTGGGTGACGCCCAAACCACTCGCATCAAAAAACGCCGGCTCTGACTTCAGAAGCGTCAGGTGACCTGCAGCGTCAGCGATTGAGTACCGCGTCGGCGCGATGAAATCCGCGGTCGTGTGCCAGTACTCGTCTGACGCATCGTCATCGACCGCGATCACATTCTGTGCGCCGGCGACACCCGTGTGCACCTCTTCGCTGGACCAGCCCGCTTCACCATGACGATGCGCACGAATACGCGTGTGCACATCTTCGAGCTCGACGACCAGAATCGTGGAAGCCAGAGGCACGAATCTAAGGAACGCGCGATTTGCGGAAGGCGCGAACAACGTCGTAAAGCGGCGGAAGCCGCGCAGATAGGAAACGAGATCGATCGTCAGCAAGGATCCGCTCGGATACGTTTCGACCGCGCTCGCGGCGAGTGGACCGGTGACCTCCCAATCCGAGCGGAGCTCGAAGACGAGCTGGTCGCCGACGATCAAGGCATCGGCGTCCGAAGGTTTTTCGACGCGGGTGTAGTCCGTCGGTCCAGTCGCGTCGGGCCCGCGGACGTAGAGGTCATCCGTGAAGAAGGTGCGGCGGACGCGAATCCAGTCGTGGCGTTTTCCCTGCGAGAAGGTGCGTCCACCGTAGGCCTGCATGTCCGTTTCACCGCACTCGAGCAGCAGCGTAGCTGACGCTAGCGGGGTACCTCGCTGCCACTGCCGAACCTGCCTCGCATACCCAGAAGAGGTGAGCGTGCCCGGGCCGAAATCGGTCGCGACGATGATGGTGTTCTCATCCTTCCAGCCAACGTCCGTCTTCGCTTCGGGAATCTCGAAGCCACCCGGAACGAAGGTCTTGGTCGTCGTGTCGAGCTCCCGAATGACTTTCGCATCGGCGCCACCACGAGAGAGGGCGATCAAGCACCGGTGGTGGTCCGGCGGCAAACACGCCATTTCTTTCCAAACCCAGTTCTCGTTTTCCGCGGTCGCGAGCGCATCGACATCGAGCACGACCTCCCATCGAGGATGCTCCGCACGGTACTCCGCGAGCGTCGTGCGTCGAAGCAGCCCGCGCGGATGCGCTCCGTCTCTCCAGAAGTTGTAGTAGTGATCGCCGCGCTTGGTGAGCATCGGAATCCGAGCATCACTGTCCAAGATGGAAGTGAATCGGGTCTGCAACGCTTCGAAATCTGGCAGCGCCTCCAGACTCGCGTGTGTCTCGGCGTTTCGCTCTCGTACCCAGTCCAGGGAGCGATCCGCAAGAACGTCTTCGAGCCACAGGTAGGGATCCGGAGCGCTCGACTGATGTGGCGCGTGGTTTCCCGTCGCAGGCGCTGCACCGCCGCATCCAACGACCAGAAGCAGTACCCATGTTTGGTTGAGCTTGTTGTGGTTCATTGGGGGGGCCTAGCGAAAATCGTCCGGATTGAAGCCGTATCGTTTCATCCATCGATGAACTTGCATCCGCTCGCGGCCAAGCTCCCGCCCCACCGCAGCGACGTTGCCGTTATGGCGCACAAGCGCGTCGCGCAGCGCGTGCGCGGTCGGGACTTCTCGCGGGCCGAGGGAGGCGTCTTCTGGCGCCGACACTTGCTGCGCGTTCTCTTTTTGGAAACCAACATACGTGTCGCGTCGCGGGTTGGTGACCGTGCCCGGTGCTAGAAACGGGACGGGATCCGCGGCTCGAGCGACCGCAGCGGGAAGGTGATTGGCGGTAAGTATCGAGTCGCCCGCAAGGGTCAGCGCGTGTCGAACTGCTGAATCGAGCTCGCGAACGTTGTACGGCCACGAGTAGTGGGCGAGTGCGAAGAAGAAGCCCGGATCGACGCGCTCATCCATCTCGGTACTGCCGAGTCTCAGAAAGTGCGAGACAAGGCGATACAAGTCTTCGCGTCGCTCTCGCAACGGCGGAACAGAGACCGTGAACTCGCGGAGCCGCGCGAAAAGATCGCCTCGAAAGCGGCCGTCTGCGACGAGCGACTCTAGGTCACGATGCGTCGCGCAAATGAACCGGACGTCGACCTTCTCGGCTGCGGTCGCGCCGATGGGAAGGACTTCACGCTCCTGCAAAACGCGAAGCAATTTGGCTTGTGCATCGAGGGGGAGGTCTCCAATTTCGTCCAGGAAAAGCGTTCCCTTATGTGCGGCTCGGATCAAGCCAGTCTTGTCCGTGGCCGCACCGGTAAATGCTCCCCGCTTGTGCCCGAA
The DNA here is from genome assembly GCA_964635815.1 of uncultured Sandaracinaceae bacterium. Lineage (GTDB taxonomy): Bacteria > Myxococcota_A > Polyangia > Polyangiales > JADJQN01 > CAZWQH01. The sequence continues at coordinate 2,561 of CAZWQH010000483.1, forward strand.
CAGCTCACTCTCGACGAGTGTCGATGGAAGCGCCGCACAGTTGATTCCTAGGAAGGCTCCGGTCCTGCCACTCGTCGCATGCACCTCGCGAGCGATGAGCTCCTTTCCAGAGCCGCTCTCGCCGTGAACCACGACGCGCAGACCGGAGAGTGCGACGCGAAGGAGCGAGTCGCGCAGGCGCTCGATCTGAAGCCCTCCAACCATCACGCTTCGATCGCTCGCGTACTCGTCGACGGCGACGCCGTCCGCAATGCGCAGACTCGCGAACGCATGCCCATCTCGCGCCGCATAGCGGAAAACCGTGTCGCCGACGCGAACCACATCGTGCGGTTCCAGAACGCTCCGGTTAACTCGAATGCCGTTTACGAACGTCCCGTTCGTCGACCCGAGATCAACGAGTTCGTGACGACCTTGAGGAGTGGGAACGATCTCCGCATGCGAGCGCGACACAGCACCTTCCGCGAGCACAATTCCCGCGCGAGCTTCACGACCAATGACGACCGAGTAGTCGCCCAGTACGAACGCACCCGGAAGGTCCGGATGAAGCCTCGAATAGATCAGAACGAGGGCGGCGCTCTTGTCGTCCGAAGGAGGGCGCACAACGGGGAGCGCTTCGGTCGTGTTGGGCACCCGCATTCGCCACACGACGTACCTCTAAAGAGGCCTCGCGGCCATCGGGCGGCGAAGGCGAGCGTCATTGCGCCCAACCATGCTTGACCGGCGGGAGGAAAGGCTTCAGCCCTCTGCCATGGCTGCAGCAGATTCGGGTGGCACCATCACAAAAGAGGACGTTCGACGGGTCGCCCGCCTTGCGCGCCTGGGTTTGAGCGAGGAGGAGCTGATCGCCCTCACGGATGAGCTCGGACGCATTCTCGAGCACGTGAGCACCCTCGGGACATTGACGTTGCCAGCCGAAATTGCCGGTCCCGCGCTGGAAGCCATCTGCCCGCTTCGCGAAGACGTCTGGAGAGGCTCTCCACATCGCGACGACATGTTGCGCGCAACGAACAAAGTCGATGCCGGGGCAGTCGTGGTCCCGAAGGTACTCGAGGGAGATTGACGTGAAAGCTCTGGAGGAAATGGATGCCGTCGCAATTCGCGACGCGGTTGCCAACGGAAAAATCTCCGCGGTCGAGGTGACTCGCGACGCGCTAGCGCGGATCGAGAAGCACGCGACCACGTTGAACTGCTTTCTGTACGTGGACGCAGAAGGAGCGCTCGCAAAGGCCCACCAGGTCGACCAGAAGCGAGCGCGTGGCGAGCAGCTTGGGCCCTTGGCCGGCGTTCCGTACGCCGCCAAAGACAACATGTGTACGCGCGGGCTTCCGACGACATGTGCGTCGAAGATCCTTGCGGGGTACGTCCCGCCATACGACGCGGATGCGATC
>CAZWQH010000484.1:0-3942 GCA_964635815.1 uncultured Sandaracinaceae bacterium
TGCGTTATGTGAGCGCCACGTTGCCGCGACCCGCCGACCAGGACAGGCTCGGCGCCCCGTGCGACGTACTTCCGCCATAGCGGCACTCCTGATCTTGGGCGCTTCTGCGTGCACCAATCCCAACAAAACACGCGACGAAGCGCGTGCTCTGTACAAACTCATCGACTCACTGAAACCCGCGGATTCGATCCGAACACGTCGCGAGAAGCTCAGCGCCGTGGCCGCGATGCACATCCAGGGAGCGGAAGCGATTCGTTTTCGAGACGCTTGCGTCGCTCTCCATAACGCGCTGCTCGAATCCGAGGTCGAGACAGCCAATGGCACCGAAATCGAGAATCGGATGGCAGCGACGAAGCGTGGGTCGCCAGAGCGAGCTGCTGCAATGGCAGAAATTCTCGGGGCACTGGAGCGAGCGCAAGCGAGCTTCGAGAAAACCCGCGCACTTGCAGCGCCGTGCGAGCGCGAGCGCCAGGCACTCGAAAGAAAGTTCAGCCTTAGGGGTGCGCGGTGAATCAGCGCGCAGACTCGCTGCTACAATGCGACGCGCTTTCGTTTGGCTACGCGGGAGACACACTTTTCTCCGACGTCACCTTTCGATTGCATGCGGGCGAACGGCTGGCGCTTGTTGCACCGAACGGAGCCGGTAAGACAACGCTGCTGAAGCTGCTCACGGGCGAGCTGGCACCGGAGCGCGGTCGCGCATTCATTCCTCCTTCGGTTCGCGTCGGATACCTCACGCAGAATCTTCATCTCGCCCCGGAGATGACGGTCGAAAACGCGCTGCTCTCGAAGTATGGCGACGTGGTTACGTTGCGCGCCGACATCGAGCGCCTTTCACACGAAGCAGCAAGCGGTGACGAAGGTGTTTTGAATCGCCTGGCGAACGCACAGGACCGATACGAGCTGCTGGGTGGGCACGCGCTCGAAAGCAAAGTTGCGTCTTTGGCCAGTCGGGTCGGGTTCAGGCCCCAGGACATGGAGCGCACGATCGAATCGCTTTCGGGCGGGGAGCGTGGCCGCCTTGCGCTCGGAGTCGTGTTGGCCAGCGAGCCACGGGTTCTGTTCCTCGACGAGCCTACCAACCATCTCGATCTCGAGACGACCGAGCAGCTAGAAAAATGGCTTCAGGATTTCGAGGGTGCCGCGGTGATCGTCAGCCATGATCGCGCGTTCCTCGATGCGACGTGCAATCGCACCGCAGAGCTCGGGGAGCGGCGCTTCAGACTCTATGAAGCGCCCTACTCCGAGTACCTGGTCCTGCGTGAGGACGACCTCGCGCGAGAGGAGGCTGCGTTCGAACGACAGCAGGAAGAAATCGCGAAGACCGAAGATTTCATCCGCCGCAACCTGGCCGGTCAGAACACCAAGCAGGCGCAAGGTCGCCGAAAGATGCTGGCGAAAGTCGAACGCCTGGCTCGCTCCGAGGACATCTGGAGCGGCGCGAAGCGCGTAAGCTTCCGATTCGCTCCGGCGAAACGTAGTGGCGACATCGTGATTGAAGCCTCGAAGCTGGGCGCGAGCCGCGGTGGACGGGAGCTCTTCGGGAACGCCGATCTCTTGGTGAAAAGGGGCGATCGAATCGGAATAATCGGTCCCAACGGCGCCGGGAAATCGACGCTCCTCAAGATCCTCGCCGGACAGGGCGCCTCGGAAGATCTCGGCGAGGTTCGTCGCGGTACCAATCTCGAAGAGGGCTACTTCGATCAACACCTCGAATCGCTCGATCCGAACGCGACAGCGATCGACGAGATTCGAAAGTTGAAACCCGAGCTCATCAACGACGCAATCCGCCAGTACCTCGCGAGATTTCGTCTGACCGGAGACGATCCGTTCCGCGCGGTGAAGAGCTTCAGCGGTGGGGAAAAAACGCGTCTCGCGCTTTCGAAGCTGCTGCTCGTACCGCGCAATCTTCTGTTTCTAGATGAGCCCACGAATCATCTCGACATCCCCGCTTCCGAGATCCTCGAAGAGGCCTTGTCGTCGTTCGAAGGCGCCGTCGTCGTCGTGAGCCACGACCGATTCTTTCTCGATCGCGTGTGCACAAAGATCCTTCGCATCGCGAACGGTGTCTGGACGTTGTACCCGGGCTCGTACTCCGACTATCGCGACTCCGTTGCTCGCGAAGCACAGATGAAGGCGGACGCTGCTTCAGAGAGCGAGACATCGCGCGGTTCTCAGCGTGGGGCGAAGCCCTCGACGCCGGCGCCCCAAGCCTCCGCGGGCCGCGATCAGTACGAAGCCGAGAAGAACCAACGCCGTGACGAGGACAAGAGGAAGCGCCGACGCGAGCAGCTCGAGAAAGAGATCGCGTCGCTCGAGAAGAAGCAATCCGAACTCAAGTCACAGCTGCTCGCCGCGCCGGGCGAGAACTGGGAAGAACTCGCTCGGCTCGCAGACGAGGAACAGAAGATTGCCCGCCGAGTCGATTCTTTGATGACGGAGTGGGAATCCATCCCGTAGCCGCCGCGTAGCACGTCAGATCATGGACGCGACTAGAACCCCGACCCCGCGAGGCTTGTTGTACGGAAGAGTTACGCTCCGCAGGAATTCGAACTGTCCGGCCAAGTAGAAAACGTACACGAGGTCCTCAATGCACACGACCCCGGCAACGTGAGGATCGTTGCTGCCGGTTAAACCCGCGAAGATCGGCTCGTCCCACGCACCCGGCGCGCCTTGAAACGTATCGAGGCGCAACGGGACCGCGTTGGCTTCATCGAACGAAGTCGCGCTGGTACCGCGGAGATAGTGATACGAGTTCGTGGACGCACGACGAGCAATCATGTGGAAGGTCCCGTTCCAGACCCACACATGTGGTTCGAACCAGTTCATCAAGATTGGGGCGCCTGGGCTCGACGGAGTAGCGAGATCCGTGGTCGGAGTAGCCACGATGAAGAATCGCGCTCGATCGGGTTCGGCCCAAGTAGTCGTGTAAACCCAGTACGCGGAGCCGCTTCGAACTATGGAGCGTTTCGTCGCGGTTGCACCGCGGAAGGTGGAGTCGGAGCTTCTCAGCTCGAACGCGTTCCGCGTCGCCACATCCACGGCTGTCGGCGAGAATGTCTCCGGCGTCGCATGAGCGACCCGATACACCGACGGTATTGTGTCCCCCACGACCGAAACGACGAAGTGGCCCAGTAGCGTGTTGCCCGGCGTCTCCACCCAGTACGCCGTGATCGTCGAGCTGATCGCACGCGAGTCGGGAGCCGGGAGGGTCTCACCCGGGCCAACGAGCTCGTTAATACCGATGCGCGCACCATCCCCATCGAACCACACGACTGGAGTCGCAGGAGTCGCAGGATTCCACGTGCCGGCTCCAAGCAGCCATCCACCGGAGTCTCCGTACTTGCACGGAAGCGCGAATAGGACGTGACCGCCAAACGCAGTCGGCGTCGGTGCCCATGAGTTGGCATGGGTTGTCGGGTTGTTGTCGTTGAACGTGACCAGAAACTGTCCGCAGTCACTCGCGGCCGGACCGGGTGCCCTAAGAATGGGCGCAGTAACACTTTCCTTTCGCAGCGTGGCCACGAATCGCGGAAGTGGCCTCGCGTCGGGTGAAGCATCCACGATCGGGACGTCGTCGGCTGCATCAGGAGTAGGCGAGGAAGCTTCAAGCCGCACGTCGAGCGATCCGGAGTCCGCGCTGCCCATTCCAACTTCGACCGCAATGGGTGTGTCGCTCCTTGCATCGAAGGACGAGCCCACACTGGCATCCCGCCCGAGAGAGAAGTGCACTCGCCCGCATCCCAACAGCGAGACAACCAACAGAACGCTGACTTCGAACCACACAGGTTCTGCGCGCCACCGAAACACGAACGTGAGCATATCAGCCCGTGCCGGAGCGAGGCGCGTAGAACCTCGTGACAGGAGCCACAGAGAACACGCTAACCATAATTCTCTCTGATTATTGGTTGTCTATTTAGACCGCCGATTGCGAGCGTATCC
>CAZWQH010000485.1:0-3934 GCA_964635815.1 uncultured Sandaracinaceae bacterium
GAGTGCACACGAGTCGGATTCGGTGAGCGCGACGTCACAAAGACGCGCCCTTTCGTGACGAAGATCTCGCCGAGCAGAACGCGAACCTCGGTCGTGCGATCGAGCACGACCATCGCGCCGTTGTCGAGCTCGAGCAACGCTTGACCGTTGCCGGCCGTTGCGAGCGTCGTCTCGGTCTCGAGACGCCGTGGCCTATCCAGAGATGACGCGGTCTCTCCCTCGAGCGCGTACGTCACGTCGGGACGAACGACACGAACCAACGCGACGGTAGATGCGCTCTCGTGTTCTTGCTTGTTACCACCGCACGCTGGAACGAACGCGATAAGGAGAAGTCCGGTGATACTCCGCCAAAGAGCTGCGCGGTTCATCGCGCACCTCCTTGGGCCGCTGCGACAATCGGCGTGACAACCGCGTGCTCAGTCACCTGCACGACGTATCCGCGTGAGGTCGGGGCAAACGTGAGCGGGACGACTTCAATGCGCTGAGTTGCGGTTCCTTCTCCCCAAAGAATGACGAGCTCGGCCTTCGTAGCGATCTTCGTGACGGTTGGGTCGCGGCGGACTTCCAGTCGATATCCTTGTTCGCTCACGTTTTGAGCTTCGAACGCCTCCACACCGAACTCGGTCGCAATGTGCTCGGGGCGAAGCGCGGGCGGTGTGTAGCCAGGAGACGGCGGCGACTGCGCCCAGAGCGCAATCCCAGCTTCGGGATGCGACCAGGTCAGCACTGCGCGAAAAGGCACTGCGATCGAGAGGACGCCAGAGCGTCGAACCCGCGCCTTCAGCGCTTCCTTGGTTTCGTTGTCGCGCGCCGTCGAGAGCAACTTCGCGAATCGAAGACTCGACGACACGAGCGCCGTGCGGACGAGGCCTTCGACCGCGCCCCCGCTCGGTGCGCTCTCGGCAACCTTTTGCTCGAGACGCAATGCCTCGTCGGTGCGGCCAGCTCCAGCTGCCGCCTGTGCCAAGAGGAGGAGAACCCCGAGATCATCCGGACGCAGCGTGCGCAGCGTCGAATACTGACGATACGCGTCCTCGTACCATTCGTGTGCGCGATAGAGATCACCAAGGCGACGACGAGCAAGATCGTCCATCGGTGCGAACTCGACGATCTCGCTGAACACTCGGCGCGCGGTCGCTTCGTCACCGCGACGCAGATAGAACTCACCCACTGCGGTCCGTACCCCAGCATCTGCGAGCGGGTCGCGTCGAAGGCGGTCACCAACTCGTCGCGCGAGCGCGAGCTGATTTGAACGCTCGAGCTCTTCCATCAGCCGAAGCTTCAGCGTGAAGTCCGCGGGGTACACGTTCAGAAGATCACGCAATGCGCGGATGCGTCCGGCCGCACTGCCTGCAGCTGCCAATACCTGTTCCACGCGAACCCAGTCGACGGCCTGACCGAGGCCAAATGCGTCTCTCACCCTTCGAAGCTCTTGAGGCGTGCGAACCCGTCGCAGGATCATGGTCCTGAGGAATCCACGAGAGGCTCCGTCGCTCACGTACGCGAGCACCTGAATCAAGCTGTCGACGCTGCCCGCGCGAGACGCAAGCTCTTCGAGAAATGCGCGACGGTCACGAACGGTGGGCACTTCGCAATCGCGCGTCGATCGTTGAAGCGTATCGATCCACTCCGCAGCGCTGCCGCCCGCGGAAAGACGTTCTCGCCAAAGTGCGCGTCGATCGTCAAGTGGAAGCTTCGCGGCGTCGCTGCAGACACGACGAGGTCGAACCGTTGCACCGGTGCGAACGATGGTCGTCACCGAGATGACGCTCTCGTCCGTGCTCCCGTTGTCGTCTCGCCTCTGATCACGCTCGGAGTCGCCGCTCTGGGGGTCGGCCACCACTCGTTCTTGCGCCGACTCGCGTGCGTTGCGGTGAATCACGCGACCGCTGGGTCTGTTCGTGGACGGGACCGTAGACGCGGGGCGTGCAACCGGAGAAGAGTTGCGAACGCCGAGACCCCCGTATCCAAACCCCGTTCCGATTCCGCCGCCGCCACTGGTCCTTCCGAAGGCATTGTTCTCGTTGTCTGTGCTCGCGCCGTGTCCGATGCTTCCTATGGAACCGAGACCGATGGTGCCTTCGCCTTCGCCTCCTCCGCCGCGTCCGGTGCCGTTCTCAACGAATACTCCGTTCTCCTCGAGTGTGCGGATCAACATTTGCGCCTCTGCAGCCTCGGCCCGAGCTTTTTGGGCGGGCGGAGGCGCGTTTGGGTCGGTCGGTTCGCTCGTCCCCGGTGCTGCCACGACGGGCGATTCGGGCTGGGGATTCGGGAGTTCGGACGGCGCTTCTTCCCCCAGACCGTCCCCCAAACGTGCCCGCGCCTCGGAATTGCCACGCGAGGTCGGTTGCCCTTCCTTCGATTTGTCGTCCGCCGCTTCTCTTTCGCCTTCAAGACGGGCCTCGGACGGACCTCGCACCGTGGTCGCTGCCTGTTGGGGTGCCTCTCGGGCCCTGTACGAACAGCCGGCGATCGCGAACGGCGCCAGGAGCACCGTGGCAAGCACCTCACGTGCACTCGCGCTCGCAGGCACCAAGCGCGACGAAAGCTCCGCCTCGCTTGGCACGTAGAAGCTGGTGAACGGCGTGATCAACCCGTAGCGCGTTCCGATCTCGACGATGGCCTCGCGACCCGAACCCTCGCGGATGAGCTCCGTCAATCGAGCGCTGGCCCAACGAACACGAAGGTCGTCGGTCGGTGCTTCGGGACGGAGACTGAGGGTCAATGTTTCGTTGAACTCTTTGCCACGCACGAAACCGCGAATGCGCGCGGTCGTTGGAACCTTTCCGTCGATACGACCGACGACGTTCAGTACCTCGCCGAACACCAGAGACGTGGCGCTTCGGGGATAGACGTTCTTGATCGTCTCGCCAAGCTCGACGGTGACGCGCTCAGCGATGGCGCGCTCGCCGTGCGCAAGAAGTCGCATCGCGACGTGCGCGCTTTCTTCCGGAGCGGTCACGCGAGTGGTGAACCCCCCGCCGTGCGTGATTGCTTCGAGCAGATCGATGTTCGCGGATTCACCAACACCAACCGCGTACAAACGCACCGAGTTGGGCAAGCGAGCCATCGCCGCAAGCAGCTCGTTGGCGCCCATATCTCCGACTGTGGGCGCGCCGTCTCCGATGTAAACGACGAAACCCTGCCGCTCGGTGTCGAGTAGCTTGGAGGCCTCGCGAATCGCGGCGCCCACATCCGTCGCGCCACCGGTTTCAACTCGCGCGAGAGCATCGAGCAGTGTGTTCTTGTTTTCTTGTGTTGCGGGCAGCAGCGCTCGTGCGCTCGTTACTCCGCGCACCGAAACGTCACTCGTGAGAATTGCCAAGCGGTCGGTCGAGGCCAATCGACCCACGATCGCTTCGGTAACCTCGCGAGCAAGCTCGAGTCGCGCCAGGTCCGTCCCTGCGGAAACGTCGTTGACGAGAATGACGTCCAAACCTCGCCCGGTCGGCGGTGCAAGCTTCGCGGGAAGTGAGATTGGAACGAGGAAGTAGTCGCGCTCGTCGGCTTCGCGAGCCTGGGCAGCGCCATCGGATCGAGGAGCTTCGTGCTCCGCACGGTACGCACCCGCTACTGCATCGCGCGGAGACGTTAGCTCCACGATCAGGTCGCTCGCGGGAGCGAAGTCACTCTTATGAATCGTAACGCGGTGATCCTTGATGACGGCGTCGTAGCCAAGCGACGCAGCGGTAGAGCGCGCATCGAGATCGGCCTGAAACGAGAATTCACCGATGCGACTCGTGGCGGCTCCGCCTCGACTTCCACCTGCGGCGCCCGCCATTGGGTATCGATAGACGCGTAGGCCATCCACGCTCGCTGGCAGCCACTCGCTGTAGCGCACGACGATACGTCGCGTGGCTGCGGGTGCGATTGGATAGATCTTGGCTCGATACGCGCCCGTTCCGTCCCACTCGAGGAGAGCCGGATCGAGCGG
>CAZWQH010000486.1:0-3919 GCA_964635815.1 uncultured Sandaracinaceae bacterium
AGCGTTTCGGCCCGAGCGCATAAACCGCGGGGGTTGCACTTCAGCGGTCCTTGTCGTCCAAGCACCCCAGAAGGGCGTTTCGGCCCGAGCGCATAAACCGCGAGGGCGTTTCGGCCCGAGCGCATAAAAACTGCACTGTGAACAGCCGTGGACAGCTCGCGTGTGAACTAGCGAACCACAACCGCGCCCGGCTGGCCCTCGGAACGCCGCAGCTCCACGTCACCGACGTGCACCTCTGCGGTGCCGCCGATTTGGGCGCCGTTTATCCGCGCCGTGCCCGTGACGGTCGCGGGCGGAGCGCTGGGCGCTGATTCCCGCACGATTACTTGCGGTTGAGTCGCTTGCACGTGGCCGTTCCCGTACAGTGTTCCTTGCGGTTGGCCTTGTACGACCACGACCTGCTGCTGTTGCTGCGGGTATTGGTATTGCTGCTGATACTGCGGATATTGTTGCTGATACGTATACGTCTGCGAGTAACCGCCGTTGCCGACGACCCACGTCCCCGGCTGGTACTGCCACGCCGAGCCCGAGCTCTGCCAAGTCGGTTGCATGTAGGTGTAACCCTGACGAGGGGCGACCCACTCGCCTTCAGACCAAACCCAGTTGTTTCCGCTCCAGACCCAGTGCCCTTGCGACCATACGTATCCGGGCGCAGGCGCGACTTGCTGCTGCTGAATCACCACGCGAGCAGCAGGAGGCGCAGAACGCACCACGATCGGGCCTGACGCGTAGTACCGACCACCGCGTGCCCAGGCGCGCCGAAAACAGCCCGAAGTAACGAGAAGTACCAGGGTCGCCGCCGCCAATGTGACTCGCTTGATGTTCATGGACTCTCCGGGTGCTGCTCTTGTCTCCGTTGGGGCTTGCAAGGTTGGTACCAACATGGGTACCAACGGACGGTGCAGGCGCCAACACGACAACCGAACATGTCGCCCCTCGATCTCTCTCACACTCTCGAGTCAAAGATAAGCCACGGATCACCCTCGTCCACCGAGACCACGGACAACACGGTCCGCGGGGAGATCGCGCTTCCACAACCGTCGAGCTTTGTGAGTCTCGCAGCGATCAGCTCAGACATAACGCAGCAGGGCGAGGCCGCTATCTCGAAGCACGAGGTTGGAGTCGTGTTCCTGACGGGCGGTGTAGCGACCCGCATGGGCGGTGTCGTGAAGGCGCTCACCGAGGCGGTAGACGGGAAAACGTTCCTCAACATCAAGCTCGCACAAGTCGAGCAAGCGCGTGCTCGTTACTCCGCGCGCATTCCCGTGTTCCTGATGACGAGCTTCGCGACCGATTCTCTCGTGCGTGAAGCCATCAAAGGCAGAGACGACGTTCACGCGTTCGAACAGTTTCACGCGTCGCGTTTCAAGCTGGATGGGACTCACTTCGTCGAGCCGGACGACTCGGTATCTCGCAGTCCCACCGGACACGGCGATCTCGCGCACGCACTTCAGCGCGCGGGATTGCTTTCTTCGTTCCGTGCGAGCGGGGGCAACTACCTCTTCATTTCCAACATCGACAACGTAGGTGCCAATCTCGACCCTCGAATTGTTGGTTTGCACATCGCGAAGAATCGCGAGCTCACCTGCGAGGTCGTCGACAAGCTCGCGGGTGACGCCGGAGGCACGCCGGCGGTGGTCGACGGAAAGCTCCAAATCGTCGAAGCGTTTCGATTTCCGCCCTCGTTCGATCACAGGACGATCCCGTACTTCAGCACAAATACGTTCGTGGCCAGCGCGACCGCACTCGAGGCTTCGCACCCGCTGACTTGGTTCCAGGTGAAGAAGCGCGTGCGCGATACCGACGTCATCCAGTTCGAGCGGCTGTTTGGAGAGCTAACGGCGCACGTCGACACGACCTACGTCGTGGTCCCACGCTCGGGTGCGCAGAGCCGATTCCTTCCCGTCAAAGATCACGACGAGCGCGTGCGACGCGCAGACGAGATTCGCGCGGTCATCGCGCGCGGGTAGTGCTCTGTTTCGCTCGTCAGTTGGTCACGAATCGAGACCCACTCCACCGATACGTGCGCGACGGGGAACCCGACCATGGGAGTGGAATCGGATCGATTCCGTCCGTCGGCTGCGAGGTGACCTCGAACGGATACGTTTGCCGCGTCCAGCGCTGAGCGGTGGCAGGTCCCACCCGAAGCCCGTTCGCCACCCGCTGGTACGCGCAGACGACCGCGTTCGTTCCCTGCTGGCGCGAGACTTCGACCGCAAGCGTCCGAACGAAATCGCTTCCGACAAAGCGGTGCACAAGAACAATGTTTCTCGTTACATCGCCGATGCGCTGGGCCACGACAAGCAACACTTCAGCCTTACTGTCACCTGTTATGTCTTCGACTCGCATCTCGAGAACATCTTCATCGCGCGCGACCGCGATCTGATGAATGAAGTATCCAGCGCCGCCTCGAAACCCAAGGCCCGTGACGATTATGGTTCGCCCTATCCGCTCGATTGCCTCCGGCCGAGAATCGTCCGCGATGTCCACGTGGACAATCCGTCCGCGCGCAGAAGGTGCGAGCTGTGCCGCAGCACGCGCCGACGCGCGCAACGCGCCTTGCTGCGCAATCGGATCCGCGTCGTTGACCGGCGGAGGTGCGGCAACCCCGCCGGTGCCCGCGCTCAACGTTGTTACGTTCTGCATTTGGTTCAGCGCTTCCATCGCCGCCATCGCATCGGGGTCGTCCGTTCTTCGCGGCGCCCGCGCACTCGCCCGAGCCGTCTCTTCGGTAAGTCGGAAGTGTCCCGCTTCGAGCTGCACGTCCGCTAATGCTAGGTTGGTGCCAGCAACAAGGCCCAGGCGATCAATCTCCGAGCAAAACCAGTCCGTCCGCGGGAACTCGCGCGCACGCGGAAGTGCGAAGTGGAGGCGCTTGCGCCGTGCATCCCACGATACGTCGGGCACGTAGTCGCCCCGCGCGACTTCAAGCGCGCCTATCCGCGTAACAGCGCGATCGCTGACGTCGAAAAACAAGTACGCGACGACTCGATGCGTATCGTTCGAAACCGTCAAGAGCAGCTCCGCGTTCGAATCGCCGTCAACTTCCACGGCTCGAATCTCTCGAGTCGCGCCGGTCTCGCGGCACCCCATCTCAACGCGGGCGTAGACGAACCCGGTGCCCTCCAAGAACTCATCCCCGACTACCACGATCGTGTCGCCAAAAACGACGACACGTTCGGGGCGTCGACTCCCTGCGATTTGCGCCGTCACGTGCAGCGTCGGAACGCGCGCCGCAAATCCCTGCTGCGCTTGAAAGTTTGCGAGCGCGGTGCTCGCCCCACGTGCAAACAAAAGCGGCGCGTACTCGTTCTCCGTCGGAATCCCAGAACCGCCGACGCGTGTAATCACAACCGTCTGTCGCGATTCGCTGTCGATGTCGTTCATCCAGACGGCAATCGCAGCTTCGGAGATGGCATCCGGCCCGCCGACAGCGGCAACCGGGATGCTTGCTTCGAGCGTGTAGCCGCCGGGGCGAGGAGATTCGATCGCTTCGCTGCCGCGAACCACCGCAGTTCCGTTGCGTACCTCTGCTGCACGGCCGGACACTCCTGGATACACCGCAAGCTCGCGCAGCGCAGGAACGCGGAACGCGACTACGAGTGCGTCGTCCGTGCGGGTGCTCGGTCGCGCGTTGCGGATGACGCGTGTGTCGTCGACCTCGAACGCGAAACGAAACTGGTCACCAGCGCGGAGGATGCTCCACGAGAAGCCCGGTGCGCGCATGAACGTCGCCCCTTGCCAATCGTCGAGTTCGCCGTCGATCACCACGGCATCGTCCGCTGCGTCCGGAACCCGGATACCGACCTGTGCGCTGGCGTCGCTCGCCCCGAGGGTCCAGAGCAAAACCGCCACTCCAACCGCGACCCTCACTCTGGGCGGGCCTTTCGCGGACCGATCCTGACCGTGCGTTTGGCAC
>CAZWQH010000487.1:0-3909 GCA_964635815.1 uncultured Sandaracinaceae bacterium
TGCCGATCCGACGACGGTCCGCTCCCGTGAACGAACCTTTCTCGTGGCCAAACAGCTCGCTCTCAAGCAAGGCTTCAGGAACCGCCGCGCATTGAAGCGTTACAAATGGCTTGTCACGGCGCGGCCCAAGCGAGTGGATCGCGCGCGCGAGCTCGCCCTTGCCCGTTCCGCTCTCTCCTGTGATGAGAACCGTTGCGCGGGCCGGCGCAACCTGCCGCGCCACGCGATAGACGGCCTGCATCGGCTCGCTCAAACCGACTAGACCCGGCGCTGCACCGTCCGTCTCACGCTCGACATGGCTTCGCAACGTGTCGTTCTCAATCCGAATCGCTCGCCAATCGAGCGCGCGGCGAATCGCAACAAGCAGCGCGTCCACATCGACCGGCTTGGCCAAGTAGTCGGACGCTCCCGCGCGCATCGCTTCGACCGCGGACGCCACATCGCCGAACGCCGTCACGACGATGACGGGAACCGCCGGGTGCTCCTCTCGCAGGCGGGCGAGCAGCTCAAGCCCGTCCATGCGCTGCATCCGGCGGTCGGTTACGACGACGTCGATTGCGCTCTCAGACAGAAGCTCACGAGCCATCACGCCGTCCGTCGCGCCGACAACCTCGTAGCCCTCTTGTGCGAGCACAAGCGCGAGCCCGTCGCGCGCGCTCGGTTCATCATCCGCAACGAGGATGCGAACCGCGGACGGTCGGCGCAGTGAATCGCCCGGCGTGGTTGACTTAGAACTCATTCGTGGCTCTCAAGCGACATCGGGAGGGTCATCGAACAAATCGTCAGCCCGCCCGCCCGACTCAAGGTGATGTGGCCCCCATGGTCGGTGACGATGCGATGCACGATCGAAAGTCCGAGCCCAGTCCCGGTTGGCTTGGTCGAGTAGAACGGGTCAAAGAGTGAGGCTGGGTCTCCGGTCGGACCCGGACCGTTGTCCGTCACGTCAATCGTCGCCACTTCAGGCGCGCGCCGAACGCGCAGAACGACTTCCCCGCGCGGACTCGTCGGCGGACCGTCTCGCCCCACAATCGCTTCGATCGAGTTTCGCATGAGATTGATCAAGACCTGCTCGAACTTACGAGAATCGAGTTTGATGTGGATCGGTGACGCGGGCAGATCCTGGAGAACGCGAATCCCAGCGCCTTCCGCCTCCGGCAGAACAATTTCGACCGCATGTCGACACACATCGCGCAGATCCGCGTCGGAGCACGTGAGCGGGTGCGGTCGTGCGAAATCGAGAAAATCTGTGACTAGGTGAGACAAGCGGTCGATCTCGCGATGCACGACGCCCACTGCATCGAGAGTGTCGCGACCCTCCTGTTCCGATGCGGATCGCTTGAGTCGTCGTTCGAGGAACGTCAGATGCAACTTTGCGCCGTTCAACGGGTTGCGGATCTCGTGTGCGAGGCCTGCGGCGAGCGTGCCTGCAGCGGCCAGGCGTTCATTTCGCATCGCGCGAATGGCCGAAGCGCGTTCCGCCGTCACATCGCGGCCAAAGAGAAACCGTCGAGCGTCAACCGTCGATTGAACAATCGTCCAAACAACCGTGCGGGGTTTGGCGGCCCGCGTAAGCAAGGTCGACTCGAGCTCTTGGCTTTTTCCGTCCTCAATCGCACGCAACACCGCGTCGGGGGAGAGCATCCCAGACTCGCGCAACCCTCGTCCCAAAAGCTGATCACGCGCGTATCCTGTCGTCCGTTCAACCTCCGCATTTACGAGAAGGAGCTTCTCCTCGATGTCGATCGCGAGAATGAGCACGGGCGCCGTCTCGACGGCGTGTACGTAGCGGAGCTCAGCGGCCTCGAGTGCGAACCCAAGGTTGCGACGTTCACGTTCCTCCCTGGCCTGGATTCGAGCCACGAAGTCCTCGTGGTACGTCTCGAGCATCAACGCCAGTTCCATATCGAGAAGGCGATTCACCGAATCGATCTCGCGTGCTGAGCGGGAAGCTTCGGCCAGAATTTGATTGATGTTGCTGCGAATTAGCGCAAGCGCTGAGATTGCGTAGCGTTGTGGCAAACCCACGCGCACGTGAACACGCCCGATCTGCGCGCTCTTGTCCGCGTACGCAGCGTCGTATGGTCCAGAGAAGAGACGCTTGAGCCAAAGCGCGAGCGAAACCTTGAGGCGTGTGACTTGATCCTCGTCTCGAAGAACGGCATGCGCTTGCGGATGCTCCCGTACCCGTTCGTAGAACGCTTCGACCACCCGATCAAAATGAGGTTCGACGACCGCGCCGACCGCGACCACCCGCAGCCCATCCTCATGTCCGAACCGGACATACTTCTTGACCTCTTCGAACACACCGGTTGTCACAGACCGCGAACCTACATCCAAACGGCCGAGGCGCCACGAGTACATCCAAATGAGGCCAAAGTGAGAATCGACGAACGCGGCCCGGATCGTAGAGCTTCATCCCCGCATCTGGCCGCCGCACTAGGGCGAAACGAACTCGAACGCCCCGATGTCAGGCGTTCCCGCCGAACGAGGCGTGCCCCACCAGTCTCGCGTTACGTCGCTGCTCGAAGTCGCACGATCGATCACGGAGCTTCCCGCTCGGATACGGAAGTCGAACATTGCGGCGTCGACGAACTCTACCGTTCCGGTGATCGGCGACGAGTCGGTCAGGCGCGACAGCCTTGGTGGCGAGGGTAGATAGAAGTTCGTTCGCGCTGTCACGTTCGTGGGAATCGGCGCAGTCCCACTCGAGTCGGACGAAAGGCCCGCGTGTTCGTCGGTGAACCAACTGCAGTTGCTTGTGCAGGCAGTGTTCGTCGTCTGATCGAACAGGTTGTTCTCGATTGCGATGTTCGACACGCGTGCTCCCCACACGGAAATACCCGCGCGCCCATTTCGATAGAACGTGTTGTTGAGTACCTTGATGTTGCGGATCTGAGCTCCCCCTCCGATGACCAACCCCGCGTGGTTGTTCGAGACGAACAGGTTGTTGCGAATGACGACGCCGTCTACGTTGTTGCCTTTCGACGCTTGATCTTCGATCGACACGATCATTCCAGAGCGCAACGGGTTGGCTATGCTCAGGTTTCCTTCCACGACCAGATTTGAGATCACGCGCCGGATGTCCTTCGAGGCGGACCCGCGTTGCTCTTCGAAGACATGGATTCCGTAGCCACCGGCACCACGCGCAAAGTTGTACGCAACCGTATTCGCGTCCCCGTGGGAGATGTAGTAGCAGTGACCTTGCGTTCCGGTCGTCGCGCCATCGATGTCGCAGACGTTTCCGGCGATGACCTGCGAGTTCCCGTGCACGCCGATTGCGTCATAGTCTACGCGGCCCGTGAACCGGCAGTTGTAGACGCGGTCGCCTTCGTCTTCTTCGCTGCCGAGACCGATCGGTTTCCCGTTCTCGAACGTCATGCTCGAGAACGTGATGTAGCTCGCCGAGATGATCACGGGCCGCGAAGCGTTCGTCAGACGAACGGTTTCGCCCGGGTAGGCTTTGACGACTTTCGGCGCGTCTGCGCGCCCAGAGTCACTCATGACGTCACGAATCCAGATCTCGTTCTCGTCGTTCGCGCCGCCGCGCACCAGCAAGATGTCACCAGGGCTCATCACGTCCGAGACGACATGACCAATGGTCCTGCAAGGCGTTGCTTCGCCGCACGCCGCGGAGTCGGATCCGCTGGGAGACGCGTAATAGATAGTCCCGGTGTTTGTTGTGAATGTCGCGCGCCCGGAAGAGCGAAGACCGTTGACCGTCACGACAACCTCGCCGCCGACCGTCAAAGCGCTCGGTTGGACGGTGATCATGTCCAGAGCAGACCAGGCCGCGTTGTTTTGGCCCCATTGGAGGTACGCGGCGACCTCGACGCCACCTATCGTGACGGTGGATGTGCCGCGCGCACTTCCGAACCCTTTCCCAAAGATAGAGATCGGAGCTCCGTGCCC
>CAZWQH010000488.1:0-3909 GCA_964635815.1 uncultured Sandaracinaceae bacterium
TGGCACTCGCGGCGTCCCCTCGAACCCCCAACGCTTACTCGCTCGCCGGAGCGGCTGCGCTTGTACGCTCTTCCTGTCGATCCCATCTCGTCCCGCTCTCTATTCTAGTCGTAACGCACGCATTGACGAACGCGACTTCCGAACAGACGTGTGTCGCAAGAGTTGCGCGCCGCTGCGTCGCCGACATCGAGAAGCGGGCGCGACTGGAAGCGGCGCGATGTTGCGAACGAGGCGTGCGGGGTCTGTGGGGCGGTCGCGAATGCCAATCGGCTGGTCGCCAACAACTCCGATTGGCAGATCGTCGAGTTCAGCCCGCGCGGCGCTCCCCACGCCTGTTCCTGACTGCTTGCGGGTCAGGAACAATACAGATCGTCCGCGCCGCATTTGCGGGCTGGACGTCCCCGAAGATCCCGGCACGCCGATAGTGAGCAATGCGCAGTGCCTCTCGTCGCGTCCCGCTTCTTCTTTTCCTCGGCTACGCGACCACGCGCAACGCGCGACGCACGTTCTCTTTGGGAATCGCGTCGAATGCACGCTTCCAGTTGGCAAACTTTCCGCCCGCATGCACAGCATCGAACACGGCACGCCCTTCGGCGCGGCCACCTTGTGCAAGCACGTATTCGATCCACGCCCAGCGCGCGCTGGTTCCGCGAACGTCCACGCGTCCTTTGAGGCCGCGGCGCAACCGATCGAGGCGATCCTCTACGACATCGATGCCCGCGAAGGGCATTCCGTCAAGCGGGGTGTTTCGCTTCGCGACGAACGGCGCGATTCCAAACGCGAGCGGAGCGATCTTGGAGAGCTCGATGCCGAAGCGAATGCACTCGTCGATGTCGTCGTCGTTCTCGTCCGGAAGACCCACCATCATGTAGAGCTTGAGGCGCTCGAATTTGTGAGCGCGGGCTAGCTCAGCCGCACGCAGCAAGTGTTTCTCCGACGCCTTGCGCTGAATGCGCATTCGCATGCGTTCGCTTGGACCATCGCTCGCCGTCGTGAGAACGGTCTGACCTGCTTTTCGGAGCGCGGCTGCGAATCGATCGTTCAGTCGATCAGGGCGTAGCGAGCTGAGACCGACTTCGCGTCCTTGGCTCGCAAGCGTGTCGACGATGTCGACGATCTTCGGATGATCGCTGACGGCAGCGCCCACAAGGCCCACGCGGGTCGCAGAATCTGGAATGTGTCCGAGGATCACATCCATCGGAACGATGCGCATCCCGCCGTTTGTTGAGCGACGCATCACGCAGTACTCGCAGCCGCGCGAGCATCCACGCTCGGTTTCAATCAGAAACATCGACCGCAGCTCCGTGTGCGGCGTGATGATCTGTCCGTAGGCGGGAAGCTTCATGTCTTCCACCTTTTCCACGGGTGGCATCTCGTCGCCGTGAATGAACGGTACGAAGCAGGACGGGATTTCTCTCGCGAGCGCATCCAGCGTCGCTTCACGAGACGGGCTCTCGAAGATGATCTCGAGCGCTCGATGAATTGCTGTTTCCGCTTCCCCCATGAGAATCGCATCCGCATACGGTGCGAGCGGAAGAGGATTCGAGAACGTCAGCGGGCCGCCCGCCAGGATGAACGGATGACGCCCGTCACGCTGCTCAGAGAGAGCAGGCACATTCGCGAGTTCCAGAGATTCGATGAGTCCGGCGAGCTCCATCTCGTACGCGATGGACGTTGCGATCACCGGAAAATCCGAAACTGGAGTTTCGGACTCGTACGTGATCAGTGGCGTTCGTGATGCCCGCCAACTTGCTACGTCATCGGGCAGGAACGCGCGCTCTGCTGCGCGGTGGGTCGAGTTGATCTCGCGGTAGATGGTTTGATACCCCAGAGACGACATACCGACGTGGTACGGGCTCGGATACAGCAGCGCGACGCGCTCCGGACCTTGCTTTGCGATCGTTCCCTCTTCGGCTTCGAGGCGTTCTCGAATTAAGTGGCGGATGTCGAAACTGCTCATTCAGTGCTGCCTATTGTCGCTCACTCGAGGCTATTCGACAGGGCGCCCAATGCGGTCCCAGCGAAAGACGCGGTCACAAACCGTGTTGCTCGTGCGCGACCAGTATATCCGCAACGCTCGTCCGCGCAGGCGGGCGATAGGAATGGGTCCAATCCGTCGACTATCGTTCGACATATCGCGGTGATCTCCGAGCACGTACACATGCCCAGGAGGAATCTTGATGACCGCGCTCTCCACAGCAGGACCGTTCGCGCTCGTGTGGAACGTGTGATCGCCAACTCGTTCCTCCGAAATCTCGCAGGTGGATTCGATCGATTGGCACGTCTGCCGCTCGTCGAGGTACGCCCACTTCGGGTCGCAAGGGCCGACGATGCGTTTGAACAGTGGAACGCCGTTCCGAATGACGATCTCCTCGTAGAAGATCTCGTCGTATTCGGGCTCGGGTGCTGGAGGCTCGGGAGGTGTCGCGGTCTCGGCCGCGGTGACTCCGCCGTCTGCTACGCCGGCATCTGGAACCTTCTGCAGCGCGGCGTCGGGATCGAGTGGCATGAGCTCTGGCGGGGCCTCTTCGGGGAGCATTTCGACGACGCCGTTTTTTCTCACGGCCTCTCGATGCACCACTTCGATTGTGTCGCCCGGAAGGCCAACTACGCGCTTCACGATGTCGACTTGGTCTTTCTCAGGGCTCTTCAAGATGACGACGTCACCAAGGTTCGGCTCTCCCCAAGTGAAGAGCGCGTGATCCATGAGTGGGAGAAACAGCCCATACGTGAACTTCGCAACCACAACGCGGTCGCCGTCGAATAGTGTCGGCATCATGGAAGGACCTTCGATTGCGAACGGCTCAAAGAGAACGATGCGAATGACGGCGGCGATCGCGAGAGCACCTGCGAGCGTGCCAAGTGTCATCCCTTCCTTGGCAGGACTGGTCGCTCGCTTTTCGGTGCCTTTCGGCGACGTGAACGTCTTGGGCGGAGCGCCAGCGTCAGATTGACGCGCTTCCACGACCTTATCGGACTTCGGGTTCGAATCATCCTTGGAAGTCATCCGTGGACCTCCGGCCCAAGCGGAAGCAGAGCGACAATCTCTGCTTCTCGTCGAGCGAGAGCTTCGAGCCTATCGCGAGCCTCCGCTTGGCCGAACAGCGTTTCGGCCCAGGTGGTGAAAAATCGAAAGTGCCGCGCTTCGGCGATCATGAGGTCTCGATAGATTGGACGAAGATCAAGGTTGGACAAAGTTTCCGAGAGCAACCGAAAGCGTTCACATGACCGAGCTTCGATTACTGCGGCGATGAGCAGTCGAGCAAGCAGTGGAGCAACCTGGCCTTCTTGATGTGCCGCGGTACGAAGTGCGTTCACATACTCGTCGACCGAGGGGCGCCCGATGCGCGATCCGTGAGCGCCAGTGCGCTTGGCAACATCGTCGAAATGCGCCGCCTCTTCTTTCGCGAGCGAAACAAGTGGCGCCACGATCTCGGGGTACTCCCCCGCGAAGCGACCGGCAACGGAGAGGGCGTTTTGTGCGGCCTTCAGCTCGCAGTGCGCATGGTCGGACAAGAACGATGCGTAGTTCTGTTCGACGGCAGCGACCCAACTCGGGTCCGTAGGCGCAAGAAGTCCAAGCACAGGCGCGGGACGATAGCAGGGATCTTTTGGGACTGCTTGCAGGTCCCGAACCAGCAAAGTTCGCGGCTTGGCTTGTTGCCCGCACACTCAAGCGAGGTAGGAAGTGCAGGTGCTCGTCCTTGGCATGTCGGCCAGTACCAACGTCCTCGGACTCGCTCTGTCGCGTAAGGGCGAGCGACTCTGCGCCCGGAATCGAGATCTGTTCGCACCCGACGGCGAGCGGGCTCCCGGTCACGCCGAAACGCTTCTGATCGAGCTCGACGCGATGCTGACTACCGCCGGGGTTTCGATTCGAGACGTCGAACTCATCGCGATCGACGTGGG
>CAZWQH010000489.1:0-3906 GCA_964635815.1 uncultured Sandaracinaceae bacterium
GAACACCGCGAGGGTCGCTCGCGGGCCCGAGCACATGAACACCGCGAGGGTCGCTTGCGGGCCCGAGCACATGAACACTGGGCTCGCGTCAACACTACGCCTTCGCGCGAGGGCGCTTGGCTTCTTCAGCTCGGGCATCGGCTCGAGCTGACTTCCCGTTCGAGCCGTTTGACGAGGCCTCTGCGTCAGTCGCAGTGCCCGATCGTTTCACGCCAAGATGCTCGAGAACCTGGGTCTCTAGCGCGCCTAGGAGTTCGGGACGCTCCTCGAGATAGTTACGAGCGTTGTCGCGGCCCTGTCCGATGCGCTCACCACCGTAGCTGTACCAAGCGCCAGACTTCTCCACGATGTTCTTCTCTGCAGCGAGATCGAGAACGTCACCTGCACGACTGATGCCTCGGCCGAACAAGATGTCGAACTCGCAGAAGTTGAAGGGCGGAGCGAGCTTGTTCTTTACAACCTTCACCTTGGTGCGATTTCCGACCGACTCTTCGCCGACTTTGATGGTTCCGACGCGGCGAATATCGAGACGCACCGAAGCGTAGAACTTGAGTGCGTTACCACCGGTCGTCGTTTCTGGACTTCCGTAGACAACGCCAATCTTCTGACGAAGCTGATTGATGAAGAACAGCGTGGTGTTCGACTTGTGGACTGTCGCAGTGATCTTGCGCAGCGCCTGGCTCATGAGACGCGCTTGCAAACCGACGTGAGAGTCTCCCATCTCGCCTTCGATTTCCGCCTTGGGCACGAGTGCCGCGACGGAGTCGACCACGATGATGTCCACGGCGTTGCTGCGAATGAGCGCATCCGCGATTTCGAGGGCTTGCTCGCCAAAGTCGGGCTGGCTCACGAGCAGCTCTTCCGTGTTTACGCCTAGGCGCTTCGCGTAAGCCAGATCGAGCGCATGCTCCGCATCGATGAACGCGGCAACACCGCCTTGTCGTTGCACTTCCGCGATCGCGTGAAGCGTGAGCGTGGTCTTACCGGACGACTCCGGACCGAAAACTTCGACGATGCGTCCACGCGCATAACCGCCGACACCGAGGGCGACGTCGAGAGAAATGGAGCCCGTAGGAATGATCGACACTTCCTGCACAGGGTTCTCGCCCATGCGCATGATCGTTCCTTTGCCGTACTGCTTCTCGATTGCACTCAGCGCTAGCTCGAGCGCTTTCTCGCGATTCGTATCTTGTGCCATGAAACCTCAGGGGGGTTGGTTGCTAGGACGTAGTTGGGATGCTTCGTACCGGGTGTTGTTCTGAAGACGAAACGACCCGTCCGACCTGACAACGAGTCGTACAATTTTGTTTGCGTGACTGCAGTTACGACTGAACGTGCGGATACTGACAAAGTGTTCAGTCTAGCGCAAGTCCTTGCACGATCCTCGCGACAGATCGCAGCGCGACGTAAGACGCGAGCGTGCGAATTCGATTTCGATCACCCCACAAACGTCGTGTGAACGAGATCGTTTCCATCTCCGGACGGGCAATCGCGAACCAAATGGTTCCAACCGGTTTCTCCTCGGTCGCTCCGCCTGGGCCGGCGATCCCTGTAACTGCGACTGCGATATCAGCGTCCGAAGCGCGAAGAGCCCCTTCAGCCATCTGCATGGAGACTTCCGAGCTTACGGCGCCATGCGCACGGAGCGTTTCTGGAAGCACGCCAAGCAACTGCGTCTTGGAAGCGTTCGAGTACGTGACGGCATCAAGCAGCAAATAGTCCGAGCTCCCGGGCACGCTCGTTACCATGCTGCCGATCAATCCACCTGTGCACGATTCAGCGACCGCGAGAGTCTTCGATAGGTCGCGAAGAATCTGACCGACCCAGCCGGGGAACGTGTCGTCGCGACCTCCGTAGACGTGATCACCAAGCCGCATTCGAACCTCGTCTGCTATTGCGCGCGCACGTTCTTCGGCGCGAGCGCCCGACGAGTCGGTAACATTTACCTTCACTTCGATCTCTGGGAAGTGTGCGCGATAGCCAATCACGAGCCCTGGCTCCCGTGCTTCGATCCCTGCAAGCCGCTCTCCGACGACGGACTCTGGCAAACCGAAGGTCCGCAGGTGCACTTGCGCTTGCATCGGCTCGCCGGAGCTCGTCGCGAATGCAATCGCCGGACGAACACCGTCCAAAAACATGCGGCGCATTTCCGACGGCACACCAGGCAGGAAGAAACACCGAGCAGAACCACACGTGACCGCGAACCCCGGCGCAGTTCCCTCAGGATTGGCGAGTATCGTCGCGCCCTGCGGGAAGTCGGCCTGTTTCTCGTTCGACGGAGACATGGTGCGATTGACCGCGAGAAAGCGACGCTTGATCGCTTCAAGCGCTCCCTGGTCGCGTACCAGATCAACCGCGAGGGCGCGAGCGACGCACGCACTGGTCAAGTCGTCGCTCGTCGGCCCAAGTCCCCCGGTAGCGACGACGAGAGCCGCGCGCGACGAGACGTCCTTCAAGGTCCGAACGATCCGCGTTTCATCGTCATCGACCGTGGCGTGCTCGACGACTCGGTATCCCAGGTTCGTCAGCTCTTCCGACAGCCAAGCGGCGTTGGTGTTGACGAGCTCACCACGCGTGATCTCGGTACCTATCGAAAGAATCGAAGCGTCCATGGCAGGGCCAGCGACCATATCCGATTCGGGACCTGCAAGCAGTCCAGAAACACGAACGGCGCGAGATGTCTCGCGCCGCCATGCCTACTCAGAAGTGAACGAAGCGATTAGCTCGAGACGCAAACTCCGCCGCCGGACATCGAGGCGTGCGCGCAGTGCGACGTTGCATTTGCGGCACTCGAAGCCGCCGCCGTGAGGTGGTAGGCGCGACATGCGAGATTGTTACCCGCTGCTCCGACCGAGTACGGCACCGTGCGGCTGTACGCCGCGCAGTTCGACTGGCACGTCGCGAGGTCCGCGTACTGCATGTTCGTTCCCGTGCAGACCGCTTGCATCGTCGAACAGAACGCGGTGCAGACGTCCGTGCTTGATCCTGCGTCGTTCGTGACGGTCGTGGTGCAAGGGTTCATTGCACCAGTGTTCGTGCCGTCGCCGCCCAGGAGACCGGAGTGCAAGCAGTGATTCGTGCGGCCGCTGCCAGTCATGCTGGAAGCAACTGTGACGTGGTAGAAGCGACACGACAGGGTGTTGCCACTGGCTTCGCCGCGTGTGCCCACGAGACCAGCGGTGGACCAGGCAGCGCAAACCGTCATGCAAGCGCCCATGCCGCGGTCGCCCGCGTTGTCGAAATAGATCGCATCGGACCTGCCGGCGTCTGGAACCGGTCCGCAGGTCGAGGTGACCAGCGTGCAGTACTCTGCGCACGTGACAGGGCCCGGTGCGGCATCGGTCGCTACGTCGGTCGTCACGCGAACGTCGGTGGCAACCTGAACGTCGGTCGCAACCACGGGGACGTCGGTCGTCGTAACAGGAACATCGGCTGTCGCGACGTCTGTGCGACCCGTTCCGGTGTCTGCGACGGTTCCGCTGTCCACGGACGCGGCGGGTGTGTCGCTGCAAGCAACGGCAAACAAAGCAAGAGCGGCAACTATTAGGCTAATTCTCATCATTATTAAAGGTCCTCCCGGAGAGCAGTCTGAAATTCCAGCATCGAGTACGGCGTACAGATGCCGGCAGATCCGTCTCCGTTACGTGACCCGCGTTTATCGCATTCGGATCTTGTAAGCAACTGTTGGCCGACCGCGAGCGGATGACATTCTGCGATAACAGATATCGGCACGACTACGGCGCCGCCGCATCCAGCCACCGCGCGAAGCGACGACGCTCGTCGCAGGATGGAAACGGCGCGTTCAGCGGCATGAAGTTCGTGGTCGCCACCGCCGTGCGGATACGTCCGAGGTTGGCTCGAACCGTAGCTTCGACATCCCAGTTGTACTCGAGCGGGGCGTCATTG
>CAZWQH010000490.1:0-3869 GCA_964635815.1 uncultured Sandaracinaceae bacterium
TCAGTTCGAGAACGCCTTCTCCGCGTTGATAGCAAGCGTCCAAGCCAAGTGGCTGGTCGTGTCGTTCAACAACGAGGGCTACCTATCGCACGAAGCGCTCCTACGAATTCTCGGCGGGCGCGGCCCGGTCGCATCCAGCACGCACGCATTCAAGCGGTATGTCGGGGCCCAGATCGGGATTCATAATCCAAAAGGCGAGCGAGTCGGAAAAGTCTCCCACCTGACCAACAAGGAGTTCTTGTTTGTGGTTGGGCCCTGCGAACCCGCGCTGCAGCCGTCTCCGCGAGTCGCCATCGGCGGTGGCAGCTAGCCTGGCCACTGACAGAACTTTCTGCTCAAAGAACGAATTCTGTCAGCAGATTCCCGAAACCTTGCGGGTCGGGAACAAAAGCCGCGCTCGGCACGGAGCGTGCTGATGGTGGTTTATGCGCCCACGCAATAACCGCTTTACGACCGCAGCTCTCTTGTCCGCGCGCTCCATCGCGCTAATCGCGCTCTCACTCGCGTTCGTTCCCGCCTGTGCCAGCGACACCTCGCTCTCCGAAGACCTTGGTCCTTGCGAAGGCAAGTGCGACTCGACCGGTGGTCCCGCAATCAAAGAGACATACGACTACATCGTCGTCGGCTCGGGTGCTGGTGGCGGCCCCCTGGCGGCGCGCCTCGCAGAACGCGGAAAGAGCGTGCTTCTGCTCGAGGCCGGTACCGATCAAGGCAAAAACCAGAACTATCGCGTTCCGGCGTTCCACCCCAAGGCGACCGTGGATCCGGCGATGCGGTGGGACTACTTCGTCTCGCAACACGACGAACGTCCGGACCCCGTGTTCTATCCGCGCTCGGGCACTCTTGGAGGATGCACTGCGCACAACGACATGATCGCGGTCTACCCGCATGCGAGCGACTTCGAGGACCTTGCCGACGCTACGGGTGAAGATTCGTTCAGCCCTGGCTCGATGCGCTCGCTGTTTCAGCGGATCGAATCGAATCGCATGTTCAAAGAAGGATCAGCCGCAGCGTTTGGACACGGCTACGACGGATGGATGACGGTTGAAACCCCAGATGCAAGTGGGGCACTTCTCGACCGACGCATTCGTGGAGCCCTTCTCGCGACGCTCAGCCATTCTCCAGGATTCGACCTCTTCAGCGTCCGCCAACGCGACATGAATGAGTGGAGCAACGATCGAGACGCGCGTGAAGGCGCCGTCATGATCCCGCTCACCACCAAGAACGCGGCCCGCAGCGGGACGCGCGAGCGCATCCTCGAAGTCGCCGCCGCTCACGAAAACCTGATCGTGCGCACGAACGCATTCGTCACGCGGATCATCTTCGAGAACGAAGTGAAAAAGGATGGTTCTCCGCTCCGCGCAGTTGGTGTCGAGTACATCGACCAAGCCGGCAGCGTCTATCGCGCCGACCCGCGAGCCCCTCTCGACGGCGAGCTTCCTGCGACCGTGCCCGTGTACGCCGGTGAGGTCGTCCTCTCGGCAGGTGTGTTCAACACCCCGCAGATGCTCATGCTCAACGGAATTGGCCCGCGTGAGGAGCTGGAGAAACACGACATCACGGTGCGTCTCGATTCGCCGGGAGTGGGTCGCAACCTGCAGGACCGCTACGAGGTCGCGGTCGTCGGTGCATACGACAGCCCGTTCGGACTCGTGAAGAACTGCACGTTCGGTGCGCCCGGCGATCCGTGCTTGGCACAGTGGGAGCAAGGTCACGCAAATCTCGTCGCGGGTCGCGACGGATCCCCGGGACCGTACGGCAGCGTCGGAAGCGTCATCAGTCTCATCAAAAAGTCGAGCGTCGCGGTTCATGACCCGGACCTCTTCATGTTCGGCATCGTCGGCAACTTCCGAGGCTACTTCCTCGACTGGGCAGACACCGCCTTCCAAGAACGCAACGTGTTCACTTGGCTCATTCTCAAGGCACACACACGCAACCATGCCGGAACGGTGACGCTTGAGAGCACGGACCCACGCGACCGACCGATCATCGCGTTCAACTCGTTTGCTCAAGGCGGCGAAGAGGACATCACCGCGATCAGCGAAGGCATCGACACCGTTCGCGCGATCGGACGCAGCATGGACAACTTCGTGCTCTTCGAAGACTACAAAGAAATCTATCCTGGCGAAGGCATCAGCTCACGCGACCACATTCGCAACACGGCATGGGGCCATCACGCAGCCGGCACTGCGAAGCTTGGGGGCGATGACGACCCCACGGCCGTGCTCGACGGTCACTTCCGAGTTCGCGGCACCTGCGGCCTCCGCGTCGTGGACGCATCCGTCTTCCCAAGCATGCCCGGCTTCTTCGTCGTAGTTCCGATTTACCTGATGTCGGAGAACGCAGCTGACGCGATCACGCATGACGCGATGTCGGGACAAGACTGCGCACGACCGCTTGCGAGTCAAAGGCAATAGTCACGGCGGTGCGACGCCTGCGGACGATGGGAGGATGAACGGCGCATGACGACCCCGCGCCTCGTCGCAACAGGCACAAAGTTCTCGAATCTTGGACTCGACCGCTTCCAGGTTGACTCGCAGATCGACGCGTATGTCTGCACCTACTCGGGCTCTCTCGGCGGACGGCAGGCAGCCGTTAACCAGGCCGTCGAGGTCGGCGTGAACCTGGACGACGGCTGGAGCGTCCGCGGAAGCTCGGGGCTGAATCACCCGGGCTCTAGTGGGACCTCGTATGTGATCGGTGCCGGAGAGCTTTACGATGTCGGCTACGGCACGACCGGCACCGCGGGAAGAAGCGTGCTGTTCACGTTCATGCCCGGTCAACTCGTTGGGATCGAGGAGCCCGGACGCGAGATCCGCATCGGCCGCGGGCCACTGCGGGACCAACGCCTCCTCGACCTGGCCCAGGAGCTCGCAAGGATGCGGGAACGCGGCGAGGCGTTGCCGCTCGGCGAGGTCCGTAACTTCCTCGTCGAGATGGTCAACGCTCGCGGCGCGCTGACGGGCTTTGATCCCCTGATGGCCGCGCGAAACGAGATCGATCGCTTCTTCGACCGCGGGTTGTACCTCCACCACTTTGCCGACGTTGCACGCATGTCGCCTACGCAGTTCCTTCGCAGCTTCAAACGCCGGTACGGTCTCACCCCGATTCAATACCGGCTGCGCTTGCAGCTTGAGGCAGCCTCGGTGCTGGGGTGGAAAAAGCCGGAGCTGCGCGCCGCAGAGATCGCGCAAGCATGCGGCATCACGCACATGCCGTACTTCTTCCGCCTCTTCAAAAGATATTTCGGGACTACTCCCGAGCGGCACCGACAAGCGGCGTGACCCACCCGCAAGCTGGCCTTCACCGGGATCGGGGACTAGAGGACGAACGGCAGACGGAGGCGCGACGGAGTCGCCCGGCCGCTATGGACAGTCGTGCGAACGGTTCGTGCGTTCACGTCGTCCGCAAACGAGGCGCCGGTGTTCGAGTTCTCGGCATAGCCGCATGAGCTCCCTTGCAGGGTAAGGACGAGTCGATGCCCCACGGCGACGCGGTAGGCAACGGCTGGCAGGAGTATGGTGACCTCCTGCGGGTCGTCGAGGGGCATGGGCACCGGAGCGGTGTACGAGTTTCGGAAACGCAATCGTACGCGCGACAGGTGGACCATCGCGACGGTTCCATCGGGGGCGAGGTCATGCAACTCGGCAAACACGTCGGCGTCGGGCGCGTCGACCGAGACGTGGAGCACCGCCTCGATTCGCCCGACGATGTCCAGGTCCCGTTCTAGCCGGGCGGACTCGAAGCGCAGGCTGCTACTGCCGCCCACGCAGGGATCTGCGGTGGGATCCACCGACCAGCTCGACGCCCCCGATATTGCTGGCGGGCTCGTCGCGAGGGTCCGTTCGCTCGCCGTTGGCGAGGACGGC
>CAZWQH010000491.1:0-3836 GCA_964635815.1 uncultured Sandaracinaceae bacterium
AACCGATCGCCATTTTGGAGACGTGGCGGCGGACGATGTCCGCGCAGCTGACCGTGACGTTGCTCCCACAGTCTTGTGTAACGGTTTGACGGTTGTGGTTCCTCCGACACCAGTGTTGTCGGACCCACGCGTCACATACACAACGCCACTGGTCGTAGCGCGGGACAACGGTTTCGATGTCCTCGGCACGGCTGTCAGACCCCGCCACGACCTCGTGGCGCGAAGGTTTTCTCTTGGCGAGAGTCCGCGTGCGACGACGCTCGTGCTCGAGGCGGGACCGATCACGCTTGTCAACGGGTCTGCGGGGAATGCCCGGACGGCAACCGACGGGACCCTGCTGGGACTGTGCGTCGGTGATGAGACCAGCCGGGATTTTACCTTTCGCGGGTTTGCTGGCGCCTATAGCCCGCTGTTCGATCAGATAAGACCTGAGCCGGGAGACACCTGGTTTGGCGCGAGCTGCCTCGCGCTCACTTCGTCGGGCGGACGTTGGGCCATGGCGTGGGTGGACACCGCCGCGGCATCCCGCAGGCTCATGATCGGCGAGTTCGCTGCGGATGAGTTCGCGGCGGATGGCGTTGCCGTCGGTGTGCCGCGGTTGCTCGTCGATCTGAGCGATCTGACCGTCTTATCCAGAGGGCTGCTCACATCGTACGGACGGGGCGCAGCGTGGCTCGATGCAACCGCCGATGGGACCGCCCGTGTCGCGTTTGCTCCTCGCGATAGCGCTCCCGTGGTTGTGTCAGTAGCGGCCCCCCCGTCACGGTTCACTGTCCGAACGCGCGCGCTCGCCCCGTGGCCCTACGATCCAAGCGCGATCCTGAGCGTGTGGAAGCTCGACGCCATTGATAACGATGCCTTTCGTGCGTTCGTTGTCCGGGAGGATGGTACGGTTCCGCTCGACGTTCGTGTCCCGGTAGCGTTCAGCCCCGGCAACAATCGGAGCGTCGCGGTGGCGGCACTCGGCGGCCGAGTCGCGATCGTCGAGACCGATTGTTTCAGCGTTGAAGGCGGCATCGGACGCCTCGGTGTACGTCTCTTTGACGAACGGTTCAGCGCCGTCGGGGAGACGGTTGCGGTCACGAACACCGACTGTCGCGGCTTTGGGGTTGCTAACGTCTCGACGGCGGTCGATGGCGACCGCCTTGTGGTGGCGTGGGAGCGACCGCTGGAACCAAACGGGGCGCGCGAGGTCGCAGTCGCGGTGCTTGCCTGCACGCCCTGAGGTCACGTCAAACTCTGTTGGCGCGATGCGCGAGTCGTGCGTCACCTCGCCGAGTGCGTTTCGGATTCGCGTCATTCGACCATCCATCACAGCGACTCGAAGAGGTACCCAGGCGCCTGACTTCAGCGCGGAGTTGCTCGTCTGGTCACCGTGGACGCCCGTCGCGTTGCTGCCTTCGAAACTCGCGGCCGACAGCGAGCGTGGGACGTGTCACATTCGATGGATACCCGCACGACGATTCTCGCTCAGTTGCACGGTGCGGCCTGTCCAACTTCTCGGGTGAGCAGTGTTGCCCCGCGCTCAGGTCACGGTGACGTTTCGCGAGTCGCCCGCGAACTCCGGTGTTCTACGCGACCACTAAGTCGGACCTAAGTTTGTTCAATACGCTGATCTTTGCTGCGGATGTGCGCATCCATCTCGGGAACGCTGCTTGCACGTGTCTCCCTACCCAATGTTTACCCGACACCTCCGACAAACAGAACCCTGGCTCCTTGTTCTGCTGCTGGTCACGACACAGCTCTACGCGAGTGTCGCGAACGCTCACGTGCCTTGGTCGACACCGTTTGCTCGGCTGAGCCAGCGTGTCAGGCAAAGCGCGGCAAACATTCGCCAAAGGCTCCGACAGCGAACTCCCGCCGCCCGCCTTCGCACCAATAGAGCAGGCCTTCCACATAGGGAGATTCCCGATGGTGCGCTCATTTCGCGCGCAGTCATCGGTGATGGCGCGCGAAGGCAAGCACGTGAAGTGATGCGGCAACTGGATCCTGACTCGGGAGTTCGAATCGATGTCCGACTCGTCAACGGAACCTACGTAGAGGTGAGCCAGGGTGACTTTCATGCACACATCCGGACAGACAGTCCGATGGATGGAGCGTTGATGCACGCTGCAATCCTTGAGTCCGTGACGGGTCGGCCCGCCACGTTTGAGCGAGAGCCGGTTCGTGTGCCCGCGTTTCGAAACACACTTCAGAGCGCCCTGACGACGATTGGCGAAGCGATGACGAACTCCGACACGCTGCTCCGTGTCCAAGACGCCGTATGGTTGAACCCGCGCGGACGCGCTGTGGACGCATCTGGGTCAGACACCGCGTCCCTCGCGATGCGGACAGCGTTTCATACAACTCGACAGCACGCGGGTGTTGCCGCAGACGCAAGCGGTCGGATTCGCCAGTACGGCAATGTGATCACACAAATCGGAGGGCTGCTTCGCGCGTTCCGCTCAGCACGTCCCAACATTCGCGTCGTCGCGCGCCCGCACGCGCGTGAACCGTTCGGAGTCGAGATCGATGACGGGGTAGGACGTATCGCGACAAGCTTGCGCCTTGGGACCCACATCGCGGACCTTGAGGAGTTCGCCGCAGATGTCCAAGCGATCATCGATGCAACAACCCAGTCGCTACCCGCGGCATCCGAGAATGATGAATCAACGGGGCTAGCGGCGAGCGACGATCCGTGGGGCGCCACGCAACTCGCGCACCTCACTCGTCAGTCGCAGCTCGCGTCGGTCTCGGTGGTTGCCGCGTTCCAAGCTGCGGTTGGCACAAGAGAACTTTCGGAGGCGACGTTCGCCCGAATCCAACCAAGGATTGAGATCCGCGGCGTGCGCCTCGTCGCGGTGGTTCCGTCTCACGCGTGGATGGCGAGCGAAGAGCGGCCCGGCGCCCCTTCAGCGACCGACTTGATCGAGCTCGCTGACGTAAGCGCGCTCAGCTCACCGCGACGCCGACAGTTCGCAGCCCAAGTGCAAACGCGGATCGCGGTCGGGATGGCCGAGGCCCGTCGCGCCCGTACCATCCGTGTCACCGCGGCATACGATGAAGCGCCCGACCCCGCTGGCAGTCGCGCATGGGACGGTAGCTGGTAGCGCTTTCACATATTCGAGTGCGCAATCAAGCCGGAGGTCGCGCCGGGTGAGCACGCCACCGAAGAGCCGCGAGCCGGCTCGATTGCGAGGCGCGAACCTGAATTACGCCTACCAACTTACGTAACACCACTGAGGCAGACGAGAAACACTGCCGCACACAGCACAATCCGGCGTGTATTCAGCCTATTACGAGATTTGTGAGATCTACGTAAGGATCCATTTATTGACTTACGCCACGTGGAAGAAAAAGATGCCGCATGCCCTACCTATCAGGTCGTCCAAGGTGTCTCGTTCTTTGCTCTGCGATGGTGTTGCTTGTTGGCTGTTCGTCGGATTCGGCCATCACGCCGGATAGCGGCGGAGCGGATTCGAGCACCGGTAACAACACAGCGGACGCGGCCGACTCGGCGTCGCGTGTCGACTCCACTACGCCGACGACCGACGTTGTCGTTGCGCCCGATGCCAATGGACGCGATGCAGCCAGGACGGACAGCGCGACCACGGCGGACGCGAGCATCTCGGACGCGGCTGTCTTGGTAGACGCCGCAATCGCTGTCGACGCCGTGCCCGACGTTGTATCGCTCCTGGCCCAGGGATCCGCCTGCACCGCGGGCAATCAGTGCGCGAGTGGCGCTTGCGTCGACGGGTTCTGTTGCGACGGAAGATGCAACGGCGCCTGCGAAGCCTGCTCGCGTGAGAAAACGAGCGCAGCCAACGGCACCTGTGCACCGGTGTCTTCCGCCACGG
>CAZWQH010000492.1:0-3819 GCA_964635815.1 uncultured Sandaracinaceae bacterium
GCGATACAAATGCCTGGGTTCCGGCTGCGTCCTCGAGCAACACGAGCTGCATGCTCGCGATACGGCCGCACGTAACGGTCGTGGGAGGCGTGCCTGCGATCGTCCAGCGGCCTTGAACGGAGAGATCTCCGCCGCGTGGGTCGTAGTAGTTCGCAACACACGGAGTTGCGACGGTTTGCATCCCGATCGAAGTTGCGCTGCATCGCGCCACCCATCTCTGGTTCATCGAGCTGTCTTCGGCTTCGAGCTCGAAGCGGTACGCGACGCCAGCGACGATGTTGTGCTCGGTCCCAAAGGTCGCGGACGCAGTCGTTGCGGTACAGCTCTGATACACGGGTGAGGATGCCGCGATCACCGTGCTGTCCGAAGCGCGCAAGAGTCTGAACGTGAAGCGCGAGACTCCAGCGTGCATGCATTGTCCAGAAGGAGCGGTCGCACCGCTCGTGTCGCGGAACGTAAGATCGAACCGAAGATTCGTCGGAGGCGGCTCCACCGTAAAATTGATCGTTCGAAGAGTCGCGGTGACGCCTTGTGCGAGGACTAGATCCTCGGGCGTGCTCATCCCCGAGACGGAACCGTCTACGCGAACTGCTTCCCACTGCGTCTGAAACGCGCCGACAGGCGCGGCGATTCGCGTGAACGAACCTTGCGTGCAAGGGAACTTCAAGCTGGCAAGCCGCAGGGGCGCAGCGCCAGTCTGCAAAAGCGCGATCTGAATATGCGTGATGTCGGCGCAGGAAGTCGCTGTAGGTGCCGCGTTGTTCACCGTCCACGCCCCGGAGACCAGTGCGCCGAGCGCTACGCCGCCAGAGTCGTATCCGGCGTCTTTTTCAGGGAACGGCTTGGAGTCCGTAACGATGACGCAACCAACGGCCCACAACGAAACAAGAGATATGAATAAGAGGCGCATGTGCAAGCTCCGTGTGCCAATTGGCAGAGTCACCCTAGGTGCGACCGCGAGCATCGTCAACCGCGGAGCAGACGAAGCGCCGCCGCGAACTATTCAAGTGCGTATGAGTCAGCGCACAAAACCGACCCAAGCGAAACCTTGACACCAAGAGCCGAGGATTAGTTTTTTGGCGAAAGGAAGGAGGAACAAGAACATGATCAGTCTCTATCGCGCACGCCCGACTCACCGACTCGCCAACTGGGACCGGAACTGGGACCCCGTAGGTGAAATGCAGCGGCTGACGGAACACATGAGTCGACTCTTCGATGACTCGTCGCTGGCGGACACTCAACGCGGATCGCGAGTTAACGGCTTCTACGTACCCGTGGACGTGGAGGAGGACGAGAAAGGGATTACGGTTCGTGCCGATGTCGCTGGTGTTCAACCAGAGGACATTCAAGTCACAGTCGATAGCCAAGTGCTCACGATTTCCGGCGAAAGAAAGCTCGAACACCAGGAAGAAGGGAAAGACGGGACCCGACGCCTCGAACGTTCGTTCGGATCGTTCATGCGTTCGTTCACACTTCCCGACTACGCGGACGCCGAGCAGATCCAAGCGGAGACCAAGAACGGTGTCCTCACCCTCCGCATTGGTCGCAAAGCCGAGACGAAATCACGACGCATCGAGATCAAGAGCGACGTACCTCGCATGAGCGAAAACAAGACCGGACCCGGACCCTCTAATCGCAAGACAGACCAGAGCTAGTCGATCGGTAGAACGCCACTCAAAGCGAAAACAAATCTCATAAAACCAATACCAACGAACAGAGGGACGGCTTCGGCCGTCCTTCGCCAATTCCGCGCTAGTTCCGCAGCGCGCACCGATTCGGGTGATCGCGTCCGATTCGGTCTCAGCCTGAGCGCGCCCGCAGCGAGAAGAGGGAGCTTACGCTTTGGTAAGTGACCGATTCGAGCGAGGACGTAAGCCAGGATCAGACCGAATCCGACGCGATCACGCGAAGGCAGCGTCCATCAGTTGTTTTTGTTCCACCTTATGGGAAGCAAAAGAACCCGTTGCCGGACTCGCGCTCTCGACGCGGGAAACGCAGCGAAGCGGGCGCCCGCCCAAGTGACGCGGGAGCTTGGAGTTGATGTAGTACCAGGCACCGTTGTTCTCGGGTTCTTCTTGTACCCAAACAATCTCGGTGTTCTTGCCGTAGCGGGCGAGCAACTGTTCGAGGTCTTTCGCGCGGAGTGGGTAAAGCTGCTCGAAGCGAACGATGTGCGTGTTCTTCGTGTTCGCAGCTTCGCGCGCTGCGACGAGGTCGTAGTAGACCTTGCCCGAGCAGAGGATGAGTCGCTTTACTTTCTTGTGCTCGATCTCGCTCGAGTCAGGAATGATTCGCTGGAACGTGCCGTTGGCGAGGGCCTCGAGTGGAGACATGGCTCTCGCGTCGCGAAGCAAGCTCTTGGGCGACATGACGATGAGCGGCTTTCGCCACTTGCGTCGCGCCTGACGTCGCAAGCAGTGGAAAATCTGCGATGCGCTCGTGAGGTTCACGACTTGTATGTTGTCTTCCGCCGCCAGAGCGAGGAATCGTTCGAGTCGCGCGCTCGAATGCTCGGGACCTTGTCCTTCGAAGCCGTGCGGAAGGAGGAGAAC
The DNA here is from genome assembly GCA_964635815.1 of uncultured Sandaracinaceae bacterium. Classification (GTDB taxonomy): domain Bacteria; phylum Myxococcota_A; class Polyangia; order Polyangiales; family JADJQN01; genus CAZWQH01. Next base: position 2,553 of record CAZWQH010000492.1, read on the forward strand.
CATACCGCTGAGGCGCTGCCACTTGTCTTCGCCGGACGAGATGAACTGGTCGATGATGACTTGCGCGCCGTTCGCGAAATCCCCGAACTGTGCTTCCCAGATTACGAGTGCGTCGGGTCGGTCGAGGCTGTAGCCATACTCGAATCCGAGAACCCCTTGCTCGGACAAGGAGCTATCAAACACATCGAAGCGTCCCTGATTCGGCGAGATGTTGTTGAGCGGTGTGTACCGGACGCCAGTCTCCGAATCGTAGAGAACCGCATGACGGTGAGAGAACGTTCCACGACGAGAGTCCTGTCCGGACAAACGAATGGGCACTCCCTCCGCTAGCAGAGACGCAAAGGCCAAGTGCTCCGCACATCCCCAATCGAGCATGGCCGCGGGCTCGCTCGCCTTCATGCGCTTCTCGATCACTGTGCGCAGCACGCCCTTGTTCACATTGAACGTGCTGGGCAGCATGGTGATGCGGCCGAGGAGGTGAATCAGGTCGGTCGCAGGAACCGCGGTATCGACGTCCGGGCAGTCGACGTCGAAGCCGCCACGATACGAGTTCCAGACTCCCCCGAACGCGTACTCGGGCGGTACGAAGTTGCCTTTGCGAGCTTGCTCCAGCGCAGCTTCGAGCTCAGCTCGGCGCTCGGCGGCGACTCGGTCCGCAGTTGCGGCATCGATCTTTCCGGTAGCCACGAGATGACGCACGTAGACTTCGCGAACCGTCGGCTTCTTGTCGATGGCGGCGTACATGACTGGCTGCGTGTATCGCGGCTCGTCCGCTTCGTTGTGGCCGTACTTGCGATAGCAGTACATGTCGATGACGACGTCTTTCGCGTACCGCTGGCGATACTCCGCGGCGAGGCGTGCAACCTGAGCAACAGCTTCGGGGTCTTCGCCGTTTACATGGAAGACCGGACATCGAAGCATGCGCGTGATGTCGGTGGAGTATCGCGAGGAGCGCGCGTCTTCGGGCAGCGTCGTGAATCCAACCTGGTTGTTGATGACCACGTGGATCGTGCCACCGGTGCAGTAGCCTTCGAGCAAGCTCAAGTTGAGCGTCTCGGCGACGACGCCTTGGCCAATGAACGCTGCATCGCCGTGAATCAATAGAGGCAGGCCGCGGAGCCGAGTAGTGTCGCCCTGGCGATCTTGTTTGGCGCGAACGCGGCCCGTGACGACCGGGTTAACAAACTCGAGATGACTCGGGTTGAATGCGAGCGAGAGGTGGACCTTCTTGCCGTCGGACAGGATTCGGTCCGAAGAGTACCCGAGG
>CAZWQH010000493.1:0-3793 GCA_964635815.1 uncultured Sandaracinaceae bacterium
CTTGACGATCCACCCACGCGCGCCGACAGCCTTTGCTTCGCGGAGCATCTCGACCTGAGCCTCCGTGGTCAGCATGATGACGGGCACCTTCGTTTCCGGATGGTCGTCGCGCAGCGATCTGAGCAAGTCCAGCCCGTTTCGGACGGGCATGTTGACGTCGCAGATGACCAGTGACGCGTCGGCGTTCTCGAGCACCTTCTCAAGGCCATCCGCACCGTCGACCGCTTCTATGACTTGGTAGCCTGCGGGGAGCAGCACATCGGACACTTGCTGTCGGGCCGTTCGCGAATCATCGATGACTACGATTTTCTTGTTGGTTGTCATTGCGTCCCTCGGCGATGCGACAGATTAGAAGAGCACCACGTCACCTGTAGCAACCGCTGCTCGAGGGTCCGGCTCGGAAAGCGAGACCTCGGCTTCTGCGATTGCTTCGATCACCACGTAAACGGGTCCGCCCGCGGTGTCGTAAGAGTGGACGATCGGATTTCCGGTGAATCGCCGAAACCGAAAATCGCGCCCCGAGATTGTTACTGGAGTGCTCGCGCCGACGATGACACGTCGGATGACCAGTTGAGACTTGATCTTTCCGACGAGAAGGTTTGTCAGCTCGGCTAACCAGTCGACCGCGTCGGCCGTCTCTTTCCTCTTTGTCGGGTTGGAGCTCGCCAGAAGCAAGGTCGGCACGCTGAGCACCAGCGACCCGCGCAAGCTCGTCCCTCCAAGACCGATGATCGCCAGCGTGTCGGCCCACCGAGCATCGGCTGAGCGAACAGGCCCCGCATACGTGGCGCTGATGCCAAATGTGCTCAGCACGCTCGTCGTCGATTCGACGACGATTAGGTTGAGCGCTTCCCAGTCACCTTGTTGCATTTGCGTTCTCCTCGGTTTCGCTTCCGTTCACGTTCGGCTCGGGCGCCGGGAAGCTCCGCCTCGTTTGCGCAGGCCGACTTTTTCGGAGACCTGGAGCCTCCGCGACCGTGACCCGATTCCGTCCCGCTGCTTTGGACCTGTACATGGCGACGTCCGCTCTGTGGACGAGCGCGGAGAGCGGCTCGCTGCCGTCGGAGCTCGCGATTCCGAAGGACGCGGTGACCGGGATTCGGACTCCGTGCTCGTCGGCAACCACAAGAAGACTCACGGCTTCGCGAAGTCGCTCGGCGGCGATTTGTGCGCCGTCTGTCGGAGTGCTGAGGTAGGCAACGATGAATTCTTCTCCGCCCCATCGGGCGCCAATGTCGGTCTGCCGAAGCTGACCTGTGCGAAGGAGCGCTCCGATCGCCGTCAGCACACGATCGCCGGCGTTGTGGCCGAACTGGTCGTTGATCTTTTTGAAGTGATCGATGTCGAACAACACGAGCGATAGCGCGTGACCGTAGCGGTCCGTGCGCGCGATCTCGCGTTCCATAGCTTCGCTGAACGCCCGTCTGTTTTGCAGACCCGTGAGCGAGTCTGTCGCCGCGCGACGTTGCGATTCTTGGACGAGCGCCGCCATTTTCATCGGGCCGCCAAGCTCGCGCGCGATGAGTGATACCAGTTGCGTGGCCGCGTCGAAATCTGCGTTGGTCGTAATTCCGACGGCCAAGCGGCCGATGATTTCATTTCCAAACGGGACATCGAGCACGATGGGGGTCGTCGTTCCGTGCAGCTCGGCCGCGTCGTCGTCCTCGATCCGAACCACGGGGTTCGCGCCGGTCCAGCGGAACACGCTTCGGACTTCATGGTCGACCGCCTCCGCTTGACCAGGACGGTGATGTACCGCGATTTCTTCCGGGTGGTAAGCGAGCAGAGCTGCCCAGCGATAGCGCGCAACTTGAGAGAAGAACTGTACGAATCGGTCGAAGAGCCTCTGAAAGTCTTCAGACGTTGCCAGCGCGCGAACCTCGGCCGCGATCACGGAGTCGAAGAGTGCTGTGTCGAGTTGTCGAGCGATTCGATCGCGGATGTCGCCCGCCCCGCTTCCCACCTGAAAGAAGAACGTTTCGGTCACCTCGGCTTCGAACACCGCGCGACCAAGCGCGCGAACGATGTCACCCGTTCGCTCGTGCGAGACATAGGCGAGAGCACCAGCACGATCTGCCCAGAAACGATTTCGAGGCTCGTCGGTATCTCCGCAGAGGATGACCGGCACGTCCATGGTCGCGGGCTCTGAGCGGAGCAAGCGACACAGCTGCACACCGGAGATTCCCGGCATCCACAAGGCAGCGATTACCGCGGAGGGCGGCGTGCTCAGCGCCGATTCGGCACCCTGCGCCGGGTCCTTCGCCTCTTCGACCTGGTAACCCTGCGCTCGCATGCGTTTCGCAAGGACGGTGCGCAAGGCGTCAGACGGCTCGATCAGAATGATGCGAAATCCAGGCAACACGATTGGCCCCCAGTAATTCGGCGGATGCGGCTAGAACCTTGAACGCGCCCGATGTCTGGCGCGCCTGGTCCGCGCTGAACATCCGACTACTTGCGGGGCGCAGATGCCGCGAAAACGCAGATTTCGCTGCGGTTGCTCGGAAGCTGAGTAGAGCGAACGCCGGTCAGTCCCATGCCCGCGACGCGCGCTAACAGAGTTGGGATGGCCGCGACCGCAGCGTCGTCGTTCATCTTCAGGGTCAGAAATACCCCTCGCAAACTGCGTCCTCGATACGCCGCGACGAAGCGTTTGAGACCGTGCACGGCCACTTGCGGTGCCAGGTTCACGTCGAGAACGATCCACGCGACGTTGGGAGGAAACGCGTCTCGTGTGACTGCCCCCATCGCTGATTTCACGTGAGTGAATCGGTTACCCGCGCGCGCAAGGAACGCTTCGTCCATATCTCCGGGGTCGATGCCCACGACCTTCAGTCCGCGTCCGACGAGCGCTGCGCTGACCCCGCCTGGCGCGCTTCCGATCTCGAGGACGGTCTCGCTCGGACGCAGCGCGGGGCGGATCCAACAGAGGGCTTCTTCGATCTTCGCGAATGCGCGCGATGGTGCGGATGGCGGAATCAAGATCCTTGGAAGCCCACCTGCGACAGACCAGTCGGATTCGCGATGCAGCCGATATCCTACGAAGGTCGGCTCGCCCTCCGCGACGATCACATCGCACACCGTAGCTCCCGAGCGCAGCTCACCGAGTTGCACGCCAGCTTCCGTGCATGCCGCGGCTAGCTCGTCCTTCATGCGTTCGAGGAACGCGGGCGGACCTGCGTCGGTCGGTTCGCGTTCAAATACGTGTACGACGACGTTCTTCGAGGTGTGGGCTGCGATCGCGGCCGCAACCTCATCGAGCTTTGCGAACGATCCCAGCGAGGTCCCACTCACACGCGCGAATGAGGAGCGTGGCACATCGTTGCTTTCGTCCGATTTGAACGTGAGCAATCCGGGACGTGAGAATGCCGGGCGCAGCGACGGTTGATCGCGTTCGACCTCGAGCTTCACAAATCGCTCGGAGCCGGGTCGACAGACGGCGTAACTGAAAACGGCGCTCACCTGAGTTTCTTCGCGTCTTGCAGGAAAGGGCGCAGATGTGCGTCCGATGATCAGCGTCCGGCAACGGGCGCTGCGTCCGCGGGTTGCGCGGGCTTTAGGAATCGCAGCACAAAGCGGTCGCTTGTCCCACGACGTTCTGCAGCCGCACCTGGATTGGGATTCCAATCGCGCGCGTCGTCGGGATTTCGCAAGAATGTCGCTTCACCGTCCAGCACGAAGCCAGCCGCGAGGACTTCGCGGACTACGACGTCACGCTCGATACGGTGAAGTGTCTGCACGTCCGCAATGCCATGCCCCTCGGCTGCGCTGTGGTCGACGATGCCGTAGATTCCGC
>CAZWQH010000494.1:0-3782 GCA_964635815.1 uncultured Sandaracinaceae bacterium
TGACTTCCCCAACGGAGGCGGTGGTCAGTCCGCCTCGCGAGATACTGTCCCGCTCGTCTGTCGTAGGGGCATCCGTTGTGACCGCAGAGTCCCCGCAAGCGCCGGCGCATGCCAGGCCTAGACTGAGTGTGATCCACAAGAAGTGATTCATGCCTTCGTCTACCACAGGACGCGAAGCGGTGGCCGTTTTCTCCGCGGTTGCGGCAGCAGCGTCTGCGCGCCGAAGTAGCCTGGCGTTCTCGTTCATGATCGCGCCAAATCCGGCGCCTCAAATCCGGGGACAGGCGTAATTCTGAACCACACCGTTCGATGACGAAGTTCAAACGCAATGGCGAAGTAATCCACGGTCAACGGACAGGCACAGCAGCCAGACGTCGAACATGTCCTCGCATGCTGCCGTTACGTAGCATCGTCTCGAACGAGGACCGACGTCCGTTGCGAACGGTGTGGTTCAAAGTTCCACCTGTCCCCGGATCGCCACGATCGTGTCTCGCTTCTGTCGCGAAGCGCCCGCAATACCTCAGCGCTCTTGCTGGAACCGCGGCGGACATTGCTCGAGCTCGAGACGGGCCACAATCTCCGGTTCATCGAGACAAGAGAGATAGAACGCGTGCGTTGCGATAGCGATGTCGCTCGTCGAGCCTGGCTCGCTCCTCATAATCGTATCGATAGAAGGAACGCCTCCGCGCCGTGCTCGGAACTCACGCGCAAGCTTCTCGATACGCGCGTTCTCCGAAAGGTAATCCTCGAGACTCGCGAGAACCCGTGGCTCCGCTCTGGCAGAGCTGATCGCAGCACCCACGCTAGAGTCGTGTCGATACCGAAACACGCGAGGCTCGAGTTGCTCGCGAGTCTCGGTAACGATCAGCTCCGGGGGCCGCTCGAATCCTCCAACCGCTCCCGACATAGTGCTTATTACGCGCCCGTCGCTCAACGATGTGGTCGCGCACAGCACCCGGAACTGTCGCGTGCCCATTAAAAGACGCGCCACGAATCCCATCCACCCGCTAAGAACCGCATGCACGATGCTGACGGAGGTCGTTCCATCTTCGGACACGATGATTCGGTAGTAGCCTTCCGCTCCTTTCGGAGTCGGGTCCTCGACCACATCACCAAGACGGCGAAAACCCGCGCATACGAAGTCCGCCTCGAGCTGGTCGATCCACGCAAAATCGATCGTCGGACGATTGCGCGCATCCGCTGGAATCCGCCGTATCTCCTGCAACGACGCAACAATCGGATTCGAACGACCCTTACGCATCCATAGCTGCATTGCGGAGGCCGCCACGAAGTACGCGGCAGAAATCGCGAACACGGCGATCTCCATCGTTGTCACGCCGCTTCCTCGCGACGTCGGCTTCGCACGCTTTCGCGACGAAATGCGCCGATCAGACTAACTGCGGCAAGAGACACATCGCTCGTTAGGTCGAAACGCAAAGAGTGAAGCCTTGGCAGCTGACGGTTCCGTGCCTCCAGGGTCTGGAGCAGTGTCCCGAGACTGATTCCGTTCTGAACCAAATACTCAATCAGCACAGGGCGTACACGAGCATACGTGCGACGCGCGAAAAAGATGTTGATGTTGAACGCGGCAACAAGTGCCAGCACGCTGCCGACCGCACCCCACCAGCTCAAGTGATTGATCATCACCACGGTGGAAAAGAACCACGAAGCCAGAAGCAAATGGAACACGAAAGGATTCGACGCTCGGATCGCGAGCGCCTCGAGCGCCACGAGTGCGGTGAGCTTCAGCTCCGAAGTCGAAGCCTGACCGTGTTGCTGACTCTCAGTCACTAGCTCTGGTCGCCGGACGCACAGAGCGCTCATTACCTCGATCACACGACTGGGTGTCGTCGCAGACCACCGACTTAGGACCGTCAACGTACTCGCACGATTCGCGAAAAGAATCTCCACCGCATCATCCACAACGGCAGAGTCATTCGGTGGCCCCGTGCCCTCCCCTCGCGCGCTGACGAGGCACGAAAGCGCGTTTTCGATCTCTCGCTCGCTCTCTTGATCGCTCGCAGTCACAACGCCGGCCCCCTCTTCACCCACGCGCCCGACATGCGCGCTCGCAAACTGTGCCAGAGCAGACTTCATGCTCGCAACGCGCATCTGGGGGATTGCAATTGCCGCCGCACCTAGGCGAGATTTGCGGTCTCCGGGGGGAACATGAGTGACTCGAAAAAGCTGCTCGCTGCGATCGACAGCGGCAATGTGAATGACGTGCGTAAACTGATCGCGCGCGGTGTCGACGTGAACAAAGTCATTCGCGATGAGTTATCGCCATTGAGCGCGGCGGTACTGCTCGGCAATGTGGAGATCTTCAAGGCACTCGTCGCAGCGGGTGGAGACATCAACAGGGTCGACCCGCCGCTCATCTTCGATTCGCTGATCCTCGGGAGCTGCCGGGACGAGATGGTTGTGGCGCTCCTCGAGCTCGGGGTCGACGTTCGTGCAACGCATCCAGAGAACGGTTCCACCCCACTGCACTTCGCCGCAGGGGCCGCGTCTGCAGACGTGGTGAAGCGATTCATCGCCATGGGTGCGCCTGTAAATGCGCGCGATGCGGAAGGACAGACTCCGCTCCACGCTGCCGCGACTTGGACACGTCTCGACACCATGCACTCGCTGCTATCCGCGGGCGCTGACGCAGATGCGCGTGCGTCCAACGGTGCGCGCCCATTCGAGCTCTTCGTGGAATCGATTCGTGGCGCCGCCATGCGACAGAGCATGTTCGGTGAGGGCGACGATCAATCAACCGCAGGCATTGGCATCTCCGGCGTAGCGAACATCCTGAACGCCGCGGTCAGAACCGGGAGCCAGAGCGAGTACACGCTGCCCGCTGGCAGCGACGCGCTCATCGATGCTTTCGCGAGCGCTGGCACCGACTTCGCCGCTCCCTGCCGCGACGGCAGCGGACTACTGACCCTGACACGCGCAGCGGGATGGCCGGCGGATGCTATCGCCAAGCTCGCATCGCTCGGCGGACTCGAAGGCGAACCCGTGGAACGAGACGAAGATGCGGACGTCGATGAGTACGACGATCAGAGCGCGCGTCTCGTCTCCGGGGTCGAAGAGCGCGGCGAGGCCCGAGGGTTTCTAGCCTCCATCAAAAAGCTCTTTCGCGCCTCGTAACGAGTTTGTGGCGCGCGCGAATCTCTTCGGAAACGCACGCCAAGGTGGATTGCGATCATCCTTGTCCATGAGCGATATTCGCGGCTTCTGGGGGTAACAAGATGAGCGATACAAAAGACCTTCTCGCGGCGATCGAGGCAGGCGCGGTCCAGCACGTACGCCGACTCATCGAGAGCGGCGTCGACGTGAACAAAGGCGTTCGCGGCGAGGGCAAACCGTTGAGTACAGCGGTACTCCTCGGCAACGTGGAGATCGTCAAGTTGCTGTTCGCTGCGGGCGCAGATCCGGCGAAGATCAAGCCGCCGCTCATTTTCGATTCGCTCATCCTCGAACACAGCAAGGACGAGATGGTCCTTACGCTCATCGAGCTCGGCGTCGACGTTCACGCGATTGATCCAAGCTCAGGTTCGACCGCGCTTCACTACGCGGCCGGTGCTGCGTCTCCCGGGATATTGAAGCGCCTCATCGACTTGGGCCTCGCGGTGGACGCGCGCGACAAAGAAGGACGCACGGCGCTTCACAATGCATCCGTGTGGCCGTGCACGGACAACATGATCGTGCTCCTAAACGCAGGGGCCGATGCAAAGGCTCGTTCCTCGGACGGGGCTCGTCCGCTCGAGCTCTTCGTCGAGTCGATTCCCGGAGCC
>CAZWQH010000495.1:0-3776 GCA_964635815.1 uncultured Sandaracinaceae bacterium
CTCCACTCTTCATAGTTCCGCGCGCTCCTGGCCAAGAGGCAATCCTTACGTGGAAGGAAGCCCAGCGGATCGACTGGGGCATCGTCATGCTCTTCGGCGGTGGGATCGCTCTCGGCGATCAGATGCTTGCCACCGGGTTGGCGTCGCGCTTCGGTCGCATGTTCATTTTGGGCACCGGAGTGACCTCGGTATGGACACTCGCGGCCGTCTGCATCGTCGCCACGACATTGCTCTCCGAGTTTTGCTCGAACACGGCCGCCGTCAGCATGCTCGGCCCGCTCGTCCTTGGTGTTTCACGCGAGCTTCACATCGACCCAACGGTCCCGGTTCTCGCCACAGGCTTTGCGGCGAGCCTAGGTTTCATGCTTCCCGTCGCAACCGGTGCGAACGCGATTGCGTATGGCACGGGACGCGTCCGTCTGCCCGACATGCTGCGCACCGGCTTGGCGCTCGATGCCGTGGGGATGCTAATCGTATGGGGCGGACTACGTCTCTTGATGCCGCTCGTGCGCTAGCCGTAGTCGCTACTCGGCGGGCGTCGGCATCGGGCGCGGCCGCATCGAATTCCGGATCCCCAGAACTCGCTGCCGAACTCCGTCGACCGCCAAGAAAAAGACAGGAACGACAAGCAGTGTCAGCACAGTGGAGCTGATGACACCGCCGATAACCGCCACCGCCATCGGTCCGCGGAACTCACTTCCCGACCCGTTCGAGAGCGCGGTCGGCAACATGCCGAGCACCATCGCGGCGCTCGTCATCAAGATCGGACGCAACCGCGAGGGACCCGCGTCGACGATTGCGTCGTGAGCCGACCATCCCTCGCGCATTCGTTGAAGCGCGTGATCGACGAGCAGGATTCCGTTCTTGGTGACCAGGCCGATGAGCAAAATGATTCCAATCAAGACGCTGAGCGCGACAGACGACTTGCCCAAGAACAACGCCATGATCGCGCCGACAATCGCAAGCGGAACAGCCATCATGATCGTGATGGGATGGATGAACGATTCGAACTGGGCCGCGAGCACCATGAAGATAAAGAGGAGCCCTAGCAGCATCGCGATTCCGATGCTTCGGAAGCTCTCGCCCATCATCTTCGCCTGGCCTTCGAGCTTCCAAGTCACGCCCTCCGGAAGCTTGATCGGGGCAATCTTCTTTTCGAACTCCGCGACGACTTCGCCAAGTGGGCGGCCATCTGGAGCCGCACCGACGACGATCACCCTCTGACGATTGTGACGTTGGATCATTGCGGGCCCGTCGGCCCAGCGAAGGGCAGCGACGTCGGAAACTGGGATCAGAGCGCCCGTCGGTGTCTGCACCTTCAGCGCCCCGATTGTAGCCTTGCTACCGCGATCCTCTTCGCGCAGTCGCACCCGCACGTCGACGGTGTCGCTGCCGTCGCGGAACACGGTTGCCACCTCGCCATCGACAGCGGACCGCAGCGTCCGCGCGATCATTGCCGTAGGCACTCCACGCTGGGACGCGACCTGATGATCGACGGAGACTTGGACTTCAGGCTTTCCCGGTGAGTACTGCACGTCCACGTCACGAACGCCGTGAATGCTTCGAAGAACCTCCGCGTACTTGTTGGCGATGCTCTCGAGATCCGCAAAATTTTCACCTCGGACGTAGATGGCCATCGGCAAGTCGCGCAGCCCCTCGACGAAGCTGGGTGGGGAGACGAAAATCTCCGCTTCGGGCGCGGCCTGTTCCACGCGCGCGCGCGCAAACTCTGCGAGCTTCCAAACGCTCTCTTTGCGCTCCCACTTCGGAGTCGTAATCACGCGCCACTCCGCGCGATGACTATCGCCGAGCACACCGATGGTCGAATAGACGTTCACGAACCGCTTGTCCGCGGAGACCTCCTTCTCCGCGCGTTCAAGCCGCGCAGAGGTCTCCGTGAGCGACGTCCCTGCCGGAAGGTCGATGCTCATGATGAACTGCCCGCGGTCTTCCGGCGCTGTGAACTCCGAACCCATCAGGACGAGAAGGCCAAAGCTTCCAACGAGCAGCCCCAACGCCCCAAGGCCAACGGCCCATCGGTTGCGCCGTCGCGAGAGGACGCGCTTGAGGACATCTCCGTAGAGCGCATCGAGCTGCTTGTAGAAGCGATGCATCGCTCCGACAGGGCCTTTCGTCGTGGCGGTCGAACCGTGGCCGTGCTTTCCGGCAAAGTATGCTGACAGCATCGGGTCGAGCGTGAGCGCGACCCACGCCGACAATACGGTGGCGCCCGCGACCGTGATGCCGAACTCTCGGAAGAACTGGCCGACCATACCCGTCGTGAACGCGATGGGAACGAACACGGCGCACAGGGTCGCCGTGGTAGCCAATACGGCCAGCGTGATCTCGCGAGTGCCTTCGAGCGCAGCCGTCTTGGGATCTTTGCCGCGCTCAAGATGCTTCATGATGTTCTCTCGCACGACGATCGAGTCGTCGATGAGGAGACCAATCGCAAGCGAGAGTCCCAGCAACGTCATCATGTTCAGCGTGAAGCCGAACATATCCATGATCCAAAACGACCCGATGACTGACGTTGGAAGCGCGACAGCGCTGATGAGCGTGGAGCGCACATCGAGCAGAAAAAGCAGGATAACGAGGATGGCCATGATGCCGCCAAACACGAGCGCAATCTGCACTTCGTGCGCGTTCTCCAGAACGAACGTCGACGTGTCGATGATGAGATTGGCCTGCATGCCTTCCGGCAGCACAAGCTCCGCGATGCGCTCTCGAACGAGCTTGGCGACCTCAATCGTGTTCTCGCCGGAAGCCTTTTGCACTTCAAGCACGACCGCCGGCTGCCCATTCGAGCGAACCTCCGTGGTGACCTCCACGCCCGAATCGCTCACCACCGCCACGTCGCTGAGGCGAACGAGAGTTCCATCGGCCGCGGTGAACAGTGGGAGGTTTCGAAGCTCCGCTATCGTTCGAACCTCACCGGAGGTTCGAACGGCAACTCGCTCGGAGCCGGTGTCGAAGCTTCCTGCGGGAACCGTAAGGTTCTCGATGGCCAACCGTTCGACGACTTGAATCGGAGTGAGGTGCAACGCCTCGAGCTTCGCCGCGTTGACCTCGACGTTGATCTGGCGCTCGAACCCTCCGCGAACGTTGACCTGCCCGACGCCCTCGACTTGCTCAAGAGCGTTCTTCACATAGTCATCAGCGAGGTCGCGAATGGCTTGCGTGCTTTGCGGTCCGCTCAGCGTGTAGATGACGATGGGCGACGCGCTGACATCGACGCGGAAAAACGTGGGATCCTTCACGTCGCGGGGAAGCTTGCCGCGAATCTGCGACACGCGTTCACGCACCTCGAGAGCCGCTTGCTTGACGTCGGTGTCGAGCTCGAAGAGCACGACCACTTGCGAGAGCGAGTCGCGCGAGTAGCTGATCATCTGGTCGATGCCGGAAAGAGAAACGACCGCGTCCTCGATCTCCTCTGTTACCTGCGACTCGACTTCTGCCGGGCTCGCGCCCGGGTACACGGTCGCAACCGTGACGACCGGGAACTGAACGTCCGGAAACAAGTCCACGCCGAGATTCATCAGCCCCATGGTTCCCAGAACCATGACGCCCAGCGACGTCATCGTAGTGAAGACGGGTCGCTTGATCGAAAGCTCTGAGAGGGTCATGGCGCCTGCGTATCGGTGAACGTCTGAATGCGAACGCCTTCAGTCACCTCGGACGAGCGAAGGCCGATTTGATCCGTATTGCGCAAAGGGCCGTCAACGATCACGTCGCGATCCGAGTCGTCGAGAATCACGACCGCCTTCGTCCTGGCG
>CAZWQH010000496.1:0-3748 GCA_964635815.1 uncultured Sandaracinaceae bacterium
GAATCCGCGACGCGTTCATCGACGAGCGGCGCGTTCTTCGGCGCCAGCGCGTGGCCCAGCGCCTGGGCCTTCGCGGCGGGGAGGGGCGGGTCGAAAAAGCACCAGATATGCCACCCCATTCCGCCGCCGGAGCGCTCGAGGTACGCCGGCAGCCCTTCCTTCGCGAAGGAGTCGAGCGTGGCGGTGGCAGCGGCGAGAGGATCTGCGAGTGGCGCGGCGTGGCCGTCTCCGTCGAAGTCGAGGCAGAGCCAGCGAGTGGTGTCATCCAGCGCGGGGCAATAGCTGCCGACGCGGAAGTGGCCGGTCATCACCGCCAAGCCGCCCTGGCGGTTCTTGTAGCGGACCTTCGGCGACGATTCGGCGAGCCCCAGGTGCCCCAAGAGAAGACCCTCGAGCGAGCCGTTGGCCTCCACAGGACGTGGTGATCCCTTCGGCGTTCGGATCGCGACGTAGTCCGTCCGATTCAGGAACCGCTCGCGGAGCAGCCGCAGCGCCACCTCCCGCGCTGGAACGACGCCCTTCACCACGGCGCTGCGCTCGGCAGGTCCAGCACGGACAGGAAGGTCTTGCGCCGCTCGACCTGCTCCTTCTCGGCGCAGTTGCGCATGCCCCACTGGTCACCGACGACGATGGCGACCTGCCGAGCCCGCGTGACCCCGGTGTAGAAGAGGTTGCGGTGGTGCATGAACGAGTGCGCCTTGTGGATGACCAGCACCGCGCACGGGAACTCGGAGCCCTGTGACTTGTGGATGGTGAGGGCGTACGCCAGAGAGATCTCCTGGGCGCCCTTGTTCTCCGGCGTCAGCTCAACCTCGTGGTCATCGAAGCGCACCCGCAGCTCGCCGCGCTTCGGGCCGATGGAAGTGACGATGCCGATTGCGCCGTTCATCACCCCGAGGTCGTAGTTGTTGCGCATCTGGATGACCCGGTCGTGGAGGAGGAACTCCGGCCGGCGACCCGGAGGCGGCGGAGACACCTCAACGCCCCAGAGCTTCTTCTGAACCAGTCGTTGCAGCTCCACGTTGAGCGCCTCCACACCGAGCGGGCCCTTCCGCGTCGGCGTGAGGAGCTGCACGTCGGCGAGGAGGTCGAAGCGGAGCTTCTCCACCAGCACCGAGTCGAAGAGGTCGAGGATGTGGCGCTGCGCGTCGAGTACCTCGCTCAGACGGTTCACCACAATCCAGGGCGAGCGGCCGTCGTCCCCCGCGTCGGCCGTCCTGCGGACGTCGCCGCTCAGCACCGCGATGGAGTTCTCCTTGAGCACCCCGGCCTGCCGGACCACCTGATCGAGGACCACAGTAGGGATGGGCTGCCGCTCGATGAGGTCGCGGAGCAGGTTGCCCGGGCCGACCGGCGGGAGCTGGTTGTGGTCGCCCACCAGCACGACAGCGGTGCGGGTGAGGTCGATGGCGCGAAAGAGATGCCAAGCGAGCGGCACGTCGACCATCGAGACCTCGTCCACGATGACGACGTCGGCCTTGATGGGCTCGTCCGGGCCGTGCGTGAACGTCTTGCCGTTGAACCCGAGAAGGCGGTGAAGCGTGAACGCGTCGCGCCCGACGACCTGCTCGATGCGCTTGGCGGCCTTTCCAGTCGGCGCGGCCAGCACGACCTTGAGGCCTTGGCGTTCGTAGAGCTTGGTGATCGCCGCGACCGAAAATGTCTTTCCACTGCCGGCACCGCCGCACACCAGGACGAGGTTGTGTCGCGCGGCCGCGAGCAAGGCTCGGCGCTGGGCGGTGTTCAGCTCCGTGAACGAGCCCGCAAGAGACTCCTCGACGTCGGCCGCGAAGTGCGGATTCGGACGCCGCCGCGCGGTGAACACGTCGGCGAGGTCGCGCTCCATCTCGTGCATCCGGGGTTGGGCCACGAGGAACCGGCCACCGATGGATGGCGACGTGAGCGTCCCGTCCCCGATGAGGCCGTCGAGCGCTTGCTCGATCCGCTCGCGGCTGTCCCCGACGTCCATCACGAGGAGCGCGTTCGCCAGCTCGATGAGCTCCTCGTAGTCGACCCAGCAGTCGCCCTGGTCGAGGCGCTCGGCGACGCAGTGGACGAGGCCGGCGCGTATCCGGGAGGCGTGCTCCTTGGGCGTCCCCATCTTCTGCGCCACGACGTCGACGCGCTTGAAGGCGAAGCCAGGGACCTCGCGGACGAGGAGATACGGGTCGGTCTTGAGCACCGTGACGATGGCGTTTCCGAACTTCTCGATGAGCGCCGTCATCTGGTGATGCGTGAGCTCGAAGGTGGCGAGCCACGTGAGGCTCGCGTTCAGCGTCCTGGTGCGCAGCCACTCCTGTCGGAGGGCCTGCACCGCCTCCAGCGGAAGCTTCGCGATCTCGGCGACGCGCTCGGGCTCGTCATCGATGACGCGGTCGAAATCCTCCCCGAAGGCCGCGACGATGCGCTTCGCCTTCACCGGGCCGATGCCCTTGATGTCGGGGTGGTTCGCCAGGTAGTGGGCCAGCCCCTCGGGACCCATCCGCTGGTTGAACTCGAAGTGCGTCACCTTGAGCTGGCGCCCGAACTTCGGATGCCGCTCCCAGGTGCCGTGGAGTACGACCGGGTCGTGCTCTCGCACCATCAGGGCGCCGGCGAACGAGACCGTGTCGCCAGAGTCCGTGCGCAGGCGTCCCGCGCTGAACTGCGGGCTCGAGTAGAAGAGCGCTTCGATCCGGCCACGAGCCGTGGCGGCTGCCTCGTTCGTTGAGCGTGCCATCATCCGTGGACCTTCCGGTAGTAGCGGCAGAGGAGGCCTTCCACGAAGCGACACGCGAGCTGGCGGTCACCGCAGAAGAAGACCGGAACACCGTGGTCGACGATGATGGAGAACGTGGCCCCGAGGACCGCGCTCGGGTGCGCGCCGGAGCGGTACCTGCGGGCGACGATGTCGTCGAGCGTTCCTTCGACGACGACGCACCCGAGGTCGTACTCGGCGAGCGCGCGCAGCTCCCGGCCGAAGCGCTCGCGCGCTCCCACCACCGAGGCGACGTAGTCCTCGAGCGACTTCCGCTCGGCGGCGACAGATGCCTCGTAGCCTTCGAGCGAGTAGTCCCCGGCCGGCAGCGCCCGGCGGACTGTCGTCACCAGCGCAGGGTCGAAGGCGTAGGGCTGCTGCTCGCGCGTATCGATGACCACGACGATGTCTCCCGGCCTAGAAGGGGATGTCGTCGCTGCCGGCGCCGCCGTGGCCATCGCCCCCTCCCGCGCGTGGGCCGCCTTCGTCGAGCACGAGGCGCCGGTTGAAGTAGACGTTCTCGTTGTCGCCCTTGGTCCGCTTCGTCACCTCGAGCTTCACGTCGAGCAGCCGCTCGAGGTTCGCCGGCAGGTCCGAGAGCTTCTGAAGGTCGAGCCCGCAGGTGTGCAGGTCGTTCTTCAGCCACTTGATGTTCTCCCGCGTGGCCATCACGTTGTTCCGCCAGAGCAAGCGGTTCTGGTGGCGCGGAGCGAGGATGCGAAGCGTCCACTTCAGCATCGCGTTGCCGGACGTCTTCGCGGTGGTGATCTCCACCTTGTCGACGTTCACCTGGTACTTGCCGTCGGGAACGGAGTCGAAGTCCTTCTTCTCCTCGACGGGTGCTTCAGCGAAGTCGCTGTCGAACTTCGCGAGGTCGATGTCCGGAAGGTCGTCTTCGCCGGGGTTACGCTGGCCATTCATGGTGCTCTCCTCTCGTGTGCTCGGTTAACGGGTGGTTGCGACTGCGCGGGACTTCGTCTGGGCTGCGGCCGCCGTCGACGGCGCCGTGCT
>CAZWQH010000497.1:0-3746 GCA_964635815.1 uncultured Sandaracinaceae bacterium
AGGTTGAGATTTTCCTGCGTACTGGTTTCCACGCCACGATGCTGTTCGTCGTCGGTTCGGCATGCGCGATCGGCTGCAGCGGAAAGAAGACGGAAACGAAGGGCAGCGGATCTCCGATCCAAGCTCAACCGGGTCCCGGCCAGAAGGCGCCGCTCAAGGTCGACGGCTACGAAGTGGTGCTGGCGGACCCTGCTGCGGGTTTGCGCCCACAGCCTGCACCTGCGTCGCGGCCAAACGAGCATCTCGTGCTCGAGCCGACGTCGCCGGATCCAGAGGCGGGAGACTTCACGTTGGATGAGGCCGTCGCGGGCATGCCGCTCGATGGGCAACTTGTCGCCGAAATCGCCACGGACCTCGGAGTCATTTTCTGCGACCTCGAAGCCGAGCGTGCGCCACGAACAGTCGCGAACTTCATCGGCCTGGCGAGAGGCAACCGGTCGTTCTGGGATGCGCGCGCGGGATCGTGGGTCCAGCGAGCGTACTATCGTGACCTCGGAATCGACCGGGTCATCCCTGAGTACCTCGTTCAATTCGGCGATTCGCTCGGAATCGGACGCGACGTGATTGGCTACTACCTGCCAGACGAGAAGCATCCAGAGCTCACTCATGACCGAGCGGGCCTGCTCTGCATGGCATCCGACGCGCAGGCCCCCGGCCCGAATCGAAACGCCGCTCAGTTCTTCATCACGGACGGACCCGCTCCGCAGCTGGATGATCAGCCGGGCTACACCATCTTCGGAAAGTGCAAGCAGGTCGAGGTCGTGCAGCGTCTGGCGCGAGTGCCGCAATCCGGCGCGCCCGACAACAAGCCGCTCACTCGGCTCAATATCAACCGCCTGCTGATCCGACGCCTTGCGGGCGGAGCTGCCCACGCGACGCGCGCGCTTCCTGCAGTACCGCCAGAGCTTCAGGACTACTCACGCGGCGCGAGCCCCGGACCCGGTTCGAATGTGCGCGTCGTGCATCCGCCGGGCGGGCACGATCACGAGCACGGTCACGATCATCCTCACTGATTCTCTGCGATGCCGTGTGCGAAGAGGTCCGCCACGGTCGAAGGCGCCGCCGACGCGGATATCAACACTGCGGTTCCATCGATGTCGATGTCCGTGCTTGACAGCACACGCCCGATTGGCGTGAACCCGATGAATCGCCGCGCGAGACCCAACGCACGCATGGCGCGCAGCTCTTTGGCGAGCTGACCCGCGGCCTTCGCATCCGGCGTAATGACCGTGACGCCGGCGCGTAGCGATTCGTCAGCAACGTCAATGCCCCCGGCTACACGATGGACAGCACCGAGTGACGGATGTGCAGAGCGGTATCGGTCCGGAAGCTGTGCAACCAGTCCGAAGGCCGCGTCGTCGTAACGCGTGCGCGCCTCCGCCACCGCGGGCGCGAGAACCCACGCAGCGATGCCTTTGTCGCGATCCCAGGCACGTTGCCACCAGTGCCTCGCGTAGTTGTGGCGGGCAGTGTCCATGGCTTCGATGGCCGACGCGTCACCAAGCAAAGCAACTTCACGGCTGAGAACCCGCACGACCGTCTTGTCGCTCAGCGCGTAGAGCGTCGCATCGGTTAGTGCTGAATCGTGATCACGACGAAGTCTTGCGACGCATGGACGCAGCCCGTCATGGAATCTACCGGTGACGATCCAGCCCGCGCCTCTCAGCGGGTCCGACGCATTCGAGCTGCGTACGATGACGTGGATTTTGTCGATGGCGTGAACGAGAGAGCCTGGGCACGACGCGCGATCGCTGTCGAATAGCTTTGCGACGGCCGGGAGGTGTGCGCGCAGAATCTCCCGCTGGGCGCCGATGCGAGCGACGTTTAGATGCGCAAGCGCGACGGCGTCTTTGGGAACGTAGATGCGCGCGTCGGGTCGTGCGAGATCACGCCACCAGAAGTACGCGCCAGAGCCGGCGATTGCGATCGCAAAGAGCAGGGTGAGGAGACCGGACTTCCAGCTGAAGTATTTCATTCTCGATGCGATCCATCCGTGCGCCGCGCTTTCGTATGGAACGCGCAACTGGACACGGTATTCCCCGTTGACGGTGCGGCGTCCAGCTGACAGAAGCCGCGCATGACAGCGATAGCGCCAGGAGCCGCGAAGCCAATCATCGTTTACGCGGACGGCGCATGCAGCGGAAACCCGGGTCCTGCCGGACTTGGTGTGACTATCAACTACGGTGATCGCACCGAAGAGCTCAGCGAGTTTCTCGGGCACGGTACGAACAACATCGCCGAGCTGACCGCGATTCTTCGCGCGTCCGTGCGTTTGAAGGGCGAACCGCGCACGATCGATCTCTATACCGACTCGCAGTACTCGATCGGTGTGCTCACCCTCGGTTGGAAGGCCAAAGCAAATCAGGCGCTCATCGCTGAAATCCGCGCGAGCCTCGTGCACGTTCGCTGCAAGTTTCATCACGTGCGTGGTCACTCCGGCAACGTCGGAAACGAGCGTGTGGACGAGCTCGCACGCGCAGCGGTGGAATCGCGGCGCACGCGCGATTGGACCGTCAGATAGCGATTCTTCTCTGACAGCTCGTCACGCGAACGCGCGGGCGGCCTCTGCGAGCGTGACGAACTGGTATCCGCACCTCTTCAGCTCGAGCACGGCGGCTCGTAGCGCGCGGCGCTTTGCCGATAGCGTCTTGCGTAGATCCGGCTGGTGAGGAACCAGCGCTTGCAGTCCGTCGGTCTCGGCATCCGCGAGATCGATTCCGTGCAGCTCGAAGTTCACAAGTGGTCGGCCTGCAATCGCGCGTGCCAGAAGGCGCGCGCCGATGTCGCCCGCGAGCGCAATGCTCGTGCCGATGAACGGAAGTCGCCCCGTAAGGTTCGAAGTGACGCCGATGGGCAGCTCCAACATCCCGTCACCTTGGCTCCATACGTGCTTTCCGACTCTGTATGGATCCGCGGACGCCGCCAGAATGCGCGGATCATCGACAATACTTGCGCTGCTTCCTCCGCGCGCACGTATCGCGCCGATGGCCGCAGCTTTCGCGCCGTAGTAGCTCGGGCATGGAAACACGCTCGAGTCGTACTCGTATCCGAGGCGCCTCACCTCTGTGAGGAGCGTGGAGGTCGTGGTGTAGCCTGGCGCGCGGAATCCAACCGGAGAGACGCCGGTGGCGGCTTCCAAGCTCTTGGCGCACTGATCGATCTCAGAACGCATCGTCGACGCGGACGTGCGCGTCAAATCGTAGAGGTGGTTCTGAGAATGATTCGCGAGCTCGTGACCGGCTGCGGCTGCGCACTTCAGAACGCGTGAACTCTCCTCGCGCGCTACGTCTCTTCCGATGACGAACAGCGTGGCGGGGATTTGCAGCTCCGCGAACAGCGCGAGATAGCGTGGCACACACGCGTCATAGACGGTGTGCGACGCGGACTCGTCCAGCTTCACGTCGTGAATCGCCGAGTAGCAAGGCACTTCGTCCAGGTCGACGGAGACGGAGGCGAGTCGCATGCGCGAGAAAGGTTTAACCGCGAACTCGAATCGCGACAAACAGCTTCGCCATGTTCTTGAGCACGTTCGGAACGCGCTTGAAAAGATGGATGGAGGGCGGCCGCTTCTCGAGGACTCGCACCGGTATCTCGCGGATTCGCGTTCCGCTGCGTTCTGCCCGAATGACGAATTCGCTTGCGAAAAGATCCTTGTCGACGAGGCACGAACGCGCGACGTCCATCATTGCTGCGCGGCGGAACCCTTTCAGTCCGTGGGTGTCCGTGACGCGGAATCCGAGAGCCTC
>CAZWQH010000498.1:0-3743 GCA_964635815.1 uncultured Sandaracinaceae bacterium
GCATGCGGCGAGCACTGCCAAGGCGAAAGACCAGACGACCGTGTTTCTCATCTGCTCAGACTGTCGATTTCCTGCGCGCAGCACCATGAGGAGAAACTCACTCACCGCGCGTGTGATAGCGAGTGCTGGAGCACTCACTGCCCCGACCGATCAGCGGGTCGGGCAGGCCCACGTTCGAGGAACCACGGTCGTATCGATCGTTCCGTTGGCTTCCTGCCCAGCTGCCCGAACGCCTGCAAAGTTACGCTGCATGTTCGTCCATCCGAAGTAGCCATTCTCGATGTTCGGCACGTGGTAGTGATTTCTGTCGAGCGTGTTGGTCGTGTAGATCCGGGCAATGCCATCGGGGAAGTCCGAAGCGCCCCCGGATTGTCCCGCTGTGCCTAGGTGGGTCACATCGTTGTCGTGGATTCGATTTCCGGTGGCTACGTACGGAGGCCGGTTTTGCCAGATGATGACGATTGCGTGCCCGTACCCAGCGTTCACCTCGACCGTGTTTCCGTAAACTTCGACGTCCTGCGAGCTCGAGATCAGGATGTTCGCGCCGTAGAGCCAGTTCGTTCGTTCGCCGTTGTTTCCGACCAGGTTGTTTCGGATGACAGCCTCGAAGCTGATCTCGTGGAAGATGCCTTGATCACGGTTTGAGAAGACCGTGTTGTTCTCGATGAGCGCGTTGCGGTTGTCGATGTCCGTCCACAACCCGTTGCCATTGTTGTGGTGGACGCAATTGCCCCGAAGAATAAGTCGGCTGGTGAACGCGAACTTCGTTGCGCCTCCATCCCAGCCCGTGTCGTAGTGCGCGTACGTGTTGTACGAAATCTCGTTGCCTTCGACGAGCACGTCCTCACCCGTCGCGCCCAGTCCCTTCTGGCCGTTGTGATGGACGAAGTTGTTTCGCAGAACGCTCTGAGTTCCGCCATTAATGCCTGTGCCGTGATTCCAGCGCACTTCATTCGACTCGATGGTCCAATGCGCGGCCGCATATTGATCACCAATCGCTCCCATTTGTGCGGGGATGGCGTACTTCTCGATGATGAGGTCTTGGATGGTCACATCCGGGTTTGTCGGCGCGAACGCAACCCGTGAAGTGCTGATTTCCACTCTATGTCCGGTGGGGTCATCGGCGAAGTAGATCGTGTCGGCGTCGTAGTCGAAGAACCACTTACCCGCAGTAACGGCCGCGCGACTGGCAACGTGCAGAAGCGGGACATCGTCGATGAATAGGTCCTCAGGTCGATCGCAGCGCGTGTCGTCGGTGCACGGACCGTGGACTTGACCGCTTTGATCCTGCCCCGTCGCGGTACGCAGGGCTCCTGACGTTCCGAACGTGGTGAGCAAGCGCGCGCCGCTCATTGTCGTAAGGCGGCGACAGTCAGAGGTCACCTCTCCGAAGAACGAGTTGCCACGCTTTGGTCGAACCGACGCGAGACGATGAACGCCCGCGCGGAGCAAGAAGGATGTTCCTTCGGGGTTGCCATCGACGGCGGCCTGAACGTTGTCGCCAGGAGAAAGCGACACCGTTGCTGCGCGGGTAGTGCACGTAGTCGCGCCGGAGTCCGTGCGCGTTGCGGAATCCGTGCGAATCGCCGAGTCAGTGCCGGTGGATGAGTCCGTTGCCGAACGAACGTCTCTCGCGGCACTGGAGTCGGAGGGGTTCGCAGCATCGATCCGTAACGCAGCGTCGGAGCTCGATGCTGAATCGGTCGGTCCCCTTACGTCACTGCCACTCCCTGCATCGTTCTGATTTGCTCCGCTGGTATCCGCGCATCCACAGACGAGAAACACAATCGGGAAATGACTGATCCGCATGGAGACGGAGTATACAGGCCGACTCCACGCACTCTGTGGTCGAAGTGAAGGTGTGGAGCACCAGCTAACGAGGGCTTAAGTATTCTCGGTTTGCCCCGCCGCGAGAATCCTGTGTGGCACGGTCATCCTTGCGAGGGTGTACGCGGAATGCTTCGTGCCGTCCCTACACTGTGGGGAACGGCGCTTCACTTGGGAACGCTATCACGGGCACGGATCCCGCCACGACGTCTGCACGTTGTTCGGGGCGTTCGCGACGTCACTCGCGTCGCCCCACGGGAAGTCATAGATGGTGCCGCTGCGCGTACCCGGTGTCGGCATCTCTGGCAGTGTCATTCCATTGGCGGCGAAGGTGCGCAGGGTTGCTCCCGACAGCGCGCAAAACGTGTTGTCCTGCATCACGTATCCGATTCCAAGGCGTGGGTAGAAACGGTGCTCGTATTCACCACGAAGGTGGTTGCCCAGGATGTTCTGCTCGTTGAGGAACGGCGCTGTGGTTGTCTCGATGCGATTGTTTTGGAACTGCCTCAGAAGTGTGCGGTCGTGAAGTGCGAGGTACACCCCGGTCGAGTCCGTGACCGAGCGGATGACATTGAAACCGGAAACCGTTCCCGACGAGTAGATTCCAACCCGGATACCGAGCGGTAGTGTGGCCCGTGTGAAACGCCCTACGTAGCCGTTCACGGAGATCCAACTTGCGGTCGAATCCTCGAAGACACCGACCCGTGCGTTGTACATGTCGATGTTGGTCCCGAACGCGGTGTTCCTGATGTGTCGCACCGACGCATCGGTGTTGATGTTCATCGCCCCTGCAATATCGACGTCCTCGAGGGCAGCTCCAGCGGCCAGCACCAAGACGGAGTTCAGTAGCGGGCGGCCGGGACCAAGCCCACGAAGCGTCGTCTCGGGAGTAGAAACGATCACGGGCACGCCTGTCACACGAACGCCGCCGTACATGCAGACGACGAACTCGCCGTCCACATACGTTGCGCCCAGCGTTGCGACCACTGCGACAATGTCGTTGATCTCCGTACCGGTTCTATTGCCGGCGCCAAACATCACGTCGCACGGAATTACGGCAGGTGTGACCTCCGTGGCGAATCCGACGGGCACACATGACGAATCGTTGGACGCCATGTCGATGCTCTGAACGAACACGGCGTTACTCGAGTTGTCCTCGATGTAAGACGGAATGGTTGTTTCGATTCCTGCGTAGCAAAGGTCTACGCCGATGATCTCGTGGCAGAGCGCATCGCGCGCCACGAAGCAGTGTCCGTCTTCGCTCGGTGTCACGCGCACACCGACGAAGTTGTGGTTGCTGTGACTCTGCGCAACGACGCTCCCGGTCGGTGGAGCCGGAACGACATTATCGCGGGTCAGATCGATCGCGTCGCTGTAGTTCTCCCCGGAGCTACCGAGGAACGTAACTTCGAACACAAACGGTACGCCCTCGGTCAGCGCAACATTGCGAACCTGAGTAGGCAGGCATGGCGTCAACACACCTCCCATCACTGAGTACTGCCAACCCGTCGGGCAAGTGAAGCCCACATCTACGCTCGCGCGTCGAGTGGAGTACTGACTGGCGAACGTCGGTTCCGTGATTCCTGCAGGAGAGAGAAACGTGACCGAGTCGCTTTCATCGGGCGTCCCGAATGACACGTTCACGCCGGAAGGATCCGGATCGATAAGCGTCGGGATGGCCGACCACACTCCGTCGCTGCAGTCGTTGTCGGAGAGGATCAAGATTTTTTCCTCGGTACTCGTACCGAGCATCCCCTCGATTGATCCGGGTTCGACGGAGGGATCGCAAACTCCCGAGATGATCACGAGGTTCCGCGAGAGGACTGCTGTTGGGGATGGACCGGAGCGATCCACAACGGGCGACGTGATCTGGAACGTGAGGTAGGGGCGGTCGCCCGTTGGCGTTCTCGAGTCCG
>CAZWQH010000499.1:0-3739 GCA_964635815.1 uncultured Sandaracinaceae bacterium
TCACCCAAGACGCTAAGTGCGCTTCTCGAAACAATGCAGGAGCACCAAGTCTCGCTCGGCAATCACACCTACGCGCTGCCCGCGCCATTCTTCGTTATCGCGACTCAAAACCCTCTCGACAACGAAGGCACGTATCCACTTCCTGAAGCTCAGCTCGATCGCTTCATGATGAAGCTCTTGATTCGTTTCCCCTCCGAAGATGAAGTTCTCGACATCGCGATGCGCACGACCGGAGTGCACGAGGCGAGCCTGGATGTCGTAGCGGATGCGGATACGGTTGTAGCGGCCGGTCGCGCCATTCGGCAGATGCCCATCGCCGAGTTCGTCGCGCGTCATGCTGTCCGGCTGGTTCTCGCCACGCACCCAGAGGCAGCCGGCAAAGACGCTGCGCCTGCATTCGTGAAGCGCTACGTCAAAACGGGGGCTAGCCCGCGTGCCGCACAATCACTGATCCTTGTCGCGAAGTTCTTCGCGTTGCTCGATGGGCGCGTGAACGTCGCCGTCGAGGATCTCGTGCGCGCGTCGTTCCCCTGCTTACGCCATCGCATCATTCGAAACTTCGACGCAATCGCCGACAACGTGTCCACGGACGACATCATCGCCGCGCTTCATCGAGAAGTGCGACCCGCAGCGGGCGCTGGCCGCTGACAGATGCGGATTCTGGACGCACCACTCTTGCGTATGCTCGAGCGTGTTCGCCTGAACGTGATGCCGAGCGCGACCGGTGCCGACCAGGGCGGGCACCGATCGCTTTCTCGTAAGGGTGGCATCGAGTTCGCAGAGCATCGGCCGTACGTACCGGGGGACGATGTCCGGCACATCGACTGGAAGGCGTTCGCGCGCCGTCGTCAGCTCGTAGTTCGGCAGTATTCCGAGGAGCGTGACGCGCGCGTCTATGTTCTTGTCGACGTCTCCGGATCGATGGCGCGAGGTGCGGCGCAAGGCGGCGAGAAAGGAATGATCAAGACCGTCTCTGGCTCGTTTCGGATGCCGAGCTCAAAGCTCGAAGCCGCGCGAGTCCTTGCCACCTCGCTGGCATTCGTCGGGGCTCGGCAGTTCGATCGCGTCCGCGTAGTTCCGTTCAGTGGCGATCTCTCAGCGCGGAACTTTGGATTGCGTCTCATCGAAGATTTGCCCGCGCTCGAACGAAATTTGATCGACCTCTCGCCTGAGGGCGAGACGGACTTCCGAACGATTGCGCGGAGCTTCGCAAAAACGATCACGGGTCGCGGCATCGTGATCATTGTGAGCGATCTGATGACGCTATCGGGCTTCGATGAAGCGGTGCGGTACATCGCTGCGGCAGGCCATCAAGTTTTGGTCGTGCGCATGGCCGCGCTCGAGGACGATTCACCAAAGCTCGGGGGCGAGATCGAGCTGGTCGACAGCGAAACGCAAGAGCGCATCCAAGTTCGCATGAGCAAGCAGCTGCTCGACGCGTACAAGGCCGAGGTGGCGACCCACTTGGACACCTGCGAACGAGAGGTCGTTCGAGTGGGCGGGCGCTACATCTCCGTTTCGTTGCCGCTCGACGACGACGTGTGGGTGCGTGAAGTATTCGGCGCGGCGCGGGCTGCATGATGACGTTCGCAGCGCTCAGCACAGTGTTCGTTCTTGGTGTGGCGCTTCTTGCCGCTGCCGCGGTGTTCGTCATGCACCTTCTGCGGCAGACACCACGCCCCATCCTCGTATCGAACTTGGAGCTGTGGCAGCGAGCGATGGCCAAGACGAATCCTCGTCTTCTCGCTGCGCGGACGATCCCATGGCTCGCGCTGCTTCTGGCGCTTCTCGTTTCGACTCTCCTCGTGTTGCTCCTGGGGGATCCACGTTTTGATCATGGTGTTCGCGGAACTACGATTCTTATCGTCCCCACGGGAACATCGATGGGAGCAGCTACGAGCGGCGGCTCGCGCCTGGAGATCGCACGCGCGCGTGCTCGCGAGTGGGCGGAACGCGGCACCGCGCACGGAGAGGTCGCCATCATCGCCGCAGGTGTCCGACCCCGCTTCGTTACGCCGCTGACCGAGTCTTTGCCAGATCTCGAACGCGGGCTGCGCGCTCTCGAGATCGAGAACGGAACCTCGAGCGTCGACGCAGCCATTCGCCTGGCCGACGAGTTGCTTCGCGATGTGCAGGGCGGCAAGCGTGACGGGCGCATTGTGGTGTTTGCCGAAGAGCCGCTCACAACCGCGAGTACGGCGCATGGTGGAAAGGTCATCGTCGATGCCGTGAGTCGCGTTGCAAACACGATCGCGATCACTAGCTTTACAGCGCGCCGCGACCCCGCGGCGATCGGGGAATACCTGCTTCATTGCGAGGTCGCGTCATTTGCGGGATCACCCGCGCGTGCGCGGCTCGTCATCAAAGACCGCCATACCACTGTCGCGGATCGTGAGATATCGCTTGCGCCGGGTGCTCGAGAGAACGTGGTCGTTCGCGGCTACGGCCGTGCGCAGGCAGAAATCGAGGCACGTATCGTTCGCGTGCTGGGCGTCACCGACGAGCTCGCGGACGACAACGCCGTCTTTGCGACGGTTGCGCCTCTACGTGCGATTCGCGTCGCTTACGCCAGCTCCGCACCCAGTCGCGCACTCCAAGTTGCGCTCGCCTCGACCGAGCTCTTAGTCGCGAAAGAGATCTCGGCGGGCGAGGTTAGCTCTCTCTCTCCCTCGGACACGGACGTGCTGATTGTGGACGGCACCGTCCCCGTTCCGAACGGTTTGAAAGTGGGTGTGCTGGGCCTTGGCGCATCCGGTGTCGCATTGGCGAACTCCATTGGAGCGGTCTCAACCAGGGCAGATGTCCGGGGTGCGATTACCGCGAGCACCACGACGCACGCAGCGCTCGAGCGCATCAGCCTCGACGGCGTTTCCCTCGAGCGTGCGACAGCGTTCGACACGGATCGCCAGGTGAGCGTGCTTGCGCGAGCCGGTTCCGATGCCGTCATCGTTGCGGAGGACGCAACTGCGCACGGTCGTCGCATCGCCGTCGGTTTCGATCTCCGCGACTCAGATTGGCCACGGCGTGCATCCTTTCCGCTCTTCGTCTTCACTGCCGCGCGTTGGCTCGCCCGTCACGATGCCGCGGACGTGGTGCTCTCACGTACACCGGGTCAAGCACTTGCGGCTACGTCCAGTAGCGTTGTCGTTGCGCCGGACGGCACGCGTCTTTCGACACACGGCGGGGTCGCGCTCGGAACGACCTCGGCAGGCATCTACCACGTGGACAAAGACGCAGTGGCGTACTCAGGAGAGCGAGCGCATCGCGCGTTGAGCAAGATCGCGACGCCGTGGTCGCAGGTGCGTTCGTACCCGCTTCCACCGTTGGCGCTTTTGATCGGGCTCGCCGTCGTTCTGTTCATCGTGATCGAGTGGGGCCTGCTGGCTCGCGGAGTCGTCCGATGATTCTGCTCGCTGTGATCGGTCCTTTGTTCGTCGGAAACCCGATGGTGCTCTGGGCGCTGTTCACGCTGCCGCTCGTGTTCTGGTTCACGCGTGGCGCGGATCTCGCAGTGTCACGCCGTCGCACTTGGACTACGACCTCGCTTCGCGCTCTCGCGATCTTGCTCGTGGTCATGGCGCTCGCGGATGTGCGATTCTTGCGGAGCTCCCGCGACTTGGCGGTCGGGGCCGTCGTCGACTCTTCCAGAAGCGTGAGCGACGCAGAACGTGCAAATGCCCTCTCCGGTGTCGAGTCCGACATCGGAGGTCAGGATCACGTCTACATCCTGCCGCCCGGG
>CAZWQH010000500.1:0-3729 GCA_964635815.1 uncultured Sandaracinaceae bacterium
CTCCGGTCCGACCGACGCGACGTATCTCCAGGAAATCGCCAAACTGCAAACCGAGGGCCGAGAATCGCTCGAAACGCTGGTCGAAACGCTGGTGCGACCGCTTGTCGCCAAGCTCGATGACGAAGATGGAGGCATCGCGTACCTCCAGGTCTGCGCCGAGCTCGTGGGAAGTCGGACTTTCCCGTTAACCTCGATGCGTTCGGCGAACGGCGCGGGTGCACAGGAGATCGCGATGCGATTCGTTAGGTACATCGGCGAGATTCCGCCGATGTTGTTTCCACTCCGCATGCTGCGAACCGCGACGGTAATCTTCACAGGGATTGTTTCGTATCAACGGCTGTGCGCGGCGGGCCTGTTCATTCCGCGCCAAGAGTTCATCGAGGATCTCAACCAGTCGCTCGTCGCTCTGTTTCGCGTCGGCTTCCGGGGGCCCGATCAGACGTCTACGACTGTCTTACGTGCGGCGGAATCTCCGCGATGAACGCGCACAAATAACGCGCTAGTTGTGAATCGCGGCGTGTGAGGTTTGCGTAAGACGTATGACTTGACATGAGCGCCGTCGTCGCCGTACCAAGGAGCCCCCCTCAGGAGCTCCGTGAAAAAATATCTCTCGTCCCTCAAAGCGGTCCCTTCGTGTTGTCTCGCGGTCGTGCTTGCGATGCTCGGTGCGGCCGGGGCCGCGCACGCCCAGCTAGAACCGATCCCGGACGCGCTGAAGCTCGCGCCTTTGCCTGGGCGACGCACTGCCTCGGTGGGCACGCTTTCGTGCAGCCCGGCTGCGACTCCAATCATCGATCGTGAGCTTCGCGCTCAGAAGCTTCGCGACGTGCTGAACCTTCGCCGCATAGCGGAGAACAACACGAGCGGCCGTGTGGGGCTCGAGATTCCTCAGCTTCAAACCGTTGCCCGCCTTGCGTGCGCGCACGGGAGCGATCCCCTCGCTCGGGACTGGCTCGCTGCGTATCGCCAGGTTCTGATCAACCAAACCAACATGGATGATGCGGCGATCGACGACCTCCTCGTGCAATCGCTCACACAGTCCGCTGCTCGCCCCACCGGTGCTCTGGTGTGCAATGCGTTCACCGTGGATCGAAATGCGCCGCCGCACGAACAGTATCGGAGCAAAACGCTCCAAGGTTTCGTCTGTCCGGCTGACCTCATAGGCGTCTCGGACTCACTCTATTGGTTCGATCGCGCTGGCGGACCCGAGCGAGCCGGGGAGCCGATGCCAAACGTCATGCGCGCGGGCTTCATCCGCGACGTCTTGCGTCTGGACGGGGCGCGCGAAACGAGCCTCAACCCAGAAATAGACGAGCCAGAGCTCATTCTCCTCGGCTGGATCGCAGTTCGGGCTGATGTTGCCGCTCTGAACCCGGTTGCGGCACGTGCGGAGCTGGCACGCGCCGAGATCTCCCCGTGGCATCGCGCGCTCGCGCTTGCGCGCGTGTTCCGGATCAAGTTGATTGCCGATGGACACGCCGCGGCGTGGGCCGCGTACGCCGCGGCGAACCCAGACTTCGGTCCGCTGCTGACGAGCGTTCCACAAGAGGCTTTCGAAGCGTTCAATCGCGCGATCGCCGCGGACAGCGCAGGACTTGCGCTTGCGTGGGCGCATGAAGAGCTGTTCCTTTCGCAGGCACGCGGACGAATGGCCAACTGCGCGGGTCCCCTCCGAGAAGCCTGGCTCTCTTTTGCGCGTCGCCAGAATCCGCGAACGATCGACGACGTGAAAGCAGTGATCGAAACACCGGTCGGCTACATCATTGGCGCCGCGCTCTATCGTTGCGAACGCGATGCCGGAACATACGGACACGCGGTTCCACTCGGCGAGCTCCTCATGCATGCGCCCCTGCAGCGTGGACCCCGCACCGCAGCCGTTGGCGCTGTGCAGAAAGCGGTAGCTGAGTTGTTTGCTGCAAACGGTCGGTTCCCAGTGAACCCGAATCGCCTTGGACTCCAGGAAATGCAACCTGACGAAAGTTGGATCGTCGGCTCAAATCAGCTCTCCAACCGGCGTTCGGTGGGCGAAGTTGCGAGTCTTCGTGCGCAAGGCGACCGAACGGAGATCACCTTCGCGCAGCGCCTCGTTCAAGAGCCTATTTTTCGATGTGAGGAGACCAACCGCATCTCGCGAATCGCGCCAGACGGACGGGTCGAGTACCGTCAAAACTGTGTCGTCACCGGAACTCGCCCAATCGATGTTCGACCTGAGCCGGTTTCGGTTCTAACTACGCTCGTTGGCGGGGCGCGGGTCGGATCGGTCATCACCGCAGTGTCTGCAATCGGCGAGACGAACGCGTTTCTACTCGATGTGCGTCCGCGAGAAAATGCCGAACCGAGCGAGTACATGGGCGTGCGACTCGCTGGTGGTGGCGGTAGCGCGGCCGCAACGGCAGCACCTGCGAATGCGCCCACTACAGCACCGGCTGCTGCGACTGGGGCGTCGAGGCGGCGCTCTCGATAAGAGAGCGGAAGCCGGTCAGCGTCCAGCAGGAGCGCCGCCCTTGCGGGGATCGCTCGCAGCGCGCAACTCGCGCGTTCGTGCTCGTGTGACGATGTGGATCGCCTGTACGTTGGCGGCGCCTTCGCTCTCGCGAATCGTGTGACCGCGTGCTTCGAGCGCCGCGCGGAGAGCTTGGCGCGGCGCGGGATCCGCGGTCGGATCTCGAAGCCGCTCGAAGCCTAGCTCCGCGGGCATGCCTTGGTGATGGATCCGTTCGGCTGCGACGGCGCTTGCCACGGTTTGGTCGCGAAGAAGCGTGCTCACGAGAACCTGCGTGACGGCCGTTACGATGCGACTTCCACCGCTCGCACCGATGCAGAGAACCGGATCGCGTCCGCGAAACACGATCGTCGGGGTCATCGTGGATACGGGTCGACGTCCGGGGCCGGGTAGATTTGCAGCGCCGCCCGGAAGACCGAACGCGTTTGGAGCGTTCTCCTCGCGCGCGAAGTCGTCCATCTCGTCGTTCATCCAGATCCCGCCGACGGAGAACCTCGCGCCAAACGGGAGATTCACCGTTGTGGTGACGGACGCTACGTTACCGTCGCCGTCGACCACACAAAGATGCGATGTTCCTCCTCCGTTCGGCACCCGTGCGGTCGAAGCACGGGTCCCCCGGAGCGGCAACGCGTACGTGCTCGCAGCGGAGGCGGTCGTGTGAGAATACAATCGCGCACGTGCAGCGATTCGCGCAGCCGATCGCAGTCGCGCGAGTGGGAGCTGAACGTGATCCGGGTCGCCGAAGTACGTGGCTCTATCTACGAACGGTCCCTTCCAACTTTCGGCGAGCGCATGGAGCACCTGGTCTTGCGGGGCCGCACGAGGGTTGCGAACGACTTGCTCGAGAAAGCCCAGACTCGCGAGCAACGTGTATCCGCCTGCGCTTGGTGGCGGCGCAGTCACGACACGAAACCCGAAGCGCGTTTCGGTAAGTGGGGTTCGCCGGCGAACACGGTAGTCGCGAAGGTCTTCCAGCGAGAGAAGCCCGCCACGAGACTGAACCGCTGTCACAATCTCTTGAGCGAACGCGCCGCTGCGAAAGTACGCTGCGCCACCGTTGCCGAAGCCCTCGAGAGTACGAGCGTGGGCTTCGTTCTGAAGGCGTACCGCTGTAGACGAGTTACGCGCAAACGCTTGGAGCACTGGAACCCAGGGGCGCGATGTCGAATCCGCTTCGAGATCCCGCGTCAGTCCAAGGCTGTACGTCGCAGTCGTTAGTGATGGTG
>CAZWQH010000501.1:0-3716 GCA_964635815.1 uncultured Sandaracinaceae bacterium
ATCGGCGAGGATCTCGGCACGCTGCCCGAGGGCTTCCACGACCGCATGGCGCGCTCTTGAACAACGAGTTCATGGAAGCGCTTCGTGATCGCACGATCAAGATCGACGTGCCGTACATCACGAAGCTCAGCGAAGAAATTCGCATCTACGAGAAGGATTTCTCGACGGAACGTCTCCGTGGCAAGCATGTTGCTCCGCACACGCTCGAAGTTGCAGCGATGTGGGCGGTGCTCACGCGTCTGGAAGAGCCCAAGAAACATCAGCTCTCGCTTCTCCAGAAGATGAAGCTCTACGACGGCAAAGTGCTGCCTGGGTTCACGCAGGACAACGTCAAAGAGCTTCGCAAAGAGAGTAAGCGTGAAGGTCTCGAAGGAATGTCCCCGCGCTACGTCCAGGACAAGATCTCGAACGCGCTCGTGCGGGATGGCGTGGAGGGATACATCAACCCTTTCATGGTGCTGAACGAGCTCGAGAAGGGCCTGCGACATCACTCGTTGGTCGCGAACGAGGACGCTCGCAAGAAGTTCCAAGAGATGATCGGCGTCGTGAAAGCCGAGTATGAAGAAATCGTGAAGAACGAAGTTCAGCGTGCGATCAGCGCTGATGAGGACGCGATCTCGCGTCTCTCTGCGAACTACATCGACAACATTCGCGCTTACACGCTCAAAGAGAAGGTCAGGAACCGGTACACGGGCCGTGATGACGAGCCCGATGAGCGGCTAATGCGTTCGATCGAGGAGAAGATCGATATTCCGGACAGCCGGAAGGACGATTTCCGTCGCGAGATCATGAACTACATCGGTGCGCTCGCGATCGAAGGGAAAAAGTTCGGATACGAGACGAACGACCGTCTTCGTCGTGCGCTCGAGATGAAGCTCTTCGAAGATCAGAAAGACAGCATCAAGCTCTCGAGCTTCGTGTCCTCCGTGGTCGACAAGGAAACGCAGGACAAAATCGATGTCATCAAAGGACGCTTGATCAAGTACTACGGGTACAACGAGGCGTCCGCCAACGATGTCCTGTCGTTCGTCGCGAGCATCTTTGCTCGCGGTGACGTCAAAGAGTAATGACGCTGTCTGGATGACCTTGAAACCTTTCTTCTATAGGCGAAGTGCTCGTGGTGTTCTGTCGTTTGGTCTGCTCTGCGCGGCAGCGTGTTCGACGCTGGTCGACGGGGCGCTGAGTGGGAAGCCGCGCGTAGGAACCGACGGCGGCACCTCGACCATCGACGCTCGCGTCAGCAACGATTCTTCAACGTCGGACGTAGCCGCGACGATCGACGCTCTCGTCGACGCGCGCGTCTCGATTGACGTCCCGCCGCAGCGCTGCACCACCGTTGCCGATTGTAACGACCGCGATCTCTGCAACGGCATGGAGGACTGTCGCGAAGGCGTGTGTGTTTCCGCGGCGGCGATGGCCGACGGAGTAGCGTGCGACGCCGACGGGAATCCAGCGAGTGCGGATGTATGCGTGGCGCGGCGTTGCGTGCGTTCGCGTTGCGGTGACGGCGTGACAGACACGCAGACTCTGGCGATGGAACAGTGCGACGACGCGAATACCGTCGACTCCGACGGCTGTCGCGCAGATTGCAAGTTCACGTGCAGCTCAGCGGTCGACTGCGACGACGCGAACCCATGCAACGGCACGGAGGCCTGCGGAGCGGATCACCGGTGCACGCCTTCAGAAACCCGTCCCGCTGACGGCAGCGCTTGTACGACGGGAACGGTCTCTGCGGGCACATGCCGAACGCAGCTCTGCCAGCCGCAAGGATGCGGGGACGGCGTCATCAATGGGACCGAGCAGTGCGACGATCGTAACGGTGATCCGACGGACGGCTGCCGTTCGGACTGCATGTACAGCTGCCAGGGCGATATGGATTGCGAAGGCATGACTCGGTGCGATGCGTTAGCGCGCACCCCGTTTTCCTGCCGCCAAGTGAGCGGCGACGGTGGGGTCACGGGACAGAGGTGCGAAGCGCAACCTGTGGAAAACTGCGATGACGCGCTCGCATGCACGACAGACTTGTGCCGCATAGCGGGCTGCGAACATGCGGTGATCGACGCGGATGGGGACGGTCGATCGCCCGGGAACTGCGCGGACACGTACAACGCCGGAATGGATTGCGACGACTCAAACCCGGCCCGGTTCCCCGGAAACCCCGAGGTCTGCGACGGTATTGACAACGATTGCAATGCGGCCGTCGACGACAATACGTCGACGCAGAACTTCTACCTAGACGCAGATGGCGACGGCTTCGGGGCATCGGGTTCGACCGCGATTGTCTCGTGCATGCCTCCGACCGATCCACCGGGCAACGCCCAGTACGTCACCAACGAGCGCGACTGTTACGACCTCGATCCGCAGGTGCGACCAAATCAGAACAACTTCTTCAACTCGCCCAACTCGCGCGCCGGCTCGCTTCGGTTCGACTACAACTGCGATGGGTTGCCGGAGCGTCAGTACGATCAGGTCCGCTCGTGCTCGACCACCGGGTGCAACCTCAGGCTTTGCCTCTCGCCGTCGTCCCCGCGGTGCTGTGGCGCGGGTCTCTCCGGACGGGACGTCACGGGGTACTTGGGATCTGTTCCGAACTGTGGGCTCCCATTCGATATGTATCGGTGTGCAAGCGGCGCGGTTAGTAGCTGTCAGCCATCGGGCGTCACGTGTGAATCGCTACTCGCGTCGGCTGAGCCGTACCGTGCTGGCGTTACAATGGGCTGTCGTTAGTCCGAGGAACTTACATCGTTCACGACCCGAAAACGGTCGTGAGTTTCAAAGGAAAATCATGCGAACTCTGAGCTACCTGTTTGTTGCACTGTGTGTTGCGGCGCTTTCAACCTCCGCGGCGATCGGACATGCGCAAGATGCGCGTGAGAGGTTTCGTCGTGGGTCCACTGCGTATCAGCAGGGCGACTACGAGACCGCGATCCGCGAATGGAGCGCGGCTTACACGGCGGACCCGCGACCGCTCATTCAGTACAATCTTTCGCAGGCATACGAGCGCAACGGTCAGCTCGTCGAAGCGCGCACCGCGCTCGAGACGTATCTCTCCGGTGCCGCTGCGAACGACCCCAACCAAGCAGATGCACGCGCGCGTGTCGCTGCGTTGCGTGAGCGCCTTGCGCGGACGGGCGTCCGAATCACCGGAGGGCCGGCGGGTGCCGAGATTCTTATCGACGGGCGCGACTGGGGTCGAACCCCGCGCCCCGACCTGATTGCGCTCGAGCCAGGCTCGCATCGCATCGTCATTCGTCTTGCGGGACATGCTGACTTCAACTCGTCGGTGTCGGTTCCCGCGGGACAGAGCGTCGAGGTTCCCGTTGAGATGACGGCTCAAAGCGGAACGCCCTCGAACACGAATCCCAACACCAACCCGAGCACGACGACCCCGACAGATCCCGGTACGAGCGCGCCTCCAGGAAGCTCCGCGCCCGCTCGCGACTTTCCGGTGGGACCGGTTGTCGTTACGAGCGTTGGCGGTGTTGCTGCAATCACCGGCCTGGTTCTCGGCATCATGGCCAAGGGCAACGCGGACTCTGCTCCCACGTCCAACGGGCCCGAGGCGAACGACGCACGCTCGCTGGCGATGATCGCCGACATCTGCCTTTTCGGTGGCCTCGCGGTCGCAGCAGGTGGTTTGGTGTGGTTGATTGTCGACCAATCGTCCGGACCGTCTCAGCCTTCAACTACTAGTGATACCGGCCGTGCGCGACCAG
>CAZWQH010000502.1:0-3715 GCA_964635815.1 uncultured Sandaracinaceae bacterium
GCGATGGAGTTCGAAGGAACGTCCCGTCGGATGACTACGGAGGCGTTCCCGTTGACCACAGACGTCACCGTTTTCGCGGTCGTCCAATGGCGAACTCCCGAAGGCTGGGGAAACATCGCGCACCACGGAAATCGTGACGGAGACTGGTCGCTCGAGAACAACAGCTTCACGGGTCCAACCTCGGTGCATTGGCAGTCCGTGAACGACAACGCCGGTTTGGAGCTTACGGTACCGGCGACGACGAACGCGATCTTCGCTGGGCGCATCGACGGCACGGCGCGCAGCTTCTCGATGACGACGCCAGCCGGGACGATGACGGCGACGGGAACTGGCAACAGCATCAGCGCGGGGGACAAAGTTCTCTACGTCGGCAGCTCCGACATCTTTGAGGACTCGAACGCGTACATCGGCGAGATCGTCTATTTCAGCCGTGCGTTGAGCGACGCCGAGCGGACGAGCATCATCCAGTACCTTCAGTCGGCGTGGGGCCTTCAGCCGTAAGCGCAGTCTAGCGACGAGGAATACTGAGCGGAAAAGGTCGTAGTTGACAGGTTCCGCTCAGCCGCTACATTCGCCGCCTATTTCGCGGACGTGGCGGAATGGCATACGCGCCAGACTAAGGATCTGGTGGGGAGACCCGTGGAGGTTCAAGTCCTCTCGTCCGCACTCTTTGTTTCAGCAGTCTCGAAGTTCTGTCCGACGGCCTGAGTTTTCGGCCGCGCAAGCGGTGAGCGTGCCAAGTTGTGCCGGTCGCTCACCGAGCTCGAGCGCGAAACCCCGCTGAAGTTCGCGGATCCAGCCGGTACGCATCGTGCTTAATGCGCCCTTATGATCGCTCCGCGACTTTCTACGCTCTCTTTTTGTCTTGTACTCGGAACCGCGTGCGGAAGTTCCCATGGAACTGGGACCGCCGATGCCAGCACCACGACGGACGCGATGATCTTGCGTAACGACGTCACCACTCTTCCCGACGCCACTTCGTTTCCGGACGTAGGCCAGCCGGAGGGAACGTGCGCGGCCCAGAACGCGACGGTCGATGTGTGTTTCGCGGTCAATGAGGAGGCCGAGGCGGACCGAGTTCCATTCGGCGCGTTCTTCGACGGCTCGCGATGCGTTAGCCACGATTGGCTTTGTCGCGGCCCCGATTGCTTTCGATACTCGGGCGGCACGCGAGAAGACGCTGTCGGGGCCTGTGAACGAGCCAACGCGCATTGCATGCAGATCAAGTGTTCGACCACTGGCGGACTCGTTCGTGCAGGCTGCGCAACGCGCTGCGGTTACGACACGGCTCGATGCGTAACAACCGTCTGCGACTGCGGCCCCGGACGAACGTTCAACGGGCAGGCGTGCGCGACCGACGCTTCCTGCAACGACTCCGACTTCTGCCTTGCGACCCGCGGAACGCCCAACCTGGCTGGTTGTGCGGCCAGACCCGCTCTCCCGCCGCTGGACGGAGGTACGGCAGCTGACTGTCGTCCGGTTACGCCATGTGAGTGCCCGATTGGGCGCTTGTTCGTCCCGGGTCGCGGGTGCATCGCGACGAACCAGTCGGATCCGTGCACAGGAACGGAATGTCGGTGCGCAAACACCGGTGGAGCATGGAATCCAAGCGCGTGCGGAGCCGACCGATGCGGCAGGCCGAGCGGTCTCGACTGCACTAGCGGCGGATGCGAATGTCAGCCGAGCCAAACGTGGGACACGACGTATGGATGCGTGGACAACTTCGAGTGCCGGAGTTCGACGCGCCCGCAAGGAGTCCGGTGCGAAACCGACTCGGACTGCCATCCGGGACTCGGCTGCTGTTCGGGGCCGAGATTCCAGCCCGTCGGCCTCCCACGCCTGCGTGTTTGCACGCCACAGCTGTGCGCGGCAAACGGAACGACCGCCACCTGCCCTGCTACGTGAACCCGTCGCAGATGGCATTTGCACGCCCGAGCGCGTACACGACAAACACTCAACTTGACGTAACCTCGCGTTATGTGCGCTGATCCCCTCGCAAAAGCGGAGG
This sequence comes from uncultured Sandaracinaceae bacterium, assembly GCA_964635815.1. Classification (GTDB taxonomy): domain Bacteria; phylum Myxococcota_A; class Polyangia; order Polyangiales; family JADJQN01; genus CAZWQH01. The sequence goes on from CAZWQH010000502.1 coordinate 2,009, forward strand.
ACGGATAAATGTTTCGCGAGGTACTCGAAGAGGTTGTGCGTGAGACGGACGGCGGAATCGCAGCGCTCCTCATGGGTATCGACGGCATTGCTGTCGAACGTTACGTCGCCGACGATTCTCCGCTCGATGTCGAATCGATTGGCATGGAATACAGCGTGATCCTCTCTCAGATCCGCAAGGCCGCCGAGCTTCTCGACGCTGGTACGGCGAACGAGGTCGCGGTGACCGCAGATCGTATGACCACGGTCATTCGCTTGCTGAACGAACAGTATTTCGTGGCGATCGCGTTGAAACCCGAAGGCAACTTGGGCAAGGCCCGATTTCTCCTTCGTACGCGTACGCACAAGCTCCTCGCCGATCTCACGTAGTCGATTGGAGCTCCCGCATTGATTCGTGCTCCGCGCGTTCTAGTCGTGCACGGGCCAAGTCTCGACCTTCTGGGTCGACGAGGGCCACACATTTACGGGACGACTTCCCTCGCGGAAATTGACCGTGCGCTCAAGAACCGCGCCGTGGAACTGGGCGCGTCAGTCGCGATCAAGCAAAGCAACCACGAGGGCGACCTCATCACGTGGGTCGGTCATGCAAATGAAAAGTTCGACGGCGTGCTCATCAATCCGGCGGCCTACACGCATACGTCCGTCGGGCTCGCGGACGCGATCGAAGCGTGCGGTATCCCGACTGTCGAGGTTCACCTAACGAACACCTTGGCGCGTGAAACGTTTCGCGCACATTCGTTCAGCGCCGCAAAATGCATCGGCGTAGTTCAGGGTTTCGGTCCCCGAAGCTATCTACTTGGCTTTGAAGGCCTCATCGCGTATCTCACCGACAATCATGGAAATCGACCTGAAGCAACTCCGGGAGTTGATGCGGGCCCTGAAACAGTTCGAGCTCACCGAGATCGTGATCGAAAAGGGCGACGAAAAGATCAAGCTCCGACGCGGAGATGAATCCGGCGGCGCGCTTCCGATGCTGACCGCGCCGGCAACGTCGCTCACTGTTCCGCCCCCAACCTCCGTCATCCTGCCCGCGTACTCGTCTGCGAAGGCGTCGTCCGCGGAAGGCGTGTTCATCACGTCTCCTTTCGTCGGCACCTTCTACCGCTCACCCAGCCCGAACGATCCACCATTTGCGGACGTCGGAGCGAGCGTGAAGGCCGGACAGCCACTCTGCATCATCGAGGCGATGAAGCTGATGAACGAGATCGAGGCGGAGTATCCGTGCACGATTCTCGAAGTGCTCGCCGAGAACGGCAAACCGGTCGAGTACGGAGACAAGCTCTTCCGAGTGAAGAAGTAGTCGCCCTCGCATGTTCAAGAAGATCCTAATCGCGAATCGAGGCGAGATCGCGCTGCGCGTGATTCGAGCGTGCCGCGAGCTCGGCGTTCCCGCCGTTGCGGTGCATAGCCAATCGGACAGCGAAGACCTGCATGTGCGCTTCGCAGATGAGGCGGTGTGTATCGGACCGCCGCCCGCAAAGCTGAGCTATCTGAACGTGCCTGCGATTCTCGCGGCCGCAGAAATCACCGGCGCAGATGCGATCCACCCCGGATATGGATTCTTGTCCGAGAACTCCGCGTTTGCGAGCATTTGCAAACAAGCAGGCCTGACGTTCATCGGTCCCACACCCGAGAACATGAAGCAGTGGGGCGACAAGGTGACCGCGCGCGCGAACGCGAAGCGTCTGGGCCTTCCGCTCCTGCCCGG
>CAZWQH010000503.1:0-3702 GCA_964635815.1 uncultured Sandaracinaceae bacterium
GTACTGAATCATTAGATCGAATGCACTCATGATCGCCTCATTGTTCGAACGCGCTACTTCGTGAACTTCTCTACGAGTTGGCCCAAACGTGGAACGCTTTGCTCGACGTTCTTCTTCGCGATGCCGCGTAGCTTGTCGTACGCACCCTTCACGATTTGGTTCTTGGAGTTTCGCGCTTTGCTGTCGGTGATGCCGAGCAGCGCGTCTGCGATGCGCGAGGAGTTCGCGCCGAAGTAAGCGGACACGGGCCGGCCGGCGGAGACGGCTTCCTGGTAAATGGGGTCCATCGCTTTCGCAAACTCCGGAAGCAGGTCCGCGATGACATGCTTCGTGAAGCCCGGTTTGAAGTTTTTGACGGCGGAGTAGCCAGCCTTAATCGCCAAGCCTGAGAGGCCGCCTCGATCTGCGACCTCGGAATCGAGTAGCGACTGAGCGTCGGTCACGACGGCTTCTTTTTTCGCAGGATCGAGGAGCACGTCGGTGAGAGGAGGCATGTCGTTTTCGCTTCGACGAACGACCGGTCTCGCTAATCGAGAGTCGGGAATTCGCGCGGCGGGGTTTGACCACGGAACTTTGCTGTTGTCCACTCGACGCCTTGAAGATGCTCTCCCGTGGTCTGCTGCGACGCGTCATTGGCTCAACCTTGGGAGGCGGGACAATCGCACTGGCGATGGCGCTGGCATCTCCCGTGAGCGCAGACCGCTCGGACGGAATCTACGGTCGATTGGACGCGGACTCGTTCCTGTCGGCGTCACTAGTGGGCGGCGCGAGCTGGAACAGCTCGAACGCGATCGCCGTAGGCGTTGGTTCGGCGGAAGTGCGAATTCGCTACTTGGACAGCGTCGGCGCGCTGATCGCGCCAATCGCGTCCTCCGACGGAAGAGACCCTGCGCTCGACCTTGGGCTGGGCTTCGAGGTGCGACCCGCGTTCTTGCCGCGGTTCTTTCTAAACCGTCAGAGTGGTCGTGCGTACTGGGATCTCTTCGTGGACTCGATCGGAATCGAGATGGGCGCGGTCTTCGGCCCGTTTGGGCACCGGACGACTCGCAGCGGCGCGGCTTTTTTCGTCGGGGCCGGATTCGATCTTCCAATCTATGTCGCTCGCGACTCGCGCGTTTTCATCCGCGTCGCTTTTCGATACATCGATGCTCCGCCGCGCTCTGCATACGCACCGTCGTCGGACGCTAGCTCGGGACGAGGAGAATTTTCACTCCTGAGCGGAGTAGGATACGCGTTCGGGCTCTAGGAGCGGATGGCAGCGAACGCCTTTCCTGATAAGACGCTTGCACATGTTCTGTCCCAGTTGCGGAGCACCCAACCCAGACGGCTCGCGGTTTTGCAACCAGTGCGGGCACTCGTTCCCTGCTCCGTCTGAGAGCGGAGCGCAAAGGGCATCGCTCTCAGGGCAGAGCGCCGCTGCGAACACGGGATCGCAACAACACAGCGGCTCGTATTCCGGCGTCTCGAGCAACACGCTCCACAATGTTGGAATTCGATCTGCGGGCGGACGCTGGGCCGCGTTGATTGGTGCCGGGCTCGGCCTTCTTGGTCTCGGTGCGATCGGCGCGTGGCTGGCGCTTCATGGAAAAGCTGCGTCACCGACTCCGATCGAAGTGGGAACGCCCACGATCGGTGATGGCGATCCGAATATCGACTTCGTCACCGGTGGAGCGCGTGTTCTCTGGGCGAACCGCGACGCGGGTCTTACTCGCGTGCTCCCCGTGCCCTCCTCGACCAACGGTTCTGGTTCGAGCTCGGGCTCGAGAGGCGGCCCGCGAGATCGACGAGGTTCGGAGAGCGCAGCTCAGACCGGCGCCACGAACACGCCTGCAGGTGAGCAAGCAGGGGGAAGCAACTCCGGAAGCACGAGCACCACGAACACCACGAACCCAAACGCCGGCGGAAATTCTGCGGGCTCTGGAAGCGGCAACACAGCAGGAGAAGCTTCCGCGGGAGGAACCGCGAATCCGCCTGGAGGCAACACAGAACCGACGAACCCGCCGGCGGCGAATCCACCGACGGAAACCGGTTCCACGCCCCCGGCAGAAGGCGGAGAAGCAGACGACCGAGACATCGTTCTCGAGCTTTTTGCTGCCCGAGTCCGCCGCCTGATCCGTAACTACTACGTTCCACGTGCTCAAACGTGCTTCGACCGAGCGCTACGCGACAACTCGGAGCTGCGGGGCACCGTGGTGGTCGCATTTGCAGTGGACAACGCCGGCCGAGTTACGCGAGCGACTACGGATCGAAACACTACGGGCAGTGAATCTCTGGCCTCATGCCTGACGTCGCAAGTGCGGTCGTGGGAGATGCCTCCGGCACCTGAGGCCGAGGTTGAGATGGCCGTTCCCTTCTCCCGGTAGTCTTTACTCGCTCGGACCCGCAAGCGGTCCTTGCGGCTTATTCGCTCGGACCCGCAAGCGTCCTCGCGGTTTACTGGCTCGGGCCTCTCTGATCGCCGTTTTTTTCAGGTTTTGAGACGGCCCACGTAGCATTCGAAACATGCTCGTATTGCCAGCGCATGCTCGTGCCGCTCTTCGTCGTAACGTCCGGACCGCGTGTGAAGTGGTGACCGACAGCGGGTTTCGCCTGATCGGGCGCCGAACGTTGGATGTGTCTCCCGAAGGGCTCCTGTTCGAGTGCGCGGTTCCCGGCGAGACAGCGAGCCTCGGTGAGGAGGTCATCGTGGCTTTTCGCTCACCCATCGCGCGACGCTGGTTCGACGCGCTCGGCCGCGTGACACGTTTCGTTCACGGTCGGCGTGGCGGTGAGCGCGCAGCAATGGCCGTCGAATTCCACCATATGGATGAAGGGGAGTCCGCGATTCTCGCGGGACACTTGCGTGGCATCGCGCCGCGCGTTCCAACCCGGAAGCTCCGAATGGATTACGCGGCGCAAGTGCGATCGATCTGGGCTGCGGGCGACCGTCACACTACCAGCGTCATTGGACGTTGAGATGACGCTCGCAGAGCGCGGGTAGGGTAGCGGGTGGGGCTTCGTGCGCAGCTGTCGTTCGGACTTGCGATAGCATTTCTGCTCTCGTCCGTGCTTTTGTGGTTCGCGACCACCAGCATTTTTGATCGCACGCAGGAAGTCGAGCGCAAACGAGCTGCGCTCTCGATAGCGCGCGTCATCGCCGAAGCTCACGACATCGATGTCGATGAAGGATACCGCGCGGCCGCTGCCACTCTGAACGAAGACGTGCGCGGCGTGCGATTCTTCGCGGGCGCGAACCACTCCGATGTTGGTCAGACGGACAGCGGCACGTTCGTTGAGGCGAATGCGAGTGGGGGGGATCGGGTTCGCGTCTACATCGCCGAGAAAAGCGATCAGCCGAACTCGAACCTCTCTCAGCTACTGATTCTCTACTTTGCGATCACCGGCCTGGGCATGCTGACGCTTGCCCACGTGGCACTGACGTTCTGGATCGTCAGACCCTTGGGCGCCCTTCATCGTGCATCGGAACGGTTCACGGCGGCGGCGACCACGGGCGCGGCGTTTGCGCCAGTGCGTGTGCGCGGCTCGGAGGAAGTCGCCTCGCTGACGCGCACCTTCAACGCAATGGCGGATCGCATCGTTCGTGATCGAGCCGTGCTTCAGGAGCGCATTCAAGAAGTGGAGCGTGCGACGGCCGAGCTGAAGGAAGCGCAGAGCCTGCTCATTCGTACCGAGAAGCTTGCGTCGGTGGGACGACTCGCCGCG
>CAZWQH010000504.1:0-1643 GCA_964635815.1 uncultured Sandaracinaceae bacterium
TCTGCGGCGCTGATTGCCCCATTTGCGCCAGGTGCGCGGTGTACGACGGGATGTGCGTGGGGGCAGCGCGACCGTCGCAAGCGGACCCCGGCGTGGCGCCAATGATGAACGTCTGAGATGCCGCGATGCCCGCCTCTGCATAGGCGCAGATGTCGGTCTGCGCATTCCCGTAGGCGGCCGTGATCACCAGTCCGTTTCGCGTGAGTCGTTGGAGCTCGCCTCTCTTGTAGGCACCGACGTGCGCGCGATCCGGCATAACCGCCGAGCTCGACGGCGCGACGATGATCGGGCCCGGGGTAAAGCGGTTCGACGCGAGCCACTCTTTCGTGGTTTGAAGCAGAGCGTAAGGGCGGCCCGTGACGTACACGATGAACGCGCCCTCGCTCGCGCGCCGCGCGACTGTGGATTGCGCATCCGGCCGCACCTCCGGAACACGCCCAGCTAAGACCTCCTGCAAGATCTCGTCGTCGCCTGTGGTGAGCGTCCCGTCGACATCGAACACCACCGTTCGCGTCGCGGGCGGTGTGATCCAGGCGGTACCAAGCACCACGCTCGCGTTCGCTCGAAGCGCGAGCGCGAACCGGAGCGTCGAGACACGGGATGCGTCGGCCGGCACCGTGTCGCGAGGGATCTCGATACTCACTCGACCATCGCGATCGGTGGTTCCGTTCGCGGATCTTTGCCAGTTCGCGCAGTGGTCACGCAGAACGTAGAGATCCACGATTTCGCCCTCGACGTCGTGACTCATCGAGCCATAGGCAAACTTTCCCGCGACCATTACGCTGGATCCGGCGAAAGCGATGGTATCGAACGCCACATGCTTTGCCTCCGCGCGATAACGCGAAGCTGCTCGAGAAGCGTTCGCGAAATCGCCTTCAGGAAGCACACTTGGCCGGTTGATGCACGGAGCAATATCCGCGTACGCACTTGCCGAAGGCGCGACCGAAGAAGCGAGCAGAGTCGCGATCACCAGGGCTAGTCGTGTGTGATTCATGGGGCACATGTCTTAGCACCTGCGATATACAGCAGCGTGTCGTATCGAGTTGGAGCGCTCATCGTTTTGGTCATCGTCTTGGCGCTGTATTCGCAGTGGCAATCGAACCGCGAGATGAGCGCCATGGTTGGACGTCCGGTACCTGCGGCGGTTCTCCGGCTCTATGACTCGAACGCTCCACGGGCGACGGATGTCCCAATCGCGAGCTTCAAAGGCAAGGTAGTGCTTCTGGATTTTTGGGCGAGCTGGTGCGGGCCGTGTCGGAGAACCGTTCCCGAGATCCAAGCGCTTCATGCTCGCTTCGCACACCAAGGCCTCCGCACCTTTGGGGTCAGCGTCGAGGCATCAGGAGGAGAACAAGACCGGCGTGAGCTCGGTGCCCACGTCTCTCTCGGCGCTGGGTACCCGATGGCCGCAGACATCGATGGCACCCTGCAGCGCTTCTTCAATGTGCGCGTGATCCCGACGGTTGTGCTTGTCGATAAGAGCGGCGTCGTGCGCTTCGTCGGCTCCGTCCAAGAAGTGAGCGACCTCGAGGGCGAGATCGCAAAGCTGCTGTAGATCGGCGCGCTCCCGACACTGCGTTGGCCGTGGCAAACATGAGGTGCTACCTCGCGCGGCTCCATGTCAGTGAGCTCCCCTTTACCTC
>CAZWQH010000504.1:1653-3687 GCA_964635815.1 uncultured Sandaracinaceae bacterium
CCAAGACCACCTTCATTGGTCGCCTCATCGCGCGTAAGTCACTCGACTCGATGGCGGAGCAAACCGCGGAGCTCGACGGCGCCGCTCACACGATGACGCGATCACTCACAGCGATCGATCTCGTGTTCCTCGCGATCGGCGCGGTGATCGGTGCCGGCATCTTCAGTGCAATTGGCACCGCAGCGGCGGGCGAAGTGAACGCGTCGGGCGTGGTGCAGCGCTACGGCGCCGGTCCCGCGCTCGTGATCTCGTTCCTCGTTCTCGGAGTAGTCTGCGGACTCGCCGCGCTTTGCTACGCAGAACTCGCTTCGATGATTCCAACCGCTGGCAGCGCGTACGCGTATTCCTACGCGACGCTCGGTGAGCTCGTGGCCTGGATCATCGGGTGGGATCTCATTCTTGAGTACGCAGTTGGAAACGTGGCGGTAGCGATTTCGTGGTCCGGGTATTTCGCCTCGTTCCTTACGGGATTCGGCGTCGAGCTACCGGGCTGGATTACTCATGGCTACTACGACGTTGTCCTGAGCGCTGATCCCAAGATTCACGGCCTGATCGACACGTGTCCGCGCATTCTCGGGATGCCTGTGCTCGTGAACCTGCCGGCCTTCACGATTGTTGCGGCGGTGACGGGGCTCTTGCTCTTTGGTGTTCGCGAGAGCGCCCGGGTCAACAACGTCATGGTGGTCGTGAAGCTGCTGGTGCTCACGCTTTTCATCATCGTCGGGCTCAATCACCTCGACATGGACAACTACAAACCGTTCGCACCGAACGGCTGGCGCGGCATTCATCAGGGAGCCGCAGTGGTTTTCTTCGCATACATCGGCTTCGATGCCATTTCGACCGCTGCAGAAGAAACGAAAGACCCTCAGCGCAACATGCCGCGCGGCATTCTTTGGGGCCTGGGCATCTGCACGCTCTTCTACGTGATCGTCGGCGCAGTCATCACCGGCCTGGTGCCATGGGAAAAGCTTCGCGGCGTTTCCGATCCGCTCGCGTTTGCACTTCAGTACAGCGGCATCGCCGGGTCTGGCGCGGGCGGAAAGCTCGCAAGTTGGATCGTCGTCATCGGCGCATTGATCTCGACGACTGCCGTGCTTCTCGTATTCCAGTACGGCCAGCCGCGCATTCTGTTCGCGATGGCTCGCGACGGCCTGCTTCCCCAGCGCGCTGCGCGCTTGCATCCGAAGTATCGGACGCCGTGGTTGCTCACGTTGCTGACGGGCATCTTCGTCGCGCTCGGTTCGCTCGTCGGTGACGACGAGTCCACGTACGACCTGACCAACATCGGAACGCTCTTCGCGTTTGCACTTGTGAGCATCGGCGTGATGGTGCTTCGCAAGACCGACCCCGATCGACCCCGCCCCTTCCGCGTTCCCGCGGTTTGGTTGCTGGCACCGCTGTCGACCGCAGCGTGCATTTGGACGATGGCGGGCTTGCCGCCCGTCGCCTGGAAGCGCTTTGCTGTGTGGCTCGCGATTGGGTTGGCGTTCTACTTTGTCTACGGCTTTAGTCGTTCCCGGTTGAACAACGCCAACGACGCGGCGGCGGAGAAGAAAACGTAGCCACGCGCTAGATCCAGCCGTCTTTCAATGCAACGAGGACTGCGCGGGTTCGGTCGCGCACGTCGAGCTTTCTGAGGATGCTCGAGGTTTGGTTCTTCACGGTCCCTTCGCTTGTTCCGAGCGTGGTAGCGATCTCCGCGTTCGAGAGACCCGTCGCGATGAATCGGAGAATCTCGCGCTCACGCGCAGTGAGCGGATTCTCTCGACCGCGAGTGACCGCGCCGGTCGACCCGGCTGCGTGGTCGCTTGCCCGGGCGCTTACCGCGGACATTGCGAACGTCCGACCCTGCGCGAGCGCCACAATCGCTTCGGCGAGGCGATTGATTCCACAGGCCTTGTTCAAGAACCCACGCGCGCCCAGTTCGAGCGCTTCGGCATACGTCGCATCGTTGTCGAACGACGTCACGATCAGGACTGGTGTGTGATTCTTTTCGGCCGCGAGCGCACGCAGCACCCGCAGACCATCGCACCG
>CAZWQH010000505.1:0-3682 GCA_964635815.1 uncultured Sandaracinaceae bacterium
TTCAGGTCAACACGCAGTCACCCATGTGCGACCGCTCCAGTCGCTTCGCGGCGCGACGCTCGTGGAGTGCCAACTCGAAACGGGACGGCAGCACCAGATCCGGATTCACCTCTCGCAAGCGGGCCATCCGATCGTCGGCGAGAAGGTTTACATCCGCGACTACCGCGGTCCCCTGCTCGAAGCACCGCGCCCGATGTTGCATGCCCGAATGCTCGGGCTAACGCATCCGCGGACGCAAGAGCGGATGGCGTTCGAGACGGAGCCGCCCGAAGACTTTGACGAGCTCGTGGACGCGCTCAGTTCGGCGCGGTGACTGGAACGAACGACGCGATGCGTTGGTTGAGGCGCTCCACGTTCGCGCGTATGCGCCGCACGGTGTTTCGGAGTTGCGCGTCGGTGCGCCACTGTTCGAGAATGCGATCATCTGCATCGGTGACGAGCACGACTGTTTCGCGGACCGCCCCAGTTGCAACGTCGACGAAGTCGACGGAGATGGTCGAGAGATCCGAGAGCGGATCCGAGTTCTCGTGGACGCGTACTTCGGTGGTCCCGTCGGGTGACCTCGCTGGGAGTCCGCGCGGGAGCGGCTTAGGATCGCTGCCCGCAAGATAGAAGTGCGGTCGCGTGACGGCGCGCAAATGTGCAACTCCGGTCGCCGCGGTCGGGTCCGACTGCGTCGAGAACACAAGCACGTGCTGATACTCGAGGATGCTCGGCTCCGAAACGAGCGTGAAGCCTGCCCCCGTGCACGCGCGCACGATCTGAGCGCGAGGAATCTTATGCCCGGGCGCGGGACCGACGGGCAGGTTCCCCTCCTTGAAGTCCACGATCACAAGCTGCCCACCCACGGCAAGAGCGGCCCGTAGTTGCTCCAGGATCGCAGCGACGTTCACGAAGTGGTGGAACGTATCGATGACGAAGATGCGATCGAACGCGCCCGCTTCTAAACGCGGATCCGTCGCCGTGCCGATACGCAGCTCGACCTGAGTAAGATGTTGCTCTGTGACGCGCCGTCTCGCGAACGCGATCAGGTCTTCACGAATGTCTTCGCCCACGACTCGCCCAGTCGGACCGACCGCGGTGGCGAGATGCGTTAAGAGATAGCCGCTCCCGGTTCCCACGTCGGCGACGCGCATTCCCGTTGTAACCCCGACGCTCCGAACCAACTCAGCGGGCCGCTGCCACCCGTCGCGGTCGGGCGACTCGAGACGCGCCGCGTAATCGTGCGCAGCGATCGGTGTGTGATGCACGCGGTCTTGACCTACTGCTGCGCTGCGGGTGCTCAGACAGAGCGCAAGGCTCGACACCAAGAGCCCGATGGTTCGCAGATTCACGCCGAATCTCTACGACGTGGAACAGGCGCGCGCCACAGATCGCGCGCGATCGGCTCAGCCGAACGTGACACAGCCCCCAAAAGGACCATGTTGGCCGCGTGCCCCGCTTGTGGTCGATGAATCGAGGCCTAGCGATCGGCGGAGCAGCCGTGCTCGCACCGATTGCTATCGGGATTTGGTGGAGCAACACAATGTCGAGACGAGTAGAAGAACCTAGACACGATGTTCTCCAGAAAGACGGCAGTCTTGAGCTGCGCTCCTACGCCCCGAGAGTGCTCGCTGAAACGCGAGTTGGAGGTAGCCGCGACCAAGCCGCGAACGAAGGCTTTCGTCGTTTGGCCGGGTACATCTTCGGCGCGAATCGAGCGCGCACCAAAGTCGCGATGACCGCCCCGGTCGCCCAGCGAGAGACCGGGCAAACGATGGCGATGACGGCGCCGGTTGGGCAAAAGCAATCAAACGACGAGTGGACGGTTTCCTTCACCATGCCGGCGGCGTTCACGCTCGACACGCTACCTGTCCCAAACGACTCGCGCGTCGCACTGCGCGAACAACCGGCAGCGCGCGTCGCAGCCGTTCGCTTTTCTGGCCGAACAACGCCCGCGCGGATCGCTGAGGAAACCTCGCGTCTGCAAGCGTGGGTTCGAGAACACGGCTGGTCCGTGCGGACCGCCCCTGAGGTGAATCGGTATGATCCCCCGTGGACGTTGCCGTTCTTGCGCAGGAATGAGATCTGGATCGCGCTCGACTGAGGACACCGCGCGTACTACGCGTCAACGCCAGATGATCGCACTCACGTTCGAGCGAATGCCGCGCGTGCTTCTTTGGGGAAGCGCGTTTCATCTTGTTCTCGCCGTTGTTTGCTCGCTCGCGCTATTCATCGAGGCGCCCGCTGTGATGGGCGTTCATCCGGCGCTCAAGCCCTTGAAGTTTGCTATCTCGATTTCGCTCTTCCTTGCGACCATGGGCGTTGTGATTCCTTGCTTGTCGGTGGGTAGCGTGACTCGTGCTGTTCTCGCTTGGACTCTCGTCGCGACGATGCTCGCGGAGATGATCCCGATCGCTTTGCAAGCCGCGCGCGGGACCACGTCCCACTTCAACGAGACGGGCGTGCTCGATACCGCAGCGTGGCGACTGATGTTCTGGGCGATCATCTTAGCGACCGTTGCGATTGCGAGCGTTGCGGTCTTGGCTTCAGTCAGTCCGCTCCGCGTCACCGTCACGCAAGCGATGGACGCACCGATTGCGTTCGCTCTGCGCGTTGGCTTGTGGCTGATGCTTCTCGTTCCGGTGTCCGGATTCGCGATGGGCGGTCGCCAGGCACACACGATCGGCGGCGTCGACGGACAAGCCGGGTTGCCATTCCTCAACTGGAGCGTGACGCACGGCGATCTTCGCGTGGCGCACTTTTTCGCGATGCACGCCGTTCAGGTCCTCCCGACCGCAGCGTGGCTATTGATGCGTCTGACTCCCCTCACCTGGATCCGCTGGAGCGGAGTTGGGATCGCGTCGGTCGCTTCGATTGTTGTATGCGTGGGAACGCTGGTTCAGGCGTTTGCGGGGAAACCTCTCCTGCGCGTGCAATCGGGACGGACGAACGGCGTCCACGAGCAAGCGCAGAAGTAGTTTGCAGTATCGTGTCGGTCTACTGTTCGACGCAGTAAAGATTGTGTGAACGCGTGCATTCGTTCGCGCCGAAGTACGTGCTGAACGCGGCAGCCGAAGAGTTACCGGACATTCCCGTCCCAGCCGTGCTCGTCCAATTGGAGCAGTTGGTACCTAGAATCGCGCCGCTGTCCGACGTGCCGGTCCATACGAAGTTGTCCGGATGTGGATTGCCAAGCTCGTCGGAAGCGATGGCAACGCTCACACCGTTGGTCAGGTCCGTCCAGTCGTTGGCGATGATGCGTCGAGACGTAACATCGATGCGGTAGTACGGGACCGTGGCGTGGGTGAGTCGTGACTCCGCGGAGACCGTGCTCGTGCTCAGCCACGCTTTGAACGTGCCCGCGAAACGCCCGCTCGCGCGGGCTTGGCAGATCGCATCCGCGGCATCGAGGCCGCCGAAGTTCCCTTGATGGGTCGTGCTCGTAACGAAGAATCGCTTGCCGGTCACGCAGGTGCCGCCGACGCAAACCGCGCGTGCGGCGCAGTCGTTGTGAGTCTCACACGATGCCGTGCAGACCGCGGCCACGCCGGTGCAGCGATACGGGGCACACGCGAGGGAGCTCGTCGGTGCGAACGCATCAGCCGGGCAGTCGAACGAGCCGCCGCTGCATTCCTCGGCGATGTCGCACGGTCCATTCGAGGCACGACACGTGGTCTCTGCTGCCCGCGGGGTGCACGCA
>CAZWQH010000506.1:0-3676 GCA_964635815.1 uncultured Sandaracinaceae bacterium
CGTCGCCGTCCTCCCGCGCCGTGAGCAGCATGTGCGCAAGCCGCGGCTCGAGCGCGCGTTGCGGCGAAAAAGGGCGCAGAGTCACCGCTCGCGAGCACCGATGACCCTCACGCCGAACCCCTCTGGGTACGGTTCCGTGCGCAGCTCGATCTCCTCGTCGGGCTTCTGGCGCGCTTCGTCGGTGCGCACGCAACGACCGTCGCTCGGTTTGAATCCGCCGCGGCCCGTCGTCCCACGTGGGCCGAGCCGTTGATCCGCCTGGCGCTGTATTTCGCCTCGCGCGACGACGACGCTCGCGCGCTGGGCGTGTTTCGGCGCGCGTTCGAACGTGATCGTGCGGTCGTCGAGCGAACTCGAGCCGCCGTGGATGGATTCGCTTCGAGCCTGGTCCGCCGGGGCGACGAGCTCGCGCGTGAAGGAAAGCGGGACGTTGCGCGAGGGTTACTCGAAGAAGCGTCGCTCCTCGACCTTCGGCTAGTCAGGGGAACGTTGCGCGCAGAGCTTGCGAGTCGGCGTGAGACATTTCGCGCATCGTAGCGCGCTCGACCTTCAGGCGGTGCTAGGCTCCCGTTTCGATGGAGCGTGATTCCATTGCTTCCGCCCCTGTGTCGCGCGCTTCGCGCGTACGACGTGGCGCTTTCGAGGTCGAGGGCCCCGACGGAGGCGCAATCGTTTGGATGAGCAGTGAAGCGGGGAATACCTCGTACTCGTGCTCGTGCCGCCGTGCGGAATGTGAGCACGTCGACGAGGTGGTTAGCCATCTGGCGGGTCGTGGCGGAAGGAGAGGTCAGGGCGCAGCGCAGCGCGCCTCCAGCGTTGCGTCGGGGCTCCCGTCGTTTGCTGCAGACCCCAACCGCAGCGAATCGAGTCCCAGGAGTGGACGCACGCGGGCGGAAGCTGCGTACTCGCGCGAGGTCGCCGAAGCCGTGCGCGATGCGATTTCGATTGCGTCGCGAGACCGTGACCAAGGACAGGACCCTGGTGTGTGGCGTGATGTGCTTGACCGTTTGAGTGCGTGTTCGCAAGGCACGTCTGGCTTTGCGCGTGTCGTCGCACGCCTCGGGGCGGCGGTCGCTGCTCGCGACGCCGCGAGTGTCGCGATGTTACTCGATGGAACGGTCGAGTTCGTCGAGCGTCTCGATGGACGCGTGACGTCTGAGGACACGATTCACCACGCAGTCTTGCTCTCTCGATGGCTTGCTCCGCGATTCTCTTTCGAACTGAGCACGACGTTTCTGCACGATGTCGAACTCACGGAAATCGGGCGCGAGAATGTGGAGACCGTCGGAGGGCGGCTAGCCCGGCGCTACTTCGTTGATGTCGAAGGCGCGCTATTCGTCGAAGAGGTCCGACCGGGCGAGGAGGGATCCGTTGGAGGGAGCCCGCGGCATGTCCGAGCATCCCTCGCAGAGGTGGATGCGGTGTCCTCGACTCTCGCAGACGCCCATGTTCGCCGGATTCGCCTCCTTCAGTACGAAGTGCGACCGGTCACGCCCGCTCAACTTGATGCCCTTGCGTTGATCGGGATCATCGAGTCAAACGAGATGTTGATCGAGCGTTACCGGCTGGAGGTGAGTGTCTGGGGAGCTCTGGCCGAGCCCATCGTTCGAGTCTGCGGGACGTACGATGGTGTGCTTGGGGGCGTGGTCGATTCGGACGGGCGCCGTGCACGGTTCACTCCTGGACCGGAGAGTGAGGTTCTGGCGCGGGCTTGCGATCGACAGGGCACCAGTCTGTCGTGGGTGCTCTCACGTCTCGTTTTGGTCGATGGCGTCCTTATGCTAGAGCCCGTCTCTCTGGCACTGAGCCACGGAGAAGGCGCGACGAACGTCGAGCTTATTCGTCTCGCGTAACCGCACTTCCGTTCAGCCGGGCACGAACATCTATGAGCAATGCGAACGTCTCCACTGCAAGCGAACAGCCGGATGCTCAGGCCCGGCTCAGAATCCTGGTAGCGAAGCCGGGGCTGGATGGCCACGACCGCGGAGCCAAAGTCGTGGCGCGCGCGCTGCGCGATGCGGGATTCGAAGTCATCTACACCGGTCTGCATCAAACTCCGGAGATGATCGCCTCCGCCGCGGTGCAAGAAGACGTCGACGCCGTCGGGCTCTCCATCATGTCCGGCGCGCACAACACGCTCTTTCCCGCCGTGGTGGAGGCGTTGCGCTCGCGCGGCGCAAACGATGTCCTCGTTTTTGGGGGCGGCATCATTCCCGAAGAGGACAGACTGCGTCTCGAGGCTGCCGGTGTTGCGGGAATTTTCACGCCGGGAACACCGCTGGCTGAAATCATTTCTTGGGTGCGGTCGAACGTGAAACCACGAAGCCTATGACGCGCGCGGCGGCGGCTTTCCTGCTCGCGGCTGTCGCGTGCGGCGGAGGTTTGAGCTCGTCCGAGGGCAGCCCGCGAACTTCGGCCCGTGGTCCGACGTCTGGATTCGAGGTCGTTGCCGCATGTGCTTCCTCTGACGACGCTTGCGTTCGCGCAAAGGAGATTGCGAGCGTTCGCATTCTCATTCCAGGCTGTTTGGCGGGACCGGAGTCCGAATCGCGGGTCCGAAACGACGGAGCGCTTCGCGTGACTTTCCATCGAGGATCTCCCGACGTGTGCGCGGTCACCGTCCTGGACGCGGCGCCAGCGTTTTCCGTCCCAGAGCACACGCACGCAACGTCGACAGAGCATCTCTACATCGCACAGGGCTCTGGCAGGATGATGATCGACGGCGTCGAGGCGCTAGTGGCCGCCCCCGCGGAGTTCATGATTCCTCCCGGCGTACGTCATAGTTTTGTCAGCGACGGACACACGAACCTCGTTGCGGTCCAGGTATATGCGCCGCCTGGGCCCGAAGCGCGATTTCGAGCGTTCCCGCTGGTGACTCCTGCCACACCCGCCGACTGAGCGAAGAAACGCGAGCTGGCATCGCGTACCTCAAACGGCTATGAATCGCGTCGATGGATTTCGATCTCAGCGATATCCACCTGAATATTCGGGAAACTGCGCGCTCGTTTGCGGAGAAAGACGTCGCACCGCGCGCCCGCGTCTGGGACGAAGAGGAGCGTTTCCCGTCGGAAATCATCCCGCGGTTGGCGGAGCTTGGCTTCTGGGGAATTCGAATCCCTGAGGCTTACGGTGGCTCGGGTCTCGATACGCTTGCGTACGCGATTATCGTCGAGGAGATCGCTCGGGCGGACGGGTCGCTCGCACTGACCGTCGCTTCTCACAACGGTCTTGGTTCATCGCACATCATGACGTTTGGTGACGAGGCGATGAAACGTCGCTATCTGCCTAAGCTCGCGTGCGGGGAGTGGCTCGGGGCTTGGGCACTGACCGAACCAGGTTCGGGATCGGACGCCGCAGGCATGGCAACTCGCGCCGAGCTTCGCGCCGACAAATGGGTGATCAACGGCACCAAGATGTTCATTACCCAAGGTTCCGTCGGTGGCGTGTGCGTGGTGCTCGCATCGACGGATCCCGCAAAACGTCAGAAGGGGATCACCGCGTTCGCGATCGAAATGGGCACCCCTGGCTTTGCGGCGAGTAAACATCTCGAAAAGCTCGGCATGCGATCCTCGGATACTGTCGAGCTTTCCCTCGAAGACGTCACTGTAAGCGATGTGCAGCGCGTTGGAGAGGTCAACCAAGGTTTCATCAACACCCTTCAGATTCTCGATCGAGG
>CAZWQH010000507.1:0-3663 GCA_964635815.1 uncultured Sandaracinaceae bacterium
GCTCGCAGCGAGCAGCAGCATCCAGCGGAAGCGGTGAGGCAACGCAAAGAACAGAACCGTGACGAGCGGAAAGAAGGCGAGCAGGAACTGTGCGCTATTGAAAAGCACGAGTGGTTTCCGCCTGGCTGCTTATCTGACGAGTGGAGACACCGCTAGTGTGCAGTTCGGTAACGGGTGAAGAGCGCGTCTTGGCGGGTGGTACCGGGAACTTGGCGGCCGTTGATCCACACGCGTATCGGGCGTGAGCTGACCTCGAAAGGATCCCCGCTCCAGAGAACCATGTCGGCCACATAGCTCGGTGCGATGAGCCCGCGGTCGGAGCTCGGATCGACCAATCGCGCTGGCTCGGTCGTGAGCGCCCGGATCGCGGCGCGGCGGGACATGCCGTGCGAGATGGCATTCCCGGCCTGTTGTCGAAGGTTGTGGATTTGGTGAGCATCGTTGTTGGCGATGATCACTCTGACCTCGGTGCCTGCGCGAAGCCTAGCGTCGCTTGCCAGGAGCGCCGCGTTGTCGGAGCGGCTGCCAAGTCTGGAGAAGCTCCACGGCAGGTTCTGAAGCGGGTCGATGATGACGGGCACGTTGGCGTTGCGTAGCTCGCCTGAGATTGCCCACGCCTCTTCGCCACCTGCGATCGCGATGCGAATGTTGTATTCGCGCCCTAACGCGAGCGCTGCACGAATGTCGGAGACGGACGATGCGTGGATGATCACCGGAAGCGTGCCGTCGAGTGCGTTCGAAAGTGCCTCGAGATCCAGCCGACTCACACGTGAATCACGCATCTGAGCTCGGTCGAACGCGGCACGCGAGCTGCGATACAGACGTGCGTCGTCGAGTGCCTCGCGGATGCGTGCCATCGCGCCGAGTCGTGAGCCGTTGACGCTGCCCGCCGCGCGTTCACCGAGGTGGAGCTCGAGTGCGGCGCGCTCACGGAGAATGTTCTGTGCGGCTCGATGGTCGACGAGCTCGAACCATGCGCTGGTGCCTGAAAAGAGTCCTCCGCTTGGTGTTGCGACGGCTGACGTAACCCCGCCGCGACGTGCGTACGCGAACAAGGTCGACGCCGTGCGTAGGCCATCGATCGCTCGCCACGAAGCGCGCACCATGTCGGCTTCGTCGTTCGGAGACGCGTCGTCAGTGCTTCGTTCGAGGTCGACTTCCATCAGACCAATGGGGGAGTCGAGCGCAATGAATCCGGGAGTGAGGACCATGCCTGTGCCATCGATTCGTACAGCCTCGGGCACCCCTGGAAACATGCTGACCGCGCCGTTGCGTGCGGAAATCGTCCTCGTGGGAGTCGCGGCGGGAAGTTGCGGTACCGACGTCGACACGCTCACGATTCGATGCCCTCGAACGAGAACGTTTGCCCCATCGGTCGTCGTGCCATCTCCATTGAGCAACTGAACGTTCAAGATCAACGTCGTTTGCGCGGTCAACGCGTCCCCTTGCTGGGGAACGCGTACTGGAACGTCTCGTTGTGCTTGCCAGGGCGTGATTCCCCCGCCCGACCAAAGGTCCGTGGGCATCGTCTGCCCAGCCTCGAAATCCGTCGTGAAGGGAGCGCTCTGCTCGTAGACCGCGACACCGTCGATAAAGACGCGCTCCACTCGCGCGTAAACCGAGAGCGGATTGCCGTTCCAAATTACGACGTCGGCCATCTTGCCGACTTCGAGCGTTCCGGTTTGAGCGCCGACGCCAATCGCGTTCGCCGCGTTCTTCGTGATCCACTGGAGCGCGTGGTCTTCGGTGACTTCGATGCCCGCGGCACGTCCCCAGTGCATGGCCTTCGCGGCTTCTTGATTCAGTCGTTGCACGAGGTCCGCGCTATCGGAGTGCATCACCACGTTGACGTTCGCTTCGGCGAGCAACGCCACGTTCTCCGGAATCGCGTCGAACGCCTCGAGCTTGAACCCCCACCAATCCGGCCACGTCGCAATCGAAGTGTGCGCGGCAGCCAGCTGCTCACGAATCTTGTAGGCCTCGACCGCATGGTGAAACGCGGTGACTGTGAAGCCGAACTCGCGCGCGATCTCGAGCATGGTGAGCATCTCGTCTGCGCGGTAGCAGTGCATCTGTAGAAGCACCTCGCCGTTCAGGAGGCGCAAGAGCGTCTCCTTACCCAAATCACGCTCTGGCATCGCGGGTGGGAGATCCGCTTCGTTTTCGGCTCCCGCGTCTGCATCGCCTGCGGTTCGCGCGCACTCGCTGCGCGCTTGCTTGTTCTGCCAACGTTCGTACTCGCGCTGCCATCTGGTGAACGTGGCTCCGTACTCGCGCGCCGCTTGGAACGCGCGCCGGTATCCCGCAACGTTGCCCATCCGCGTTTGGGGGGCGGTGTTGCGTTCTCCGTAGACGCGCTTCGGATTCTCGCCGCACGCCATCTTCAACGTCGGTGGCGCGCCCGGGAATCGCATCGCTTCGACTCCGGTCGAAAGGTGCAGCTTGAGGATTTCACCCTGGCCGCCGATCAAGTTTGCCGAGCCGGGCAGGATCTGGATGGTGGTCACGCCTGCCATTATCGCTCGCGCGAGCGCGGGGTCTTGCGGCCAGAACGAATCGCGCGCGCGGACTTCGGGGGTAGTGGGCGACGTCATCTCGTTGCCGTCTTCGTGCGCGTCGACTCCCGGCGCGGCATACACGCCCATGTGTGAGTGCACATCGATGATGCCCGGCGTAACCACTTTGCCCGTCGCGTCGATCGGGATGAATGGCTGATGCGGGAGCACGACGTCCGCGTCCGCGCCGATCGCCCGAATGCGGCCGTCCGCGAGCACCACAGTTCCGGGATCGAAAATCTGCCCCGCCGCCGTCAACACGCGCCCACCGCGAATGACCACGACCGATGGCGTTCGTGTTGGGCCAGGCCTGTGCGCGCTGAGCCAGGGTAGCTGCGGAGCCGCTTCGTGCGAACGCGCTTCCCTACACGACGTCGCTGAATTCGTCGTGCCCGAGGACCCACCGCAGCCGAGCGCGACCGCTATGACCAGCAAGAAATTCTTCAGGCGTGCAACCGCGCGTCCGGTTGCGTTCATAGTTGGCAGGGGAGGACTTGCGGCGGATGTCGCTGGTCGTCCGGATTCTTCGTGTGTGACGGTTCCCATGAGGTCGACGCATGTCCCTATAGCAGCGTCTGCGCGTGCGGCCCGCAGCCGTGCGCGCGTCAACGGTGGGACGCCACCTCGCGTGCAACCGCAAGTCCCGTTGCGGCAGCATCCTGACTTCCGTGGGGCAGGGTGTGACTCACCGCGAAGGTGGTCGGTCGTCCGGTTTCTGCGTCCGTGACGGTCCCTATGAGGTCGATACTGTGGTGCACGACAGCCCGCCCGAAGTTCGCCCCAGGAGCAACCGTGGTCCATGTGCGGTGTCGAACATTGACGCGCAGAGGGCGTTGATGACGTTGCCAACCGAGCATGCTGAGCATGTTGCGCGTGACCTGCTGCACCGTTGCGCGATCCGCGGGTGCTTGATTCAGTGCGGTTCGCAACGCGCTGACCTCTGCCGGGGAGAGTACAAGGCGTCCGACTGAGTTCGGTGCGGAGCCGTGATCGATGCGCGCAATCCGCGCATCGGCATCGCCCTGGCCTAGCGGAATGGCCTCGCGCTCGCCAACGGATGCGTTGAGGGTCCCATCATTGAGCGCAACGACGCCGCCCGCGAACGAAA
>CAZWQH010000508.1:0-2247 GCA_964635815.1 uncultured Sandaracinaceae bacterium
GCCGGTCGAGTGCCCGCCCCCCAGCCCATCGGAACCGTGCTTGGTGCCGCGATGCTACGACTTTGGATGCGGGTTCTTTCCGCGCGGCACAGGCGCCGCTTGCGAAGACGGAGACCCATGCACGATCAACGAGATCTGCAGTCCCGACTCGGACTGCATTTCTCGCGACCGGATCTGCTGATCGCGCGGCGCTGCGGCTACCTGGAAACCGCGATCGCGGCTTGCACGGCTCCAAGCTCCGCAAGTCGCGCTCGGAACGCGTTCACCACCGAACCCGCCGCATGCCTAGGCGCGCGTGCTTCGCGGAGCAATCTCCCTGCGTAGGAGATCGCTCGCGTAGCAACACGCACGCGCTCGTGGAGATCCGGGAGCAGCTCGCGCGCATGCTCGATGTCACCGTCGGCAAGCGCACTCTGGATGCTCGTGCTGACTCGCTCGACCTGCTTGATGCGAACCGCCGCCGTCTTGATCCCTTGGACGGCGACCCAGAGTCCGGCCTCGGGTGTTGCAGTCTCATGGCCACCGCTGGTCCGATGATAGTGCTCCGCCGAGAACGCGCGGATGTCCTCCACGGTCATCGTTAGAAGTTCGCGTAGTGCGAGAACTTGCTGAGTGCGTAGGCGGGACAGCCGAATTGTCTGCGGACGAAGGCGTAGATCGACCGCATCCATGAGACGACGCGGCTCGGCTTGCTCACTGGCGGACGCTTGCTGCCACTGATCGAACTGCGCCACCTCGATCGAGCGAGCAAAAGCGGCCGTGGAATCTGCGTGTTGAGAGAATTCCGGAGCGCGCAACCGAACGGGACGAGTCGCGCGAGTTCGAGGAAGCCGGACCGAACGAACCGTAACGGTCCGCGCAGCGGCGGCAGGCTCTTCCGCCCGCGATACGGGAGCGCCCGTCAGGGCAAGCACGAGAGCACAAAAGCTCAGTCCGCGGTTCATCCTCCTGGCTACGCACCTTCCATGCCTGGAACGGGTGGCGGTTCGTCCACGAAACCAGAACCGTTTAGGCTCAAATGCACCAACTAAGCGCGCATGTGCCCGGCCACTGCGCCCGCCAGGGCGTGTTCAGACAGAGTCGTGCAGAGCCATACCTGGACGCTCGAGGGTCTCCGTGATCGCGTGAGAGAGACGCGAAAGCGTTTGATAGTAGAGAAGCTCGAGCTCAAGCGAGTCGCTCGTTGCGGCGAGGTCCGGGTCATTCAAGACGACATGCGGCCGAGGCATTTCCAGCAGAGAAGCCATCGTGCGGCGGATCAGATCGACGCGACGCTCTTTGGCAATCTCGCTCACAGACTCGTCACCGATCGAGTCACCGCACTCGCTCACTACGTTCGCGTGCGCGCGGTCGAGATTAATCAGCGAGCGATTAAACCAGACAGACACTTCTCGAAACGGACCGTCCATCCACGCTCGCGGGGCCATCTCCGCAACGCTCGCACTCATCGTCGGCATGTTCGTGCGGGACAAGTTGTATGCGCGTTCAGCTTTTGAAACAGCGACTTCGCACGAGTCCGCGCGAGCGGATGACGCACTCACCAAACACAGCGCCGCTATCGCGGCCGACATCAACTTCACCTGTTCAGAATAGGCACGACGAGTCGGCAAATCACTGAATAGTTCGAATTAGCCCAATTTTGGTGAGTTTCTGTGCGTCCGCTACGCACAGCGCCCCCGCGCGCCTACAAAGCAAAACGCGCGACCTCCGAAGAGACCGCGCGTTCCGCGTGCGACGGAGACTAGAGAACGTTCTCTATTCTTCGTTGACGGCTGCGGCCATCGGAGGCCGGTCGGTGGTGCCCGTGCGTCCGGTCGGACGAACCTCGTGCGAGCCGTCTTCGACGACAACTTCGCAACGCTTGTACGCGCTGAGACCGGTGCCGGCGGGGATGAGACGACCCATGATGACGTTCTCCTTGAGACCCCGGAGCTCGTCGATCTTTCCTGCGATGGCCGCCTCGGTAAGAACCTTGGTGGTCTCCTGGAAAGCAGAGGCCGAGATGAAGGACTCCGTCGAAAGCGATGCCTTCGTGATTCCGAGGAGGAGCGGCTCGGCTTCCGCCGGTGCGCCACCGCGCATGATCACGCGCTCGTTCTCACGCTGGAAGATGCTCTTCTCCACCTGCTCGTCCATGAGGAACGACGTGTCGCCGACCTCCTTGATACGAACGCGGCGAAGCATCATGCGAACGATTGCTTCGATGTGCTTGTCGTGGATTTCGACGCCCTGCAGGCGGTAGACCTG
>CAZWQH010000508.1:2257-3661 GCA_964635815.1 uncultured Sandaracinaceae bacterium
AGCTGAGAGTTCCTTCTCGCCCTTCACGCGCAAGATGTCGTGTGGGTTTGCCGGGCCGTCCATGAGCTGCTCGCCTGCGCGAACACGGTCGCCATCCTTCACGGTGAGATGCTTACCGCGCGGAATGAGGTACTCGCGTTCCTCGCCTGCATCCGGCTTGATGAGAACTCGGCGCTTGCCCTTCGTGTCCTTACCGAACACTACGGTTCCATCGACGTCCGCGACAATCGCGTGGTCTTTGGGCTTACGAGCTTCGAAGAGCTCCGCGACGCGCGGGAGACCACCGGTGATGTCCTTGGTCTTCGTCGTTTCGCGGGGGATCTTCGCGATGACATCGCCGGCATCAACGTATGCGCCTTCGGCCGGGATGATGTTCGCGCGTTCCGGGAGGAAGTAGCGCGCTTCGTTCTCGCCCATGCCGGTCTTGAGCGTCTCACCGGAGTTGGGGTCTTTGATCGAGATACGGGGACGCGCACTCGCATCGCGAGACTCGATGACGACGCGGCGGGAAAGACCCGTCACTTCGTCTCGCTTCTCTTCCATGGTGACGCCGTCGATGATGTCGCCGTACTTCACAACACCAGAGACCTCGGTGAGGATGGGAATCGCGTACGGGTCCCACTCGGAGAGGGCTACGTTCTTCTCGACACGTTGTCCGTCGCGGACCTTGAGGTCTGCGCCGTACGTGAGGTTGTAGCGCTCGCGTTCGCGACCCGAGTCATCGATGATCTTGATGACGCCATGGCGGTTCATGACCACCACGGTTCCATCCTTCTTCGTCACCGACTTGGTGTTCTCGAAGCGAATGACACCTTCGCTTCGACTCTCGAGAGACGACTGCTGAATCTTGCCGCGCGCAGCCGCACCACCGATGTGGAACGTACGCATGGTGAGCTGCGTTCCGGGCTCGCCAATGGACTGAGCCGCGATGACGCCGACTGCTTCGCCGATGTTCACCGCGTAGCTGCGTGCAAGGTCGCGTCCGTAGCACAGACCGCAGATACCGCGGCGCGCCTGACACGTAAGAACCGAGCGGATGATGACCTTCTCGATGCCGGCTTCTTCGATCGCGGCCGTTCGAACTTCGTCGATCTCTTCGTTCGTCTTGACGAGAATCTCGCCGGTCACGGGATCGATGATGTCTTCGAGAGCGACGCGACCAAGGATTCGGTCTGCAAGCTTCTGAACAACCTCGCCGCCCTCTTCGAGCTTCGCGATCCAGATGCCGTCGAGCGTTCCGCAATCGTACTCGGTGACAATGGCGTCCTGCGCGACGTCGACGAGACGACGCGTGAGGTAACCAGAGTTCGCGGTTTTGAGAGCGGTGTCGGCGAGACCCTTACGAGCGCCGTGAGTAGAGGTGAAGTACTGAAGAACCGTGAGACCCTCGCGGAAGTTCGCGGT
>CAZWQH010000509.1:0-3658 GCA_964635815.1 uncultured Sandaracinaceae bacterium
GGCCTGCGAGCAGCCCTCGCAGTGCGCTTGGCTAATCTCAGTCTTCGTCGTCTTGGTCACCGCGAGCTACTGCGGGTGTTTGGCGCAGGGTGCTGCTTCCGTCTATGGCGAGAAAGGGTCGAAGGCGTCGGAAGGTCGCGCGTCCCACACCTCGGACACGGAGGAAGTCTTCGACGCGTCGGAAGCGTCCGCCCAATCGTGCTCGCGCATCGATGATCGCGCGAGCTTTGCTCTCTCCGATACCTGGGAGGATTTGAAGCTCTTCGGGCGACGCGGTGTTGATGTTGATCACGCCACCAGTCGATCCACTCGATGTTGTGGCTGGCGGTGTGCCCGTGACATGAACCGGTGCAGCAACGCGAATAGTCGTGGCTCGCGTTGGCGTTGCTTGCTGTGCGAAGGCACGCGGTCCGACCGTGAATGCAGTCGTGAGCGCGAGCCAGATCAGCGCTGCGCGTGTGAATGCTCTGGTCTCGGTGGCAGTCGTCGATGATTTGATGTCCGTATGCATATTCAATCCTCCATGGAATCGCAGGCTCACGCTCGCGAACCCCGAGGTCTGTCGCAATAAGCAGACCGTCGAGACGTCCTTGGCCGCGACGCAAAACCGAAGCGCTGCTTCGAGGAGCGCTCGACGATCTGGCGAGGTGGCGGCGCCTGAGTGGCGGCCCGCCACGACTTCAATGCTCTCGCGTGCAGAGTGAGTCGACCCGTGGCACGATGCCGCCGCTCGCCACCGGAGGCTGAATGAAGATCGTCGTTTCGTCGGAGTCGCTTAGCGAAGTAAAGGCGGATGTCGTAGTCGTCGGTGTGTCGGCCTCTGGCCTGGCTCCCGATGCCGAGAAGTCCGTGCAGCAGGCTGCAACACCAACAAAGAAGGGCGCGAAAGCAACGCCCGCAGCGGCAGCGCCGTCCGATGGCGGAGGGCGCTTTCTCGACAAGCACCTGAAGGCTCTCGATGTCGCGCTCGGAGGTGGGCTCTCGAAGCTCGCTCGCGAAGAAAACTTCCGCGCCAGTCTTGGGGAGACGATTAAGGTCCCCTTGATGTCCAAAGGCGCCGGGATACCCGCGGCGTCGCGATTGGTCCTCATCGGACTCGGATCTGGCGACGTTACAGAGCGTGAGTCTCGGGTTCTCGCAGGAAAAGCTGCGCTTGCCGCTGCGGGACACGAAACTCTCGCCGTTTTCGTCCCAGGAGCCGGAAAAAACCTCCGCGCCGCTGCTGAAGGCGCGCGACTCGGCGCCTACAAGTTCACGCAGTACCTGACTGGCGATCGCAAGCCAAAGCGCGAGCTCAAGACCGTAAAGCTGATCTCGCAGCGTACGGATCCTCGCGCGGAAGAGAACGTCGCGCGTGGCGAAGCTGTCGCGACCGCGATCAATCTCGTCCGCGATCTCGTGAACATGCCTCCCAACGACCTCACTCCGACCGCTCTCGCTGAAGTTGCGCGCAAAGAGTCGAAGGCGGCTGGCATCGAGTGCACGGTTCTCGACAAGAAGGCGATCGAGAAGAAGGGCATGAAGCTCCTCTTGGCCGTCTCGTCCGGAAGCGGGCAAGAGCCACGGTTCGTGCACATGAAGTACGTTCCCAAGCAACAGCCCGGGAAGCGGAAGCCAAAGCGAGTCGTGTTCGTCGGCAAAGGTCTGACGTTCGACAGCGGCGGTCTTTGCATCAAAGCCGCCAAAGGCATGGGCGACATGAAGTGCGACATGGCCGGTGCTGCAGTAACGATCGGAACGTTGATCGCAGCTGCAAAGCTCGGGCTGAACGTCGAGGTTCACGGCGTGATCGCCGCAACGGAGAACATGCCGGGCGAGAACGCGTACCGCCCGGGTGACATCTTCCCCGCGCTCGATGGCAAGACCGTTGAGATCATCAACACCGACGCAGAAGGGCGACTCGTTCTTGCGGACGCGCTCGTCTATGCGCAGGGGCTCGAGCCTGATTACATGGTCGACCACGCAACGCTAACCGGCGCGTGCATCGTTGCCCTTGGTCCGTACGCCGCGGGTTTCTTCGCGAACGACGAAGATCTCGCCGAGCGATATCAGGCAGCTGCAAAGGAGGCGGGAGAGACCGTCTGGCGCCTGCCGCTCTATGACGAGCTTCGCGATATGCTCAAGAGCGACGTCGCGGACATGAAGCACACCGGTGAGTCGACCGGTGGCTCCATCACGGCGGCATTGTTCCTTCGTGAGTTCGTCGGAAAAACAAAATGGGCGCACATGGACATCGCGGGACCGGCATTCGTCGATCGCCCCCGCTCCATCAACCCAAAGGGCGGAACGGGCTTCGGCGTGATGACAGCGCTCAAGTTCCTCGAGTCGCTCTAGGCTTTCCTGCAATCGTGAAGCGAATGAACGTAACGCACGCAATGGGGCTGTCCGTTGTGTGCGTTTCGTTTTTGTCGGGACGCGCCCTGGCGCACACGAGCGTTCAGCTTTCGGGTGTCGAGCGCTACATCAAGGTCGAGGTCGCGCATCATCGCGTGCGCGTGGTGGTTTCGCTCACGCATGGCGTCGCGGCCACGAGTCTCCTACTGGCGCGTCATGATGTTGATCACAACGGTGTCCTGGGCGACGCGGAGGCAACAGCCGCTCGCGATGACGTGCTGAATGGCGCGACCGAGCATCTGACTCTCCGGATCGATGGGCGAGCGCGACCTTTGAAATGGCAAGCGCTTGCGATGGAGCCCGTCACACCGACTCGCGGTGATTCACTGGTTGTTGAGGGGAATGGATTCGCAGATCTCGAGCTCGAAGGCGAGCACGAGATCACGTTGCGTGATCAGGACGACCTCCAAGCATTCGTGCGCACCGAGATCGCGATGCGAACCAAGGACGGCGTTCGATTGCTCGCCTCTGGCTTGGACGAGCTGCAATCGCCTCCGCGGCGCGATACGGCGATAGGAAAAGGATACTCGGGCGACAGGAACATCCGCTTGAAGGTGGGCATCGGCCAGGTTCCGCGCGGCTGCCATTGCGGGGCGGTGCGTACGTCGCGCGCAAACAAAAACGGCGCCTGGTTGGGCGCCGTCTTCGTAGCTTTAGGTCTTGCGCCAGCGGCCCGTCAAAGACGGAACGGATAGGTGACCGTGAAGCTGGACTGGCTGAATCGCGGGAATCGGGCGCCGCGGACAGACCGAGCGACGCAAGACCCAATGGGCGTACCAGCGAACTGACCGGACACGGTTGCGTTCGTTACGCGACCGCTCGTTCCAGAGACCGAGATTTGCGTAGTGGCGAGTCCGTGCTGTCCACCGCCGCATGCTGCGACTGCGTCCTTCACCCCGTTGAGAGCGTCCTGCACTTCTTGTCGACTTGGAGTCGGCGCGAGATCCGAACCGCCGCCGCCCCCACCGCTGCTCGTGTTTTCTGTTTGGCGAGGGCGTCCGTTCGTCGGCACGGCTTTCTCGAGCAGCGCGGCAATGTCGGAGCTTCCGCCTCGTCGCGGTTCGGCCGGCGCGGGCGTCGAAGCCGTATTGACGTTGTTTCCGGAACGGGCGCCGCCACCACCACCGCTACCGTGTTTTGTGCCACCGCCACCGCCACCGCTGCGCTTGGTCGCGGGAGGATCGTTGCTGGCAACGACGGTCCCAGTGTTGGTAGCTGGCTGCGCGGAGGGCGCGGCAACTTGTTGCTGTGCGGTGGGTACCGC
>CAZWQH010000510.1:0-3650 GCA_964635815.1 uncultured Sandaracinaceae bacterium
AGCTGCGAAGATCGGGAGATCTCGTTCAAGCCCCTCGCGTGTCGTGAGCTGCGTGGCACCGTTCTGCCCAATGCGCGCCAGAAAGAGGTGGTACTTTTCGTCGGCGCCGCGGTCGCTCATGTAGACGACGTTCACACCATCAGGCGCCACCGCAAATTCGGGGATGCGCTCTTCGGATGGAACTAAGAGCTGCGGCGCAGCGGTTGGTTCGTCCACGCGAGAAACGTATAGAAGCGGGCGGTCGCCGCGCATGGATCGAAAAACAATGGCTCGGTCGCGATCCACGTACTTGGGCGCGCTGTTGTGAATCACATCCAGCGCGGCTTGGGCACGCTGAATAAGGTGGCCCAACGGACCGTGCACATCCGTCAGATCGATCGGAGGGTCTTCGTCCACGTGTGCATTTGTCGCCAACTGGGCCGACTGCGGCTCGATCGTGGAGCTGGAAGACGAGCCCGCTACAGACGAGCCGCCGCCGCACGCCGTCAAAACGACCAGCCAAACCGAATGCCCCACGAATCGAATCATTCGACGCAATTAGCCTGGGCCAGCGCACGGGCAACATGGCCTCAAGACCGATTGACGCCACGCTGCATTTCGCGAAGAACTCGGCGCGATGGCCGGGGTGAACCGACGTCCGATCGTGCGAGCTGTGGCGTTAGCGCTGCTCGGGGCAGCGTGTTTTTCGCCCGCTGCCCATGCGAATCCGATCGAGCTGTTCGGTGGGTCCTCCTCTTCGATCGCGCGCGCCGGGGTTGTCACCGCGTCCGCGGACGGCGCTGACGCGGCGTTCTACAACCCAGCAGCGTTTGGTCGCCACAAGCGACGCGAAGTGCATCTCGGGTACTCGCGCCTCGCAGACACGCTGACCATCGAAACACCTGGTGGTCGGATCTCGCGCCCCATGTCGGACCCTGACGTGATCCTGTTTGGAGTCACCGCCCCGATCGGCGACTACATCACCGCGGGCATCACCACCGCGATTCTTCCGAACACCCTTCTCCATGTCATCACGCGCCGGCCGGAAGAAGCGTTCTTCCCGTACTTCGAAAATCGTTCGCAACGCCTTACTCTCATGCCGTCGGTTGCGGTCCACCCGGCCGACTGGATTTCGTTCGGTGCAACGCTTGATATCTTCGCCGGTCTCGGCGGTACCTCCGGAGCCCGAGAGGGCCCCTCTCGCGCGGCAGAGGGTTTCATCGCGCAAGAGATCGGCGCAGAAGCAACCTTCGGCGTCGGTGTATTGCTCCAGCCCATCCGGCAGCTTCGGATTGGGCTCACATATCGACACGGTTTCTCAGTTCCATATCGGATTCCTGCGATCACGAGCTCGGTCGGCGGGATCAGTCTCACGGTTGGCGTGAACGCGAACGGTCTCGCTACGCCCAATACCCTTTCCCTCGGCGCAGCGCTTACGCTGGGCGATCTCGAGATCGCAGCGGACGTTTCGTGGCGGAATTGGTCGAACGTGCCCTCGCCTTTCGTGGGAGTCGTCGCGGATGTTGGCGGACTTCGCCTCTCGCCCGAGCTGCCGCGCGGCCAGTACACCGACACGTTTCGGGCAGGCGCGAGCGGCGCGTATCGCGTGCACCTGTCGTCCGACCTTGATTTCGACGTTCGCGCCGGCGCGTACGTGGAGCCCAGCATGGTGAACGATCAACCCGGTCGGACGAATCTCATCGACGGATTCAAGCTTGGCGCCGCTGCTGGTTGCGGGATCGGCGTACCGGGTCAGTACCGCGTCGATGCGCATTTCGCGACGCTGAGCACTTTCGACCGCTTCCATTCGAAAACACTGACCTCGGTCGCGGACATCGCACAGAACCCAAACGGCATCGCCGACGAAGACGCTTCGATGCCGGGCGATCAGATCACAAACCCTGGCTATCCCGCGGTACGCGGAAGCGGCATCGCAATGGCGTTCGGTCTCACGCTCACGGTGGAGCTAGACGACCCGCCGCCCCCATCGAGCGCCGCTGCTGCGCCTCGCGCGCGCGAGTCAGCGAGGACCCCATGATGCGCGCCGCCATCCTTGCGTGCGTCCTGGTGTCGATTGCCTCTGGGGCCTCCGCCAATCCGGTCGAGACGTTTGGATTTGGTGCGCGAGGCCCCGCGTTTGGAAACGCGATGGTCGCCTACACCGACGGAGCGTCTAGCGCCATCTACAACATCGCTGGCGCAGCGTCCGTCATGGGAGAAGGACGTGAGCTTCGCGCAGACGGGATCGAAGTTGCAGGCAGCTTTGTCTACCAAAACATCGACGTGAACCTATCGGGTCGCGGCGCGAACCTCATGGACGCGCACGGCTTCGACGTCGGGGCGACCCTTCCCGTCCAAGGGTATTGGGGAAGGTTCGCGCTCGCACTCGCGCTTCATCTTCCAAACCAGTTCATCGCGCGTGTTCACATTCTGCAACCCACCGAGCCCCAGCTGGTGCTTTGGGACAATCGACCGCATCGCTTGGTTTTCAACGCGGGCGCCGCGTTCAGCTTTGGTGCGTTCTCGTTTGGTGCTGGAGTGACGCTACTCGCAGACGCGGGTGGACCAGGAGTTCGCTTCATAACCGGATCTCTGCCGGGTCGCGCAGTCGCTGACGCGGCCATCGACGTCAACCTGCCGATTCGAATCGCCCCTGTTCTGGGCGTGCTGCTCACGCCGACTCCGGAGCTTCGATTTGGTGCACGGTACACGGGAGAGATCTCCCTCGACGTGACGTTGCCGGTGCTCGCCTCCACATCGATCCCGGGCACCGATTTCGTCGGTGACATCGCCGTCCGCGCTGGAGGGACTGCGTACTTTACACCGCAGGAAGTGACGCTTGGCGCGTCGTTCTCACCGGGCAACTTCACATTCGCAGCGGAGCTCGCGTGGTTGAACTACGGGAACATCAAGCGCGTGGGCGCAGACCTGTTCGTTGACATCGACCTCCGCGTTCCTGTTCCGGTGGACTCGTTCCAACAACCGGCTCCGGGTTTTCGAGACGTCTTCACTCCGCGGTTTGGAGGGGAGTACCGCCATGCGCTTAGCGATTCGCGCACTCTCGCTCTCCGCTGCGGATACTGGTTCGCACCAAGCCCCGTGCCCGAACAGCGCGGGATCACGAGCTACGCCGACGCGGATCGACATGTCGCCACGTTGGGTGCAGCGCTCACGCTCAAACAAGACTTGCCGTTCGAGGTTCGTGTCGAAACGGCCCTTCAAGGTCAGTTTCTCGCGAGCCGTGTGTTTACCAAGGACGTGTCGCTCGCCGCTGCAGCGCCGTACTCTGTGAGCGGATTCGTTTGGGGCTTCTCGGTGGGCGTCGGAGTGACCTTATGACTCGAGCTCACTTCACCCTGGCCGCTTGGTTCCTGCTTTCGGGCTGCGGATTCTTGGATCAACCCGCGATCAGCGGTCGTCGGCAGGACGACGGAGTGAGCGCGTTCCGAGACGTCGGACCGATCGAGCTGTGCGTGGGACCGGCGCGCTTTGTCGAGGGCGGCGGAGGCGGCCCCACCGGAGTTTGCCAACCGGATGCAACGCCATCGCGGAGCTGCACGACCTCCGCGAATTGTGGCGTGCGTGAAACCTGCGTGTGCGGTCGTTGCAGCGTGCAGCTTTGCCGAACGGCAGCCGACTGTCCTAGTCACTTGAGCTGTGGAGGATCGCCC
>CAZWQH010000511.1:0-3650 GCA_964635815.1 uncultured Sandaracinaceae bacterium
GGTCGGTATGGCCACAAGTATTCCGCCACACAACCTGGGGGAAGTCATCGATGCAAGTGTTGCCCTGATCGATGAGCCAGAGCTCACGACCAAGCAGCTCCTAAAGTACATCAAGGGTCCGGACTTCCCGACGGGTGGCCAGCTCGTGGCGACCAAGACCGAGATTGCCGAGGCATACTCGACAGGCTCGGGATCGCTGAAGCTTCGGGGCGAGTGGAAGCTCGAAGAGACGGGCAAGACTTCGCAGATCGTCATCACCTCCATTCCGTACGCGCTCGAGCGCGGGAATCTCGTCGAGAAGATCGCGGAAGTGATCATCTCCAAGAAGCTCTCGGTCCTTACGGGTATCCGTGACGAGAGCGATGCAAACACGCGCGTCGTGCTCGACATCAAGAAGGACACCGACCCGCAGCTCGTCATGGCTTATCTGTACAAGCACACGCCTCTGTCGACGTCGGTGCAGGTGAATCTCACCTGTCTCGTGCCCATCCCGGGATCCGACATCTGCGCGCCGGAGCGGCTTGAGCTTCGAGCGATGCTGAAGCACTTCCTCGCGTTCCGGCTCGAGGTTGTCACTCGTCGTCTTCGCTACGATCTCGCGGCGCTGAAGAAGCGCATCCACATTCTCGACGGCTTCGTCATCATCTTCGACGCGCTCGACGAGACCATCCGCATCATTCGTAAGTCGGAAGGCAAACGCGACGCCGCCGAAAAGATCATGAAGCGCTTCGGTCTGGATGAGGAGCAGACCGACGCAATCCTCGAGCTCCGGCTCTATCGCCTGGCGCAGCTCGAGATCAACGTCATCCGGGAAGAGCTCGCCATCAAGAAGAAGGAAGCGAACCGTCTGGAGACGCTGCTCAAGAGTGAGCCTGCACGTTGGAAATTGGTTCGCGCGGAAATGCTCGAGCTCAAAGACACCTTCAACGACCGACGCCGCACGAAGATCACCGGAAGTGACGACGCGCCAGAGTTCGATGCAGATGCGTTCATCGTGGACGAAGACTCGACGGTGATTCTCACCGAGCAAGGCTGGGTCAAACGGCAGCGCGAGCTCAAGGATGCAAGCACCACACGCGTTCGCGACGGCGACCGAGTCATGGAAGTGGTCCTGGCATCCACCAAAGCCTGTGTGGCGTTCTTCTCAAGTCGCGGCGTTTGCTATGTCTCGCGCGTCGCGGACATCCCGCAGACGACCGGCTACGGCGACCCGCTCCAGAAGAGCTTCAAGCTTGAGGACGGCGAGAAGATTGTTGCGATGCTCTCGTTCGATCCTCGTTCGCTCGAAGTGCCGCCGGCACCGAATGAAGACGAAGGCAGTGAGCCGCAACCGCCGTTCGGCATCGGCGTCTCGCGCAAGGGGTTCACCATGCGGTTCTCACTGCGTGGGCATCGCGAGCCCTCCACGCGAAGCGGGCGAAAGTACGCGCGCGTGGTCGAAGGGGACGAGATCTTGTTCGTCTCGGCTGCTGAGCGCGGTCCGTACGTTGCGTGTGCGACCGCGGATGGCCATGCGCTCGTCTGCGAAGTGGACGAAGTTCCAGTCCTCGCCGGACCGGGCAAGGGAGTCATGCTCGTGAAGCTCGGTGCCGAAGATCACGTCGTTGGCGCCACAGTGCTGGTCGATGACGTCGACACGCTCGTCGTCGAAGACGCAGAAGGCAAACGCAAGTTCGAGATCGGCAAGAAGAAGAGCGGACTCTCGTCGCGTGGTGGCAAGGGCGGCCTCTTGTTCAAGCGCGGAGCTCCGCTCGCTCGTGTGGTTTTGCCTGAAGTCACTCTCCCGGGCGCATTGTCGCCGGATGCATAGGAAGAGATACCCATGACCTATACAGCCTCAGATATCGAAGTCCTCGAAGGTCTCGAGCCCGTTCGCAAGCGTCCCGCCATGTACATCGGAGGCACGGACGTTCGCGGGTATCACCACTTGCTCTGGGAGATTCTCGACAACTCCATCGACGAAGCCATCAATGGGCACGCCACGAAGATCGACGTGATCCTCGACAAAGATCACAAGGGCGCGACCATCGTGGACGACGGGCGCGGCATCCCCGTCGACATGCATCCCAAGCACAAGAAGCCTGCTCTCGAACTCATCCTCTGCACGCTTCATGCTGGCGGAAAGTTCGAAGGCAAGAACTACAAAGTCTCCGGCGGTTTGCACGGAGTCGGTTCGAGCGTGGTCAACGCGCTCAGCTCTGATCTCGAAGCGCGCATTCGTCGTGGTGGTGCAGAGTATGTGCAAACGTATTCGCGCGGAGCACCGACCTCGAAGCTCAAGCAAGCAGGTCCGACTCGTTCGCACGGAACCACGATTCACTTTCGCCCGGACACGAAGATTTTTGGCGAAAAGCTTGCCTTCGATCTCGAGACCGTTCGCGACCGGCTCGAGTCCACGAGCTACCTTCACAAAGGTCTGCGTGTCGTTCTCAAGGATGAGGCCACTGGCGAGAAGGTCGAGTTCCTTCACCCCGGCGGAATCGTCGAGTTCCTCGGCAAGCTCGTGCGCGAAAAGGGGCGTCCGGCGATTCATCCGGCTCCGTTCGTTTTCGAGAAGGACGGCGAGAAAGACGGAAAAGTTCGCGCCGAGCTCGCTCTGACGTGGACGGAAGGCACGGAGGAAGTCTTTCGCACGTACGCGAACGGTATTCCCACTCACAACGGTGGTACGCACGATGCGGGCCTCAAGTCCGCAATAGGTCGCGCGATTCGCAACTACGTTCAAACCAAGAACCTGGCTCCAAAGGGTGTGACGATTACCGGCGAAGACATTCGCGAAGGCGTTGTCGGGATCCTGAGCATCTATTTGGCCGAGCCGCAGTTCCAGGGTCAGACCAAAGACCGCCTCAACAACGCGGACGTGGGGCCCGAGCTCGAAGCCTCGATACGCCCAGGCATCGAGCACTGGTTGTTCGCGAACCCTGCAGCGTCGGACGCGATAGTAGGCCGTATCGTAATGGCTGCGCGCGCGCGCGAAGCCAGCCGGGCCGCGATGCAGGAAGTTCGTCGCAAGACACCGATCAATCGCTTGAACCTCCCAGGCAAGCTCGCGGATTGTTCGAGCAACGACCCGGACGACAGCGAGCTGTTCCTGGTCGAAGGCGACAGCGCCGGCGGCAACGCGAAGCAAGGACGCGACCGCAAGACGCAAGCAATCCTTCCGCTACGCGGCAAAGTCCTCAACACTGAGCGTGCAACGAGCGCCGCAATCACGGGCAACAAAGAGCTTCAGGACATCGTCTCTGCTCTCGGTTGTGGAGTTGGCAAAGACTTCGACATCAGTCGCCTTCGCTACGGGCGCGTCGTCCTCCTAATGGATGCCGACAGCGACGGTCATCA
Source organism: uncultured Sandaracinaceae bacterium (assembly GCA_964635815.1). Classification (GTDB taxonomy): domain Bacteria; phylum Myxococcota_A; class Polyangia; order Polyangiales; family JADJQN01; genus CAZWQH01. Next base: position 3,340 of record CAZWQH010000511.1, read on the forward strand.
CATCTCCACGCTGCTTCTCACCTTTTTCTACCGGCATCTGCCGCAGCTTGTTCGCGGCGGTCATGTCTATCTCGCCATGCCTCCGCTCTATCGAATCGACGCCGGCAAGGACACCCTCTGGGCACTCGATGACGCAGAGAAAGAACGAGTGCTCGCCAGCCTCGGCAAGAACGTGAAGCCCGAGGTCAGCCGCTTCAAAGGTCTCGGCGAGATGAGCGCAGAAGAGCTCAAGTCCACCACCCTAGATCCAAAACGCCGCCGTATGTCGCGCGTCACGATCGATGGTGAGGTGGAGACGGATCGGGTGTTGA
>CAZWQH010000512.1:0-3648 GCA_964635815.1 uncultured Sandaracinaceae bacterium
CCTACCCAGCCTGACGAGCCAGGGGCCTCGAAGGAGAGGACCATGAGCAAGAAGAACGAGACCAAGAAGCAGCAGCCCGAGAAGAAGACGGCAAAGGCGACTCCGGAGCCGAAGGCGAAGCCCGCACCCGCGCGCGAGGCGAAGAAGGCCGCCGACGCGAAGCCGAAGAAGGAGACGCAGCTCCCGGCGCCGCCGCAGGAGACGAGCCCCGGATCGGCGAGCGTGACGGCGCCCAAGCCGGCGCCCGTCGCGACGCCCCCGCACGCGGCGCCGCAGACGCCCGATCCGCGCATGCCTCCGCCGGGCACGCTTCTCCAGAAGCGCGATCGCCACGGCGCGGTTCGCTGTGAGTGCACGGTCGAGGGTGGCGGCGTCCGCTACGCCGGTAAGGTGTACCGTTCCCTGTCGGCGGCCGCGATGGCGGCGGCGAAGGACCTCGGACTGGTCAACAAGAGCCAGAACGGATGGACTTTCTGGGGCATCACGAAGGCGCCGCGCCCGCCGAGCGATCCGCTGGTCGCGCTCGAGCGCGCGTGGGAGCGCTACCACGGCAACGTCGAGGCGCTCGTGAAGGGCGGCGTCACCGATGAGAACCGGAGCAAGGTGATCTCCACGATCCGCAAGCACGCGCAGGTCATCGAGAGCCTGCGCGAGAAGGTCGCGTGATGGGCGGGCGGAGCCGCAACTTCTACAGGGACGCCAACCCGAGCGACAGCGAGGCGCACCCAATCGACGACGAGATCGAACGGCGCCTCCGCCACGCCACGCTGCGGAAGCGCATCATCAACGCCCAGGACCGTGTCGTCGCGGCCCTGGGCGAGCAGCGCCACGTCTACCTGCGCCTTGAGGAGCTGATCGGCGACCGCCAGATCGACCGGGAAGAGGCGATGTTCAATCTCGGTTTCGAGCACGGGATCGTGCAAGGGCGAGCCGACGCGCTGACGGCAACCCTCCGGCGCCAGGGCGCGCGCGGCCGCGCCCTCGCAGCGCGCTTGGCCCAGCTCGCGACGAACGCCGGCCTCGGGCAGGGCCGCGAGCTCGCCGCCCTCCTCGAGGTCGCGTGGGCGATGGCGCTCGGACCGCGGAAGCCGCGAGGGTTCGCACGCCGGCGCAGCAGGAGGACGGGATGAGCGACTTCTTCAGGACCAGGATGGGCCAGCGCTTCTACGAAGCGACGATGCCCAAGATCGCCGACCAGCTCGAGCGGCTGAACACCAACATCGAGTCGCTCCTCGCGGAGCTGCGGAAGCTGCAGACCCCCGTGCGGTTCGACGCGCCAGCTCCTCAGCCGAAAGCCCACGCGACTGAATCCAGCCCGCAGAAGATCAACCCTTGACTCCGTAGTAGGGTACAGGGTGCATACTTCTTTTCATGCAGGCTTTGACCATCGGCGAGGTCGCCAAGGCGGCCGACATCGGCGTTGAGACCGTGCGCTTCTATGAGCGAGAAGGGCTGATCGCCGAGCCCCCCAGGCGACAGTCGGGCTACCGCCAGTACCCGCCCGATACCATACGCCGCCTTCGGTTCATTCGCCGCGCGAAGGACCTGGGGTTCACGTTGAAGGAGATCGGTGAGCTTCTCGACCTCCGCGTAGACCCCACGAGGAGCTGCGCCGACGTGCGCGCGTTGGCGAAGGCGAAGATGGCGGATATCGAGGCCAAGATGCTCGACCTGGCCCGGATCCAGGCGGCGCTCACGGACCTCGTGCGTGTCTGCCGTGGGAAGGGACCGACCAGCGTGTGCCCGATCCTCGATGCGCTCGACGAGCAGGAGGCCGGACATGGCAACCGTTGACCTCGTCTACTCCTCCGACTGTCCGAACGTCTCGCTGGCCCGCGCGAACCTGCTGCTCGCGTTCGCCCGCGCCGGAGCGAAGCCCAAGTGGTCCGAGCACTGCATCGGCGATCCAGAGGCTCCCACGCACACGCGCGGTTACGGTTCGCCGACCATCCTCGTCGACGGTCGCGACGTCGCGGGACTGCCGCCGTCCGCGGAGACTTGCTGCAGAGTCTACGAAGGTGTCACGGGCTTGGCTCACGCGCCCGCTGCGGAGCAGATCGCGGCGGCGCTGACTTCGACGGAGCAGGCGGCCACCTCCTCGAGGCGCCGCGCCGGCTGGCGATCGAGCCTCGCGACCCTGCCCGGCATCGGGCTCGCATTTCTGCCGAAGATCGCGTGCCCGGCGTGCTGGCCGGCGTACGCAGGTGTGCTCACGTCGCTCGGACTCGGGTTCTTGCTGGACGTCCGATGGCTCTTCCCGCTCACCGCGGTGTTCTTGCTCATCGCGGTCGCTGCGCTCGGCTTTCGTGCCCGCCGGCGCAGGGGCTTTGGGCCGTTCTTCGTCGGCCTGGGCGCATCCGCGATCGTCCTCGCGGGCAAGTTCGGATTCGAAAGCGACCCCGCGATGTACGCGGGGCTTGGGCTACTCGTTGCGGCTTCGATTTGGAACACCTGGCCAAGGCGCGCCACTCCGGCGTGTCCGGCCTGCATCACCACTTGAGAGAAGGAGAACGTCATGGCGAAACGACAAATAGAGGTCTTCAGCGCTGGCTGCGGAGCGTGCAAAGAGACCATCGACCTCATCAACCAGATCGCGTGCCCGTCGTGCGAGATCACCGTGCACGACATGCACGACGCAGGCGTCGCCAAGCGAGCAAAGGCGCTCGGCATCCGATCGGTCCCCGCGGTGGCAGTCGACGGCAAGCTCGCCGACTGCTGCGCGGGACGCGGCCCCACCGAGGCCTCGCTGCGGCAGGCGGGCGTCGGGCAGCCGACGGCGTGACGGCGCGCGATGCGGCGCTCTCCACGCTGTTCAACATCCGGTCCGGAGAGAAGGTTAGAACGGTGAGCGATCGTTCTAACCTCTCTCTCGTGGTCCGTTGAACAGCGGCGCCCGAGATTTACGAGGCGGTGCGCGGGCTCTCCGCGGTGCGCTCTCCGATGGAGACGTGTTTGTATTTTCTCTCCGTCTGTAAAACGGGTCTCGGTTTCTGTTAAACGGGCGCCGGGCTCTCTCTCCCCAGTCTCCGCCCAAAACGGCCTCCGAGAGAGCGATCGGGCGCCCACGAACGCGCGCGCCCACTCTCCACTTCGCGCGTGGAGATCCCGATCGAGATCGCGCGCGTCGCGCATGCTCGCGACACCACGCTAGAAAAGCGAAACCCCGACCACCTCGCGATGATCGGGGCTCCTGTTCAACAACTGGTCGCCGAGTTTGAAAGGCGACGAAATGGCTCCGCATCCGCCGCTGCTTGCGAACCCGTTCGCAGGGCTCTCTGCGGGACGGGTTCGCTACGCTCGCACGGTCCCGGGAATGCGAACGCCTGCGAATCCAGGTGGTTGAGCGGCGCGGACCGGGACTCTCTCTCGGATTCGCGCTGTCCCGCCGCGGACACGGCCCCCAATGCGCGACTGGTGCGCCCACGTTGGGTTCTGGCGCGACTTCGGAGCCGGGGCGCTCGGTGTGGGCGCCCCGGCGGCCGGTGCCGCCACAGGGGGAACGGTGCCGATCTCACCCCGGCCCGAATGTCCCCTCGACGTAGCCGATCGGGATAAGGCCCGGCAGCGTCTCGGTCCGGCTCACGCGGACGCCCGAGTCTTCGACGGCCTGCCGCAGCGACTTCGCCGTGAAGCGCCGGTGCCCCGGGA
>CAZWQH010000513.1:0-3629 GCA_964635815.1 uncultured Sandaracinaceae bacterium
GCCGCCGACTCCGAGGAGGAACGCGTTGTAGTCGCTGAGACCGAGCGAGAGGCGATCCGCGTCCGAGTATCCGGGTCGATCCGCAACTGGCGCTGCTTTACCCGATTGGTCGAGACGGAACCCGATGTTTGCGTTGAGCGAAATCGTTTCGGTCGAGTACGACGCCATTCCGATGAAGTCCGTCGTGAGCGCGCCGAAGTCGAGCGAGGGGAAATCATTTCCCGGAATCCAGAGTCCGATCTGACCGCCGAGCGACAGACCGCCGCCAAGATCTCCGCCGGCGCGAATCGTGAGACGAGGATCGCCAACGAGGCCGTCGTCACTCATTCCCGAGCTGGAATGCGAATCCGAACGTCCGTCTCCACGAAGGCCGATCGCAAGCCAGTCGATCGGTCGAACCGCTATCGCCCAGTTTCCAAACAGGCGGTGGTGCGAATCGCTGCGGTTGAGAACGTCCTCCGTGTATCCGTAGCCGGCACAACCGGCGAGGTAGACGCCCGCTCTTCGAACATTGGGCGAGCCAACGCGCAACAAACCCGGGAGCGCCGAGCAAGTTTCGCCCAGCCAGTTTGTGTTGGCTGGAGCGGACGGTGTGTCGCTCGACGATGCGGCATCGTTCGACTGTGCACTACTCGGTGCTGCGACCATCACGCTCGCACAGATCAAGGACACATAGACGGTCCTGATCCAGACACTCTGGGCATGGTTCATACAGCCACGTTTCTACTATTGTTTGGCCAACACACGCAACGGCCGCGGGGACCTTTCGCGTCGAATCAGAGCGTGGGCGCCACATCCGGTCTTAAGGAGGCCAATGAAGCTTCGCACCAAGGGAGTCCCGACTGCTGATCGAACGTGAAGGTAAGCATGACCAGGGAACTCGGCGCCTGTATGCGTGCGAAGACCCGATCAACGTCGCTTTGATCACCTTTCTCGTAGTGCGCAACCACCATCATGCCGTTGTGAAAACCGCTGAAGAGGGCATGTTCGGCGTGTTCGGCGCTGCTCAACTGAGCAGCAGCACCATCTGTGTTCCTCATCGCGCTCGCGAACACGGCTCGTCGGTGATCGAACACCGCGAGGGATCCTCGTTCATCCACATCCTCCTCAAAATGGCCCGGTAACGTGATCCAGACCCCTCCGGGAAGCAGGACCTCTACTTCGTGGCGGCGGTAACCGCGCAGCGGCTTCGCACCTTCGGAGAGCTTTTTTGCGCGCATCGAGAGCAGCATTTCGTCGAGCAGCTCGTGGAGCTCTGCGATCTCGGGCCATGGAATCGCGGGCGGCTGCCCGGTTGGGAACGAAGCCGTGGATGCGACGCCGAACGCTTTCGTGATCCTTCGCGCGGTGAGCGTCGCCTCTTCGGAGACGGGTTGGACGAAACGAGCTTCGTTCCACAGCAAGTACGTTCCGAGTCCATGCTCGTAGGCTGCGGATCCGTGTTTGCCGCTCCACCACGCGTAGGCGTCGCCCCCAATGCGTCCGTCTTGCGCCACGTGTTCCAGCCATTGGCGGGTACGCGGACCGAGTGGGGTAAGTAGATGGCAAGCAGGAGTCGCCGCAACAAAGCCGATTGGGACGATATCGCTCGGCATTCGAACCAACGCGATCGCCCGGTCAGCCTGTGCACCGAGCGCTTCCTTCGCCCAGCGTTCGATCTGTCCAATGGTCCACTGCTCCAGCCGAGCGAAGTCGCGATGTTCTAGGTATCCGCTCGGATCGTCCGCGCGCGACAGGTCTAGATTCAACTTTTCGCGAAGCGTCGCGACCAGATCTGCGACGTGTGCGTGATAGCCCGGCCCGGTGATTCCAGTTTCAGCGTCAATTCGGATCTCGCCCGCCGCGATTCCGATCTGCACAGGCGGAGCTCCCGGATGGAGTGCGAGCTCCATGATGGTCTCGGCATTGCGCGTGTACGTCTCGTTCTGGCCAGGCTCATGCGGGTGCTGCGTGAGCGCAGCTTGCACTGCGGCGACCGCCTCTGGTTGTGTCAGCGCGCAGCGGGCGCGTACGGATAGGGCGAGCTGCATCGGACACACGACGTAAAGCAGCGGCCCGCATCGTTCAAGTGCTCACGCGCTGCTAAGGCACGGCATGTCGCAATGGTTGGCGGATAGGCTCGAGCGCTACGTGCCCGACGCGTTCGTATTCGCGCTGCTCGGCACGTTCGTGCTCATCCTAGCTGCAGTCGCGTTCGGCACCGCGTCACCTAGCGAAGTGTTCGCGAGTTGGGGCGCCGGATTCTGGTCGCTGACCTCGTTCACCACACAGATGGCGATGATTGTCATCGGCGGCTATGTCGTAGCGGCAGCCCCAATTGTCGCGCGCGGCATTCGCAGGCTCGCGCGTTTCCCGAAGACTCCGAAATCCGCGGTCGTGTTCGTTGGAATCGTTTCGATGATCGCCTCGTGGCTCAACTGGGGCTTCGGCCTCATGTTCGGGACGATGCTTGCGCTCGAGGTCGCGCGCACGACTCGCGCCGACTATCGCTTTCTGGCTGGCGCGTCGTTTCTGGGACTTGGAAGCGTGTGGGCGCAAGGTTTGTCGGGCTCTGCCGCGCTGCAGATGGCGACGCCGGGTGCGCTCCCTGCTGCGGTGCTTGCAATCGTGGCTGGCGATGCGGAAGGTCCGAGCGCCGGGATCATCCCGCTCACATCGACCATCTTCCTTTGGCAGAGCTTCGCGTCTATCGCGATCGAGCTCGTCGTCGTCGGTGCGCTTCTGTATTGGATCGCGCCGGCTGGGGACCGCATGCGAACCGCCGCGGATCTCGGAATCTCTCTCTCTCTTCCGCAGGATGAATCTGAGCCGAAGTCGAGCACTCCAGGCGAATGGCTCGAGCATCAGCCGTGGGTGAGCGTGCTCGTTTTCCTGGTGATCGCGGTCAGCCTGGTTGTCGGCGCCCAACGCGAGAAGATCTGGACGTCCGTCATCACACTCGATCGTGTAAACCTCGCGCTCATCGGGCTCGCGACCTTGCTGCATCGGACGCCGCATCGCTTGATGCAGTCTGTGCGCAAGGCGGCGTCTGCGGTTTGGGGCATCCTCCTGCAGTTTCCTTTCTACGGTGCCCTTGCGGCGGTTCTCGTCACGAGCGGCCTCAGCGCACGCATCGCGCACGCGTTCGTCGGCGCTTCGACTCCTGGTACGTTTTACGCAGTCGTGGCCGCGTACTCAGCGGCCCTCGGGGTGCTCGTGCCGAGCGGTGGCGCGAAGTGGGTGATCGAAGCTCCGTACGTAATGCAGGCCGCGCACACACATCATGCTCATCTCGGGTGGGTCGTCGCGTGTTACGACTTGGGTGAAGCACTTGCGAACTTGATTCAGCCGTTCTGGATGCTGCCAACGCTTGCGCTCTTTCAGTTGAAGGCTCGTGACGTTTTCGTCGTGACGGTTCCCGTGTTTCTCGTTCTCACACCAGTCGTGCTGCTACTGGTTACGTTGCTTGGTCTCGGGCTCGCGTATCCCATGTAGCAGCATCGTAGGTAAGCGTTGCGCCTGCGTCGCCGGCGAGCAGCGTAGCGTTCACTCCGAGTGGTAGCGCGCGATTTGCATCGACGTGTCCAATCTCGTGGCTTCGCATCACAGGGACACCCAGCGTGAGAATGCGATCGGCGATCACGTCGTCT
>CAZWQH010000514.1:0-3610 GCA_964635815.1 uncultured Sandaracinaceae bacterium
GGGACTACGCGACCGCTCGAACTCTGGGGCGCGCCATCGCTCGATGCTCGTACACTTGCACGCGGAAGTGAGTACGCGGGTCTTCACGTGCGGGCGACAGACTTTGAGCCGACGTTCCACAAGCACGCGAAGACGAACTGCTCGGCGGTCCAAGTGCACGTGACGGACGCATCCGCCGCGCGGACGTACTACGCGTACCTGTCCATGATTGCGCGCGCTGCTCGATTGTGCGGAGAAGCTGGTGGATTCAAATGGCGCACGGAGCGATACGAGTTTGTGGATGACATCCCTGCGATCGATTTGCTGACGGGCGGTCCGGAGTTCCGAGCCGCTGCGAGCAGCAACAACGAGCAAGACTACGTCGAGGCGGAACGAGAGGGAGCAGCGCGCTGGGGCGAAGAGCGCGCGGCGTACTTGTTTGAGTCGTACGGGTCTCGCGACTTTCGGATCTAGGACTAGTTCAGTGCGACGCGTTCCACGGTCGCTGCCCCACCCACGATGCGAACGATCACGCCGTGGAGTGCTGTGCTGAACTCTCCAGTGTCGAACACGTTCACGCCGCTCACGGAGGCCTGCACGCCGACGAGTCTCCCGTCGAGGTAGACAGCGAGCATCCCGCTGTTCGCAGAAAGGGTGACTTCCAGACGCCGCGCCGACGTGCTCGCGCCACGAAAGATGTAAGCGGCCCAGGAGTTGCTCGGGTTCAGTGTCTTGCTGCCCGTTGCAGCAGGCGCCGCGGGTTCCCACCCGACTTGAGTGGTTTCGAAGGCGGCCCCGGGCAGCGCCCCTGGAATCGCCGCGCCGTACGTCAGCGCTGCGGGCGCTCTTGCCGCGAGCTCGGTCGACGCAGTCACTTTGGGCGTGTCGATATCGAAGATGTTCCCGCCGGGATGGGTTGCAGACACCCGCGCGAATCCCCACTGCGCGTCGTGCGCCGCGGTGAAGTAAACCAGCAGCTCGCCGCCGTGCTCGCTCCACCGGTCGTGCATCGTCTGCATCACGTCCGTGATGTTCGGCGAAGCTGGTCGCGCGGAGTTAATCGCGCCGACGACGATGGGATCCATCCCGTGGCCATCGAGGCTGGGGCCACCCTCATAGGCGATGCGACGGATCCCAAAGACCGCAGGAGTATGCAGGTCTTGCTGATAGCCGTCCGGCGCGGTGATCCAAGAATCTGGATTCATGTTTCCGCTCGTGAGCACGTCAGACAAGGAGCTCCAACTCGACGGCGTGTAGTACGCTGCTCCGCCGCCGCCGTAGAAGTAGTAGTTCGCGGGATGCGCGCCGACTTGGGTGCTTGTGCCTGGAACGACCCAGCTCGCGTTCGGCACATGCGGCGCATCTCCTTCTCCGTTGTTGAAATACGCATGCATGAACCGAAGCATCGCGCTGATGCCGCCGGGGCCGAGCGGCCAAACGCTCTGCGAGGTGAGGACGGGGCGGATGCGGGTCATCATGGCTTCGTCGCCAAAGACTTGTCTGAAGATCAGACTTATCTGCGCGGCGCGCATGGCTGTGTAGCGCGCGTGAGGCGCGCCGGACCCGGTCATCCCGTCGTAGTTGATCGGGGGCGCGGGAGGCTCCGCGGCGGCCAAGTCGTCCACGTCGTGCGCCTGGGTGAAGGCGAAGTTCCAAGTCTCGTTCGAGGATTCGACGTACAGATTCAGGTCTGCTGCGAGCGGCGGATACACAGGGTCGGTCTGCGGCGACGTATACGGGTTGACGCCGTCCGAGCCATACGCGAAGAGCTGCGCAACGCGGCGCACGTAATCGAAGTCCGCGTGGAGAGGCAGCGTGATCCACGCATCTCGCCGCACCGCGTTCGCGAACCGGACCACGTCTTCCCAAGGACCACCGCGCCCTTCGAAGCCGTACCCACTTTGGCCTGCGAGCCGGTTGAACGACATCGTTGTCGGTCGTGTTCGCTCACTCCAGTGTCGCTGTTGGTTCGAGTTGGTGCCGAGGAACTGCATGAATCGGATCACCGAGAAGCGTTGGGAGAGCGTCTTGATCTCATTTGTGAAGAGGGACTCGCGTGGGTACGCGGTGGAAGAGCCAGGCGTCAGCGGCCGCATCAAGCGAATGTTCGTGAGTCCCGGAGAGCCGCCCGCGCTGCGCGTTGTGCCCACGAAGTTCAGCGCGAAGTTTTGCGTCGTGGCGTCCGGGAACACGACCGAAGCGGAGGAGGTGTTGCTCGCGGAATCATAGGCGAGCGTCGAGACGGTGCCTCCGTACGGTGCGATGACGTTTGTCGCTCGACCAGCGAATGATAGATCGAACGTTCCGTTCATTTGATCGAGCGCGAATGCGAACACCTGGAAGTCAGCTTCCATGGGCCAGCCGTTTGCATCGACCGCTACGTCGCGGGTGTTGTCCAAGTCACGTGGGTCACGCGACGTCTTGATCAGGTCCGCATAGAGGCGGGTTTGGTCGTAATCGACCGGGTATCCGATGTTGAGCCCCAGCTGGTTGCGCGGAGCGGTGGGCGTGACGGGTACATCCGCTCTGCTGGCGTCAGGCGTGGTCGAGTCAGCGCGTCGAGTGTCGAAGTGGGCGTCGCTTGTCGTTGCGGATGAGTCGCCCGCATCCACGAAACTGCTGTGTGCATCGACGGCATCCACGGGACTTGCATCCAGCACCGGGGGACCGGACGCAACGCCACTGCACGATGCCGCGAGAGTGAGCCACACAGGCAGAACTGATCTCGAGACCATGACGTCACACCACCTTACGGGCACGGGCCGCCCCACTGAGCCTGAAGATTGAACGGAGCGTTCGCATGACCGGGACCACTTCCTACATCGCCCCAAGGGAAGTTCGCCGGCCAGCTTCCTTGCTCGAACGACCCGTTCGAAACCACCGTCGGTCCCACAAAACCCAAGTCGCTGAAATCGGTTCCGTTCTGAGTGCAGACGGTGTTGCCAGTCGTCATCAACGTGTTGACCGTCGCGCTCGGATTGATCGGGTTGTCGAGTGCCGTTAGCGGAAGACTCCAGAAGAGCCCCGCAGTACCTGCGCCGACGCCCATTCGAACTATCGACGACGTCATTCCACCGAGCGCAAAGGGCTCACGGATACTGAACACGGTCGATAACAAGCTCAGGCCAGGACGGATGGTAATCGTCGACGCCGCGATACGCCCGATGGTCCCGGGTCCAAGATCCGGCCCGAATCCGCGTCCGACGCCAAAGGCGGTGCTTCCACCGGTGGTCCCGGCGCTCACCTCGAAGTTGAGGGCGGTCATTCGGTTGATGGTGGCGTTGTTTAGGACCACGAGAGCACTCCGCGTTGAAGTTGCCGGAGAGTGCAGGATCAAATCCTCGACCAATCCAATTGTGCCGTGTGTTGCGTGAATCGCAGTTTCCCATCGTCCACCTTGTGCGCGGATCCTCGCGAGTTCGCGGACGTTGGTGCGCACGAACTCGAAGATCGTCGCGTCAGCGATGTCGGCGTCGACTATCATTCCGTCTACCACGATGTTGCTGACGTCCGTCATCTGAAACACGGTCGCGCGGTCAACCGAGCCTTGAGCAAGGAACCGCGGAGGTCTCGCGGGGTCCACTGCGACGATTCGCAATCCCGTGACTGGCGCACCGATGGAAATCATCGG
>CAZWQH010000515.1:0-3586 GCA_964635815.1 uncultured Sandaracinaceae bacterium
GCGCCGGCCACCCGCGCTGCGCGAGCGTTTCGCCCCGACAGGCCGCACCCTATAGGGGTGCCGTCGCAGAGACTCGGAGAACGTAGCGCCGCCTTCGACGTTGCCTTTGATGTCGCGAAGAACCGCATTGAACATCTGGTTCTCGCCTTGAGCGGAGAGAATCTCGAGGCACTGGACCAACGGAAGACCTGCGTCGATCATCGTTTGGAACTGGCGGACGAAGATAACGATGTCGCGCTCGCCGATCCCGGTGCCGATCTGCGGCAACTTGATCTGCATCGGGCGCTTCTTGACCTTTACAGGCTTGAGATTCTGCGCTCGGAGTCGGCCCTCGACCGACTCGACAGTATCCGCCTCCATGATCCCCTTTCGGAGTTCACCGGTGCGTGCCGTCGCTTCCCACGTAAACTCCGCCATTGATCCTCGCGCACGACGATATCCGATTCGTCGCGGAAAGGTCAAAAGCAAGGACCAGATTTCGCGGCGCACGTGCCGTCGGGTGAGCCATTACACACATGTGTGCGCCCACCGACCGCGCTCTAGCGACGGTAGGGGTTCGACAGAACGCCGTCAGGTTCGGTCCTACGGAGGCGTCCAGCGTCTCTGCGGGCACCTCCGTCTTCGCCAACCACACGGATGGCATCCGCCGGATCCGGAGTGCTTTGAACGATCACGATCGACGTTCCGCCGTCTACAGCCCCAGTCGCCTCTGCAATGATCGAGATGTTGGGCGGACCGGTTTGGGGAGCCGGCGAGTTTTTCTGCGGGGTGGGCGGCGCGGTCTGCTCTGTGGATCCCGAATCGTCGTTCCTGGAGCCGCGCCCTTGATCCCACACGAGCCAGGCACCGAGAGCGATCGCGCCCATGCCGAAGACCGCTGTCGCTAACGGGAGCGCGCTCGCCACGGTCGTCGATTCCCCTGAGCCTACGCTCACGCCCAGGCCAGAAGGTGACAGGCCACTCGAAGACGGCTCCGATGTTCGGTCGCGACGATCCGGTCGCGGAGGAGGATCTGTTAGCGCGCCCTGAATTCGACGTCGGTCGCGCTCGACTTTCTCTTTTGCCAGCTCCCGCACTGCGTCCGCAACGTTGCGTGCGGGACAGAGGCCACCCACGTGCACCGCCTGCTGCTCGAGAGCTTCAGCGAATGCGCGGGCGGTGGGGAACCGTTCTTCAGGATCGCGCGCGAGCGCTCGACGAAAAATAGCGTCCAGCGGAGCGAGCGACGACTGAAACTCCGAAGGGAGCGGAATCGCACCGTGGAGAATTCGGTCGAGCGTCGCCGCGTTGGTCTCAGCGCGGAACAACCGACGACCCGTCAGTGCCTCCCAAAGGACGATTGCCATGGCGAACAGATCAGAGCGCTGGTCCGCACGGTTTCCGCCCGCTTGCTCCGGAGCCATGTAACCGAGCTTCCCTTTGAGCTGGCCTTCTCGGGTCGTGGCGAGGCGAACCTCTGCGCGCGCGATTCCAAAATCGGTCAACCGCGCAACGCCGTCGGTGCCGACCATGATGTTGTGCGGAGAAATGTCGCGATGCACGAGCTCGAGAGGGATGCCGGCCTCGTCGGTCAGCGTGTGTGCGGCTTCGAGCCCCGCAAGTGCGTCGAGCACGATGCGCAGGACGACGGAAGTCGGGAGCAAGGTTTCAGTCTTTGCTGCTTGTTGAAGCAGTGCGCCGAGGTGATGCCCTTCTACGTACTCCATGACGATGAAGAAGCCGTCGCCCTTCGAATCGCTGACGTCGAGCGTTCCGACTACGTTCGGATGACGAATGCGAGCCGCGAGCCGCGCTTCGTCGAGAAACATCGAGATGAACTCTTCCTCATGCGCCAGGTGAGGATGCAAGACCTTGATGGCGACGAGACGTTCGAAACCGGCGACGCCGATTGAGCGCGCGGCATACACCGCCGCCATGCCTCCCGTTGCGAGGAGGCAGAGCACTTCGTACCGGTCAAGGCGTCGGCCAACGAGAGAGTAAGCAGGATCGTGGAGCGTCATCAGAAACGCCCTCCCACATGCACCATCGCGGATGTGTCGCTTGCGCTAACCGACACGCGCGGCTCAAGCGTATTCCCGGTTGGAATCGATGCAGCAAGAATGAGAGCGAGCGCGGTCGCTCCAGCAAGGCCTGCAGTCACGCCGAGCAGGATGTTCGTTCGTGCTTCGCGGTCTTGTCCTGCGGCGAGGCCTGACATCGTTGGCGTGGCCTCATAAGCCGCAACGCCGTCGTACATGTCGAGAGTCGACCAGACCAGGAATCCTCCGGCGATGAGCGTGAGCGAGCCGCCGATGCCCAAGATCGCTGGCAGTGGATTGGTGGGTTCTTCATCTCGCGGCCGAGCGATCCTCGGACGGCGTGGGCGTGTGGTTCGCGCAAGCGAATCTGGATTGTCGACCCGCGTGTCTCGCGTGTCCGGCCGAACGCGGTTCAACGCTGGCGTTCTTGGGCGGGCATCGACCTCGACAGGCGGGTTCTGTGGCAAAGCTGCGACCTGATGGGTCGTCTCGGATCGCACCGGTGGCTGCGCGCCCGTGTTCGCCGCAAATGTGCCGGTCTGGGGCGGCTCCTGGGCGTCCAGGTTCGTTGGCACCAGATCGGGACCACTGAACGTGGCGCGCACATCGGCCCCGGCGGCGCCCCGCACCGTCTGCCTGCTCGCACCGGCTACGTACCGCGCTTCGATCACGTGGTCGCGATTGGGCTCGACGAAGACGGCACGCCATCCGGTCGATGCCCCGTTGATGACGAACGCACACTGATCGCACTGAAGTGTGACGTGTGTCGCGATGCGGCGAGCCTCTCGTAGCGCGCGGCGCACGACGACCCGCTCCTCGTTCGGATAGCGTCGTCGCATCTCGAGCGCGATGTTTCCCGCAGCGAGAATATCGCCGGCGCGCGATCGAGACCGCAGTGCTTGAACGAGCGCGGCGGCCGACGGCTCGAGCGCGTACGCGGCTTCGAACCAGCGTGCGGCAGAGAGGTAGTCATCAGCGCGGTATGCTGCGACTCCGCGATCGTATGCGTCGGCCGCGGATTCTCGTGCGGCGCCTGTTTGTTGCGGTTGTGCAACTGAACGGCCCGGAGCGACACCCAAAAGCCACGCTGACGCCACCGCCAAATAGACGGCGAGCATGCGCGAACGGACACCGCCGCGTGGGTGCTTCATACAGGGCACGTACACGGAAAAAGCCGAGGCCGATGGTCTGCGGAACACATGACCAGGTCAAGCTCGTTTTTCAGGTTTGCGGCCGTTTCGTCAGGTTCCGAGAGGCTTCTTTCCCTGGCCCGCGGGAACGATTGGACTCTTTGTTTCGATCAACGAGAGGAGCTCAGCGACGTCTGGCGACCGGGCTTGGGCGTCTTCCAAAGTGATGAACCCCCGAATGAAGAGGTTGTAGAGCGACTGGTTCATCGTCTGCATCCCGCTGCGACCCTGGCCGGTCTGCATGGAGGAGTAGATCTGGTGAATCTTGTCCTCGCGGATCAAATTCCGAATAGCTGCGTTCGGAACCATCACTTCGATGCACATTGCGCGACCGGGACCGTCGGCTCGGGGCGATAGCAACTGGGTCATGATGCCCTG
>CAZWQH010000516.1:0-3585 GCA_964635815.1 uncultured Sandaracinaceae bacterium
TGCAGAACATCCCGGTCCGCACCGAGGAAGGTCGCAAGATCCGCGAAGCCTTCATCGCCGAGAAGGGACACAAGCTGCTGAGCGCCGATTATTCGCAGATCGAGCTGCGGCTGCTGGCGCATGTCGCCGACCTCACCTCGCTGAGCCGAGTCGCGTCTGCCGCCTCCGTTGTAGAGATCGGCCGGCGCAGTTCCGAAAACATCCTCGAGAACGACTCTTCCAGAGTCACCGCCTCCGGCGACGAAGGTGCGGGGAGCACGTTGGCCCGGACGAGCCGCACGGTACGCATCGCGCGGAGTTTCTGACGCCGCGTTGTATTGCAGCTCCAAGGCGCTCGTGAGGATCTGGGGTCGCTCCTCGGGTCGTGTCAGATCGGCGCGTGCAATCTCGCTCTCTGCAAGAGCGTTGGAAGCTGCATCGCCAAGGCTCACGACTTCGCGTCCAAGGCCCGTTGCAGCCACGACAGCGCGCGAGAAGACTCGGAATCGTTCACCGGTACGAACGTTCTTGAACGTGACGAGGTACTGCGCAGGAGATCCTTCAGGCGCGTCCTCGACGGATTCAGCTTCTACACCGACTGCGACGCGCGCGCCCGACGTGTGCCCCGCGATCGTGGTCACGTCTGCGAGCGCCGTTCCCGAGGTCCAACGTTGCCCGCTGATGTCAGGAACCTGGACGGGTCCCGCGACAGGGTTGATGTTGCCAGTTCCGCGTGCGAGGTCGTTGTCGCTTTGCGCGTCGTTGCGACTATTGATGCTTAACGCGTCGCCGATGGGAGAGAAGTTTGCGCCGAATACTTCTGACCGCTCGAGGATCAAAGACCGGAAGTTCGGATTCACGCGCGCGCCGGCAGTCGTGACGGAAACGGCGTGCGGACCGGACCTATGGTTACTGCGTCGTACACTGCGAGCTCGGGATCGTTCGGGGACTCTGCGAGGCGGCGCAAGAACGACTGAGACTGGCGACGCTGATCGCGCAAGATCGAACGCACGACGATTCTGCGCGCAGCTGGGTCGACCACGCGTGGAACCCAAACGTAGCGATCGATGACCTCCTGTTCTCCGACAAAGTCCCGTCTGCCGCCCTCACGGGCTTCGTCCGTATCAATCCCCTGTGAGACTCGTAGCAACCGGAGAATCTGCCGATACTCGTCGGGTGAGACGCGTCGGTTCGAAGGAGTCTCGAACTCCGCAGCGGACGCGTCGGTTAGCTCGCGACCTCGATAGACGATCCGACCCGCCTCGAACGCCAGAGCTGATGAGTTACGTAGTTCATCGTAGTACCCGCGAACTGTAGTGCTCGAAGGAGCGGCTACGGCGCCGGGTAACCCGAATGCAGTGGCTAGCGCGAGCTCGAGCGTCGTGGCTTCCGCACCGGTTAGCTCCGCGGAATTGATTCCTCCTCTCGTGGTGCTTAGCGCGGAAATGATGAAGCGATTGCCACCAAGGGCCGCGATCTCGAACGTGACATCGCTCGGAAGAGCCGTTGCTTGAGGATCTCGCAGCTGCGCGACGATTCGCTTCCACTCATCCTTCGCTCGGTCGGTAAGTCGGTTGTACCTCCTGAGAATCAACCGAGCGCGTAAGAATCGGGGCGAGTCGGAGGAGAGAATGTCCGCTGCGGTTCGCTCGAGCTCTGTGGGATTGTTGATCAACGCGACGGTCGCGTTCGTTTCCTGCGCCAGATTGACGTCCGAGAGAGCTTCTTCCGACGCTTCGGAAACGACGGGACTAGTGGCTACGCTCGGTTCGCGTCGCAAAGCAACGCTGAGGACCGTGCGTGCTTCGTCTGCAACGGTAGACGTCGCACTCTCACGAAACTCTGGGTCTCCCGCAATGATCGCCATCGCGCGTCCGACGGAGCCGCGTGTCGCCGCAACGACTGCTGGAGAGATGCGTGCGGCTCCCGTTCGACGTCGTAGCGGGTTGGCTTGCCGGGCTCTGAGCGCAGCGAGCGTGCCCCTTCGATTGGTCGGGACGAATCCGTCGGCATGAGAGGTGGGCGGAATCAGGAGACCCGTTACGCAGAGGATGATGGTGCAGAGGCGGAAGGAACGAACTCGACCCGACATGCGAGAACACATCGCAATCGACAAGCCATCACGTTTCTCTAGGAGTTTGGCGGATTACCTTGCTGACAAAGCGATACGATCCGCTCACCCATCAGGTGGCTTCGCTAGTCGTTCGGCAGACAGCTGCCTTCGAGGTCACAGCTCCAACCTGTGCGGCATGGATGCGCCGTGTCGCAATCGACGAAGCATTGCGGCCCTGCTGCTCCGGTCTGAAAGCAGCGCGCACCAATCGGGCAACCGCCGGTCGACGTGTAGGTAAGGGCGGTCGCGCAGGAGCGGAAACAATTGCCGACCGTCGCTCCTGTGCCGAACAAACAACGGTCCGTTGCGGCCAAACACGTTCCACTCGGATCGGATTCGCTCGCGTCGGTGCACGCGCCAGTGAAGCCGTTCGCAGCGGGATACGAAGCAAATCCTCCGTTGCAACCCACGGTAGCAGTTGGGTTAGTCATATCTCCCGCGCACGGATCCGAGGAACCGCTGTCTGGGATAACGCGCACATCTGGAGTGACCCGCACGTCTGGAGTCGTTCGTACGTCAGGTGTTACCGCGACATCGGGGAAGGTAATGATGGGTGCTGCGTCTGTCGATGCCGGCTCCACGTCCAGAGCGGGCACGCGCGTGTCCGGAGCATTCGTGCGGGTGTCCGGTGAGCCTGTGTCGGATCCCATCATCACCATCGAAGAATCGATCGGGTCGCCCCCCCCACTGCCTTTTCGGGCGCAGGAGCTGGCGATAGGTAACGCAACGAGGAAAGCAATCGCGAAACGCATGGCGAGAATTAGCATCGATCGCGCTCACGAGCGAACGGAGATACGTGCGTGCCGCAATCACGAATCGCTCGTGTGGTCCCGGGTTCATGGCGCAACGTGCGCGGAGTGAACGCCGTTATGGCAGCGCCTCTACCGTCGCCGCGAGATCCTCGTCGATGCGATCCGCGCGGGGGGAAGCATTGCGCGTGAATAGTGGCAGTGCGTCATTGACGATGGTTCCTCTTGCATGTGACCGTGCCGCACCATGCTGAACAGATTCCTCGTCCTCGCGGTTCTCGTCACCGCCGTTGGTTGCGGCGGCACTCTCGACCAGGCTCTTCCAGACGCTGGCGCAGGCGACAGCTCGCAGGACGCGCCGGTTGCTGCAGACGTCCCGGTCTCACCGTCCGATGCAAGCTCGATGGACGCTCCGCGTACGGATGCTCCGCGCACGGACGCGAACGTAGCTCCGAACGACGCCAGCTCGATGGATGCCGCGCGCACGGATGCTACTCGCGCTGACGGCGGCTCCGCTGACGGCGGCTTCGCGGACGCGAGTTTTGCGGACGTTGCCCCTGACGTGAACGTCAACGAGTGCGCTCCGAACCCATGTCAGAACGGTGCGGCCTGTGTGGATGGCGCCAATGCTTACACGTGCACGTGCGTTGCCGGCTACTCCGGAACGAACTGCGAGACGAACGTGGATGACTGCTCGCCGAATCCGTGTGCGAACGGTGGCACGTGCGCGGATGGGGTGAACGG
>CAZWQH010000517.1:0-3574 GCA_964635815.1 uncultured Sandaracinaceae bacterium
CATCTCGGCAATCGCGATGCGTTCTAGGTAGTCCGCGTACGGTTGCACGCCAGCCTTCCCTTTCGACTTCCAAAGGTACCAAGTCGACTCCGTGACTCCGCCGAGACGCACTGCAGACGCGACGAACATACCCTTCTCTAGCGCCTGGCAGATGCGTTCAACGCGGTCGTCATCGAGTTTGGTAGGAGCCGACATATCGGAGGTTCTGGCTCCGAGATCGTATCACCGGCACTCGCTCACAAAAGGAGTGCTCTTGTGTTTCTCGTAGGTACGCGTGCGCACGAACGCGCAAGAAAGGTCTCGTATCGCCACAAGTGGTAAGCACTCCCGCGATGACAAGGGCCAAAGGCATCACGGAAACCGAGTGCAGGAATTTTCTCTACGCTCTGACCAAAGAATCATTCAGCAATGAAGAGCTTCTCGCCAAACTCGCTATCGAACGAAGCGAAGCAAAAGAGCGAGGCGAGGAGCTAGCGCAAGAGCGAGAACGTCTGCTTAGGCGAAAAACATTGATGAAGACCTTCTACCGAGAGATCGGGCGCTGCATCCCGCGCAAGCTACTTCTGCAGTGGAGAGGCGAAGCGACCTCTCAAGATCGCGCGGTGCTCGCTGTTCTTCGCATCGCGGAAGCGGTGGAACAAAACGCGCAACCGAGGTTCGGCCTCCTGCGAACCGCAGCACGTGATTCACGCCACGACTGGGACGGGCTCAGCGCCAGCGAACCCGAGACCCCAGAACAAGCAGGCGAGATAGCGCGACGGCGAGCGATCTTCGAGGGTGAAGAAGAAATGCGTCTAGCCAGGAGGTTCGCGCGCGAGTGGAAAGTCGCAGCTCGTCGACCCTCATCCGCACAACATGGGCGTCTGTCAAAGTTGTACGCGTTCTGCGTTGAGTTCGTCGCATCAGAGCTAACGACCACGGCAGACGGGCGGTCACTCAAGCCCGCTACGCTCAATCGACTCGTGCGCGACCGAATGGCTCAGGAGCGCCGCATCGAAGCGATAGTGTCGGCGCGCGCTGCGAGGTCACCGGCACAGAAAAGGGCCCGAATCATGCCGGGGCAGATGAGCACCAAGGAGCTTTCTTTGGCGCATGACGAACGAAAGAACACCAAGAAGAGTCGAAGAGTCACCTTACCTGACCGTCGCTGAGAGCGCGTCCCTCGCTCGAGTCGCGAGAAGCACAATTCGCCGCTGGATCCATCGTGGATTTCTCCCAGCCCACCGGCCGGGCAAGCGATTGCTGGTTGAACGCACGCTCCTCACCGCATTCATCGAGTGCACGCGTGGAGGCTCGAAATGAGTCGCTACGATTTTCTTTCCGATGAGCATCGACGGGAGCTTGTCGTCGAAAGCGGCATCTCGGACGAGGTGCTGAAGGCCGCAGGCATCTACTCGACACACGACCATCGCCACGTGGCTGACGTGCTTGGTTTCGATGCGCTCCTGACAGACCACCTTCCCGCACTTGTATTTCCTTACCGGCGTCTTGATGGCTTGCATCCAACGTTGCACTCCGTGAAGCCGCGAATCCCTCTCGCTTCGAGATCGACCGCGGGCTACGGGGACGCACGTCTCCGCAAGTACCTCCGCACAAAAGGGGAGCTTGAGGTCTATCTGCCTCCGTCCATCATTCATGACCCTGCGCGGCTGGATCGTCGCGACGAGCCGCTGATCGTGACCGAAGGGGAAAAGAAGGTTCTCGCAGCAGAGACGTTTGGATATCTATCCATCGGGATTGCGGGCGTGCACTGCTGGGGAAGGTCGTCGACCAAAACTCGCCGGTCCAAGGTTCCGTTTCCTGCTCTGTCTCGAGCGGCGGAAAATGAACGAGAGGTGTTCATCGTTTTTGACTCCGATTCGAGCACCAACAGGAACGTCGCAGCAGCCGAACAGCGTCTCGCGGATGCGCTCCGGGGAATCGGGGCAATCGTCTACGTTGTAAGACTTCCTCCTCTCGGAGACGAGAAACGCAAATGTGGACTGGATGATTTTCTCGCCGCACGTGGAAAGGAATCGTTCAACCACCTTCTCGAATCCACCAAAAGCAATCCGCCCCCTCTTCCCACCGTGCTTCAAGACAAACGGACGGAGCAGATTCTCAAAGAGAGAAACTTGGCAGAGGGGCTCACGTTCCACTTCGGTGCGCTGGAAGAGACGGAGTCGAACTACACCAAGCTTCTCCATAGGCTGGCTCTTCCCGCGTCATTGGATGCGCGAACATTGCGCGAGATCGTTTCAGGACCGTTTCCGTGGGACGGACGCGCGTACGCACCGAGGCGCGCGTACCCGCGGAACCTTGATGACAACGATATCTTGGCGCTGCAGACATACCTCTCGGAGGAGTTTGGGGTCGAACTTCACAAGCAAACTGTCAGCGACAAGCTATCGCTTCTCGCGAACGCGAACGAGGTCGACCACGTCGAGAAGTACTTCTCTTCGCTCCGATGGGATGGTGTCGCGCGACTCGATACCGTCCTCATCCGCCACCTTGGCGCGCGTGACGACGGCGTTGTGCGCAGCTTTGCTAGCAAATGGTTTATCTCTGCCGTTGCACGAACGTTTGAACCCGGATGCCAAGTCGATCACGTGCTGGTCTTGCTCGGCGGTCAAGGTATCGGGAAGAGTACGTTCTTTCGAACCATCGCACCGCTCGGGAAGTACGTAGATGAGGTCGGTGACCTGCGTAACAAAGACGCTGCTCTGACCGTTCAAGAAGCAGTGATCGTCGAACTCGCAGAGATCGAGCGATACGTAAAAGGACGATCGGAGATCGCGAAGGCGTTTCTCACGCGAACGGTAGACGACGTTCGCTTGCCGTACGGGCGTCGAAACGTGCAGCTGAAACGTCGATGCGTGTTTGCGGGGACGACCAATGCTTCCGTGCCGTTCGATGATCCAACAGGCCTACGTCGATTCTGGCCGGTGCGATGCGACCAAGCGTTGGTCTCCGAGCATCTGAATGAGGAACGCGATCAGCTCTGGGCCGAAGCACGCGCGCGATACTGTGAAGGCGAGAAATGGTACTTGGACCCATGCGCAGAACGCGAAGCGCTCGCGCACCAATCGTTGTTTCAATCGGAAGATCCGTGGGAGGAGCAAATCGCGAAGCTGGTGGCGAATCGCGATGAGGTGAGCGTTTCGGACATCGCGCAGGGGTTGCGTTTGCCGGTCGAGCGCCAAAGCAAATCGGAATCGAATCGAATAGCAAGCATCCTTCCGCGACTTGGATTTGCGAGAGCACCGCGACGACGCGTCAACGGCGTTCGGACCTCGCCCTGGTCACGGATGAAAGCTGACCCACCGTCCATCCTGTCCCACCCAACGCAAGAGAGCCACGACGGTGGCGATCAAACCGGAGCTCAGTCCGAAGACGGCGCGTCTGAAAGGAGCTCGCTGGGTGGGCTGGCCGGGACAGCGGAGGACAATGATGACCCCGAGTGAGCTTCGATCTACGAGAGGCAAACCGTTCGCACTCGATGAGGCATCGCCCGTACTGCTGTGCGCCGCGGATGTCGCAGAAAGACTCGCGATACCTCTGCGCAGCGTTTACGCGCTCGTCCAAGCACGCCGCA
>CAZWQH010000518.1:0-3574 GCA_964635815.1 uncultured Sandaracinaceae bacterium
GCGAGCGGGCGAGTTCCATTCGATGCGGACAGCTTGATGGGGATTCTCTCAAAGCACATGTACGAGCCGCCGATCGGACCAGGCCAGTTGCCCGATGCGACGTCGTCTCCCGATCTCGATGCAGTGATTCTGAAGTGTCTCGCGAAGCGTCAGGAAGATCGCTTCGAGAGCATGTTCGCGCTTCGTGGGGAGCTCGAGCGGATCAAGGAAGGGCGTCCAACCACGCTCACGGGCGGCCAGATCGGCGTGATGGCGACAATGACGGGCGACGTGTCCAACCTCGCCGGGCTTCCAAACCCACGGCTGCCGGTCGGTGGGGGCACCTACACAGGTGCTGGGCGTGAGAACACGGGATCCGTGTCCGTCGTGTTCGATCCCGACGGAAAGGCGCCGGCCGCCACACTTCGAAACGTTGGTACAGAGGTTCCCGTTCCGGCCCGTTCAACGGGCGGTGGTTCAGGCAAGTGGATCGCGATCGCCGCTGCCGTGGCTGTCCTTGCGGCTGTGGGCGTCGTCGCATTCGGTGGCGGAAAGTCGTCCGATTCTCCGCGTACGGTCAGCCCTTCGAGCGAGATTGCCCCACCGAGCGTCGCACCCCCGATAGCAGACCAACCGGCCGCCGCGGTTCAACCCACTGCAGTTCCAGCTGCCGCCGAAGCGCCGGCGCTTGTTGGTGCAAAGGCGCCCTTGATTCATCTGGTTTCCGACCCGCTCGGGGCGGATGTGCTCAAGGGCGGATCGCTCCTGGGGACGACCCCTCTGGATGTTCCTCGGCCAGACAACGGATTCATCGAGCTCGTTATTCGCAAGACGGGTTTTCGGGACGGCCGGATTACGCTCAGCGCGGTCAGCTCCGAGACGCTCTCAATCCCACTCGAGCGCGGTCGAGGCCGCGCGGGAACGGGCGTTCCCACGCCTCCAGTCGAGAGCGCGACGGAAGCCCCCGTGCGCCAGCCTCGCAGGCCAGCCCTGGTCGAGGAAACGATCGACCCTTGGGGCGGAAACTAGCGCCACGTTCCTCGCTAGACTCCACGCGATTCTGGGTTAGTAACAACTCACTTTGCGTTCTTTAGCCTGCTGGCAGGTTGCTCTGGTCGTGTGCGGTGCCGTTTCGGGATGCGCTCTCGACGGCGTCGCGCCGCCAGTCGCAACTCTTCACTTTCCGACCGGTGTCGCCGTCTCTCGTTCAGCTCCGGGCGTTGCGCCCGCTGCCGTCTACGTGGTCAATTCCAACTTCGACTACCGCTACAACGCGTCGTCGTTGGTAGCGCTGGATCTCGAACGCGTGGCTCAACAGCTCGCGGCGTCTGCCTGCAGCGAGTCGACGCCTTGCACGATCGAGACCCTCGGGCCCCTGATGGTTCCGGGCGGAGAAGTGACGATTGGCTCCGGCGCCATGGACGTCGCAGTTTCTTCCCGCGGAGATCGCCTCTATGTGCCGAAGCGTACGGATGCGAGCCTGGCCGTTATCGACGTGGGCCCGAACGGAGCCCTCGGATGCGGACAGGGTGGCCCCGGAGATTCGCGCGCGTGCTCCGCTGCGTTTCAGAAATCGCGTCATCCTGCGGGAAGGGAAGTTACGTTCCCAGCAGATCCGGTTCGTGTGCTCACGGTCCCGCTTAGCGTAATCGAGCCGACGTCGGGTGATGAAGGCGATGCAGTCATGGTGCTGGATCGCGCCGGCGCGATGCTCCTCGCCATAGACTCAGCCGGCGTTGGTGGTGTTCCGCGCACAGGCACTCCGATAATGACGCACCAGCTGGCCGGCTTGCTCGGCGGCGCGACCGGATTGGGCGCGGACCCGCAGACCGGAACGCTGGCCATCGTGTCGACGCGAGCGTTCGAGATGATGCGCGTCGGGGTTACCCTCGAGAACGAGCGCGAGCGTTCCTTCCTTCACAACGCGGGAAGCGTTCTCGTGCGCGGGTTGAACGATGGCTCTGATGCTCGCGCAGTCGAGTTCGTCGGCGAACGCGCGCTTGTCCTTTCACGTCGTCCAGCAGCGCTCCTCTTCTTCACGCGTGAGTCCGCTCTTGGTCCGGTGGGCACTGCGATGTCAGTGCGAAGCATCGTGACCCTTGCTCCGGGCGCATCTCGCATGGTGGTCGCGACGCTCCGTTCGCGCACGTATGCATTCGTGACGTGTTACGACGCGCGCACGCTGTTCGTCGTAGATGTGGAAGGCGAGCGCGTCGTGTCCGCCGTCCGCGGATTCTCGAGCCCGTTCGGGGTCGCGGTAGACTCCGTTCGAGAGCGTGCTTATGTGAGCGACTTCGCGAGCTCAGTGCTTCGCGTCGTGGATCTCTCGCGTGTCGCGGCCGGCGGTTCTGACGCAGGAATCGTCGCAACGCTCGGCCGCTTTCGCCCCGCTCGGGAGCTCCGATGAATCAAGCGCGTTCAGGTCCCGGTTTCCCCATTCTTGCGTTGCTCGCTGTTGCCTTCTGCGCT
The DNA here is from genome assembly GCA_964635815.1 of uncultured Sandaracinaceae bacterium. GTDB lineage: Bacteria > Myxococcota_A > Polyangia > Polyangiales > JADJQN01 > CAZWQH01. The sequence continues at coordinate 2,449 of CAZWQH010000518.1, forward strand.
TGCACGAATCCGCCGATAATCCCCGATACGCCCACGATGCAGCGCCCGGGGCAAATCGCATTTGCATGCTTGCGAATCGTCGCGGGCCAAGCACCGCAAGCAGTCCCCCTCGCGATGTGCACGCCCGCGGATCCCGTGGTTGCTGGCAGCCCATATCATCTGCATGCGCTAATCACGCAGACCGCTCGGGGAGAAATCCTTGGGGTTGACCTCCTCGAAGAGCGCGTCCTTGACGGCGATCCTCGCGTCCCGGGGTACACCGCGCTTGCGGTGGGCGACCTCCCGACCGACGTGGTCGTACCCGCGAATATTCCATCAAGCGGAGCTCTCAACGCGTTCGTCGCGTCTGAAGGCTCTCGCGACATTCGGCGATTTCCCGTCACCGCGCTGCGCAGCGGCGCCGTATCGACGCTCGACACGCGCATGGGAGCGGTAACGCTTCCCGGCGCTCCGGTGGATCTGGCGCTGATCGCAAACGAGCAAGCTCTCGTTGCAGCGATTCCCGACAGTGCCGCGATCGCGGTGATTCCTGTCAATGGCTCGGAGCTCGGCGAACCGACCATCGTCCCGCTGGCAAGCGCGTACGCCCCGGGTGTTCGGGCATCTGACATGGCTCCGACGTGGGAGAGAATCTGCGCCACATCGGGTCCCGCGCCAGCACCAACTTCAGTGGAACCGCGTGTCCTGGCGCCCGTCACCGGCGCGAGGCCTGTCGCGATGGTCGTCGACGCGGAGGGCGGCCGCCTTCTCATCGCGGATGAACGCCTTCCCGTAGTTCACGTGATCGAAATCACGGCCACGGGTTTGGGCGCCGAGCTCGCACCAATCAACGTGGGAGCTGCGACAAGCGCGCTCGCGCTTTCGCCCCCGGTTCCGCGAAGCGCCACAGACCGAACGCTCACGCGGTACCTCTACGCGCTCGACAGAAGAGATGGCGGTGTATTGGTGGTCGACTACGACGCCGCCTCGCCCACGTACGGTGCCGTTCTCCCGATCTCGCCCGGCGCAACACCGGATCGAATTCACTTCGACGCGCGTGCGGTCAGCATTGGAGTGTTCACGCCAAGCTACTCCCCTACAAACCTCAACGAGTGTGATCCTACGGCGCCGCGAACGGTGGGGCCTC
>CAZWQH010000519.1:0-3557 GCA_964635815.1 uncultured Sandaracinaceae bacterium
GGAGCTGTACTACGAACGCAGTGCGCTTCGATTCCAGCAAGACGTCGAACGCATCCTATCCGAGCGCGACCGCCGGACAGCCGCGGGTCTGAACAGCGACGATCTCGTCGAGCCGAATAAGGACTTCCTGCCGACGATCGATCTCTACAGACGTCTCGTCATGAAGTTCCCGAGTTACCGCCGCATCGATGGCGTGTACTACCTCATCGGATACTGTCTCAACGAAATGGGGAAGGTCGACGAGTCGCGGCTCGCATGGCTCAACCTCGTTTGCGCAAACAAGTTTCACTACGATCCGACCGCCGCGAACGCGCCTCCTGACCCCTCGCTCGCCGATGCGACCGAGCCGGACGCAGGCACTCCGCATCCCGCGCTTGCGCTCGATGGCGTACAGGCGCAGCTCGATGCGGTACCGGGAATTTTCACAGACCCATTCGCAGATTGCAGGCCGATTTCTGCGGAAACCGAGTTCATCGGCGAAATCTGGCTTCGGATCGGGGAGTACCATTTCGACTACGATCCCGATACCGTCCACGGGCTCGACCGCGCAATCGCGGCGTACTCGAAGGTCCTAGCGATGCCGCAGGACCGCAACTTCAATCTCGCACTCTACAAGCTTGCATGGTCGTACTACCGCGCTAGCCGGTACCCAGAGGCGATTCGGAAGTTCTCCGAGCTGGTCCAGTGGTCCGACGACGAGCAACTTCGAACGGGTCGCGCTGGTACTGAGCTCCGAGCGGAAGCCATTCAGTACCTCGCGATCTCCTTTGCGTACGACGACTGGAACGAAAACTCGATCCTCGATCCGCAAGAAGGCATGCCCTCCGGTTTCCAGCGTGTCCAGGATGTGGCTCTCCTTCCCCAGGACCGAAAGTGGACCCCGGAGGTCTACTTCCAGCTCGGCCAGGTATTCTTCGACGAAGCGAAGTACGACCGCGCGATCGAGATTTGGCAGTTCGCGGTCAATAAGTTCCGCATGCACCATCGAGTGCCCGAAATCATGAGCCTCATCGCGCGATCTCATCGCCGTCGTGGCGAATTCGACGCGGAACGCGGCATTCAAGCGGCGATCGCCGGGTACGGTCCGGGGTCAGACTGGTACAACTCGAACCGCGAGCATCCAGAAGAACAGACCGTCGCCGAGCGGCTGGCGGAGACAGCGCTCATCAATGCGGCGGTCAATCACCATCGTGACGCTCAAGCGCTGCGCCGTCGTGGTGTCGCCGAGCGAAACACGGATCTCATCGCACAAGCGCGTGAAAAGTATCGGCTCGCTGCCGAGGCGTATCGCGCATACATCGCTCGCTATCCCAACAATCCGCAGGCGTACGAGCTTGGCTACAATCTCGCAGAAACATTGTTCTGGTCGGAGAACTACGAGGCCGCTGCGACCGAGTACTCGGCCGTACGCGACTCGAACCTCGACGACTCTCATCTCTCGGACTCCGCACGCCGCGTGGTCGAGTCAATCAAGCGACTGACGGAAATCGCCACGGCGAGTGGAAGTTTGACGGAGCGCACGTCGCCCCCGAGTGCAGCAGGTACCCCGCCGCGCGTGACACCACTCGAGATGCCGCAGTTGCTTCAGCGCATTGCGCAAGCTCGCGAGATCTACCTGGCGCGCGTTAGCGACCGACAGGACACAGAAGGTGTTCGGGCGGCATACGACTACAACAACGCCATCACACTCTATAACTACGGCTACTGGGATCAGGCCAAGGAACGCTTCGTCCGCATCTTCGAAGAGCGATGCAGCGGTCCGTACGCTGACCAAACCGGCTACAAGGCCATCGAGGCGCTGCGTAACATCGCGGTTCAGCTCGATCAGATAGACGAGGTCGAACGTCTCGCCACACAGCTCCAGCGTCGCAACTGTACGTTCTCGCGCGATGCACGCGGTGCAGCTCCAGGTGGAGATTGCAACTCCACCGAAGTCCGCACGTTCTGCGCGGTCGAGGCAAACAAGGAGTCGGTCCGCTGCCAGTTCTGCACGGACATGGGAAACATTCGGTTCCGACGCGGCCTCGAGACTTTTACGCGCGCAGAGTCGATGTCTCCCGGTGACGATCAACGGCGCACATACGAAGACTCCGCACGACGCTTGCTCCAAGCCGTGAACGAAGATCCCGGACATCGGAACGCGCCCGTCGCGCTCGAGCAAGCGGCCGTCGCCCTCGAACGGACGAGCCGTTTCCAGTCCGCGCTCAACCTGTACGCACGCATTATTGATGAAGTCGGTCCGCGCCGTACGACGGATGCAGACGAGCAAAAGCGTCTCGACTCGATTCTCTCGAACGCCTACTTCCAGCTCGCGTTCAACGCGAACCGTAACTTCGACTACGACCGTGCCATCGAGAACTACCGGATCCTTGCGGATCGTTTCTCCAGCGCATCGGATGCGCGCATCCAGGAGCGCAGGGTCGATGCATTGATGAACACCGCGTTCATCTACGAGTTCCAGCAGCAGTACGCGCGCGCCGCTGAGTACTACCGTCGTGCGGCGGACGCGGTTCCAGACCCCGCCGAGAAGCGCCAGGCGTACTTCAAGATCGCCGAGATGGCTTTCAAGCAACGCGACTGGGCCGGCACCGTTCGAGAGATGAATGCGTTCATCTCGCGCTACCGAAGCGATAGCGCCGCCGGCGAACAGCTCGTCACTGCGTATTGGCGCATCGCCCAGGCTCGCAAGAACGCGAACCAAACGCGAGACTACCGAGCCGCGCTTCAAGAAGTGGTCGGAGCGTTCTCTCGGTCCGGCCAGGCCCCCGGATCCCTGGCCGCCGAGTACGCTGCGCAAGCGCAGTTCGAGCTCGTGGACACCGGCATCACCCAGTTCGAGACGCTAGCTATTCGTCCGGGCAATCCCGCAACGCTGCCTGACTACATCTCGGAAGTGACCCGTCAGATTCAGGCTGCCTCTGCTCAGGCGGATCCGCTCTCGAAGGCGTACACGCCCGTGGTTGCGTATCGCCGGCCGACATGGTCGATCGCAGCGTTCGTTCGCCAGGGGCGAATCTACGAAGTGCTTGCCCGTGCGGTGTTGAACACGCCATTCGCCATGCCGCGCGACATGGCTGCGCAGCTCCGCGCAGCGCCGCAAGAAGCACGCGACGAAGTTCGCGTTCAGGTCGAAGACCGCATCCGTCAGTTCCTCGACCAACAGGTGCGGCCCGTCGAGTGCCTCGCAGTTCAGCGTTACGTCCTGGCAGCACGCGCAGCGCGCGTGGGTAACATGAACACCGAGTTCACCCAGACCGCGATCGATCGCCTTCAGGCGTACGGTGACGAGCGCATCCAAGAGTGCGTTACGGAAGCACAGCGGTCCGACGCCAGCTTTGGCGCATACGCGCCGGGCGAATTCACACGCGCTACTCGAGGACGAACACTCGACATCCCGCGTGATGTTTCGCCACCGTCGCTTCAAGGTGAGGATTAGGCATGCATTCCATCCAATCAGGCGTGCGGTCCCATGCGCGCGTTCTATCTGTGTGCCTGGCGCTCGGCGTGGTCGTCGTCCCACTAACCGCCACGTCGGTGTCTTGCGGAGGCAGCTCCGC
>CAZWQH010000520.1:0-3547 GCA_964635815.1 uncultured Sandaracinaceae bacterium
TTGCAGCCGGTCCATGATGCTCATCAGCTGCGTGCTGTAAGTTGCGTGGAGGCCATCGCGTCGTGCGAGCCCCAGCCGGCCTGCCCTTCTTTGTAAGTCCAGTTCTGTGCTTTTGCCATGGATCCGGGCTCGATCACGGATGGGGCAAACAACGACCACCGCAGGTACGTGGCACGTGCGGCGTCTTCGATCTTCGGGGCGAGCTTTCCGTACGCGTACCGGTCGGCGAGGTACAAGCCGATGGCCGCACTCTCGGTGATGATCGAGTCGCCGTCTTTGAGAGTCGGCAACTTGCCCATTGGGTTCATCGCCAGAAACGCCGGCTGCTTCTGCTCGCCCGCCATGATGTTGACGAACTGAAGGTCGTAGGGAATTCCGACTTCCTCGAGCATCCAAACTGAGGTTGCCGCACGTGAGAATGGGTGATGGTAGAGGGTGACGGACATGATCTTCGCTTTCTTGGGACGGTTGCGCCGCTTTTCGGGGAGGGGCGAATATGACCGCTGGGCGGCCCTTCTGCACGAGTTCGTCGCTGGACTTCACGTGCTCTTCACGCGAGCAAGGCATGTGTCGAGGCACCGTCGGGTCGAACAATTTGATTAGTCACGCGCGAGCACAAACGTACTGATCGACTCAAGAGGCTTTCGAGCAAGGTCGGGCACCGTGCAGTTGGCGTGTGGGTACCCAACCGGCATTAACACAAACGGGCGCTCCGTTGCTGGCCGCCGGCAAATCTCACGCAGAAACGTCATGGGCGCCGGCGTATGAGTGAGTGTGGCGAGCCCCACACGATGAAACGCCGCGATAAGCAACCCCGTGGCGATTCCGACGGACTCGGCGGCGTAGTACGTTTTGGACGAGCGACCGTCGTCGAGAGTCTCTGTGTTCTTCTGAAACACGGCGATCAACCAGGGGGCGTCGGTGAGATGTGACTTCTCAAAATCCGTTCCGAGCGGCGCGAGCGCTTCGAGCCATTCGAGTGGCGCGCGCCGTTCGTAGAACTCGCGCTCCTCATGCTCGGCTGCGTTGCGGATAGCGAGCTTGGTGGCGGGGTCAGCGATTGCAACAAAGTGCCATGGTTGCCTGTGCGCACCACTTGGGGCAGTCCCAGCGATCCGGATAGCTCCTTCGACGACCTCTTGCGGCACAGGGTCCGTCGAGAAATGCCGCACCGATCTGCGCTTGCTGAATAGCGCGTACTCAGCGTGCATGACCTCTCGGGTCGTCGCCTCAGGGAGACGTTGCAAAGAGAACGCAATCTGCGCGAGCTTCATTCTGATGCTCTAGCAACACCAGCCGGGTTTGACACGGTCGGGGGACTGCAAGAACTTCCGCGAACACGCTCTTGAACTCGGCGAGCTTGCTTGGCACCTGCGCGATCTCTCGCCCGGTGAGGTCACACGCCGCCTGGGTCAGCGGCTCGCAAGCATTCTTCGACCGTACTTACTGAAAGTCCGGTCGCCTGGGAGAGTTTCGCCGCGCTGTCGATCGACCGGCAAACGGATCGGTTCGTCGCGTCCGCCGCGACAAAGCCGCCGCCGGACGCGAGTGCTCCGGCGAGGAGGCCGATAGCAAGCCCTCCGGATGCAACGCTGACCGCAACAGCAACGACGGCAAGAGCTGCCACCCCGAGCGTTCCTGATATGCAACCTGCACGCAGCCAAGACCTGCGGCGCTCTACGGCCTGGCATGCGCTCGCGTTTCCGTCGTTGCGTTCCCCTGCGCCGCTAGGCGCGATCAGCGTCTCGACGAGGTCAGCGGGGAGCGTCTCCGCGTAGTCGTTTGAGAACTGCGAGAGCACTGCCTCAAGGGCGGTCGTGTCGCCTTCGCGCTCAACGACCCCGTCGCCGCGAACCCTTAGGGTACCGCTCCCGCTGGTGAGTGCGAGCGCGAAGCCACCATCGTCATTCGCCGTGAGCGTGAACTCAGGAGCATCGCTTGCGCCGTCCGCAGAGAAACGAAAGACACCTTCGGACGGGGACGCGCCCGTCCATACGACATCGCCCTGCCCGTCGGCGCGATCAGCGAGCGACCCAGCGCGAAACATCAGAGAGCCTTCGTCTCCTCGCCCACCTTCGGTTAGCGCGCCCGCAGCGCAACCGAAGAGGGAAACGGCCGACGCGAAAACAGCCAGGATTGAGAGTCGAATCGTGTTCATATGGGTTCGCATTGGGTCTCCTGGCAACGAACGTTGCAGGTCCTATGCCTGCTGGACTATCGAGCGGCAAAAGCTGATTCCCGAATGCTTGAGTGCTCCGGTGGTCGCCGATGTTTGGCCTGCCCAAACCTTGGGTCGCCTTAAGCGGCCAGGTCGTACGCGGCCTCGTCTCGCGTGGTCGACGGAACGTCCCCTAATCCCGGACCAGGCCTAATCCCGGCGAATCCTGGGACAGGTGCATTTTTGAACCACACCGTCTGTGTGCTTGCGGCACGATAGGCGCGACCCGCGGATGACTCTTCAGCGCTACACGCGAGCAGGGCTTTCCGCATTCATGTTCGTCGCGATAACGAGCACGCCCATTCCAGTCGTCGCTCAGGGGGAGCTGCACGATGTCGAGAACAGACTGGTCATGCTCGTGGACCATGAGGGTTGGTCCGCCGAAGGAGAGCGAGGTGTGCGTTTTCGTCGCATCGTCAACTTCGTCCATCTCCTGGCGCCGCAAGCAGGTCGTCGAATCATCTTCTTCACCCACGACGCGTCTCTCAAGCGGAACGACGTCCGCCCCCAAGAGCACGGCCTGGATGTGGACGACGCGAGTCGAGATCTCACCGCGGACCCACGTGTGATCGCGCACGCGCAGCACGGCCCGGTCATGACGCTGGAGTCGCGCGGGAGCGGGCGCAGTTTTCGAGGACTCCGCCCCTACATGGTTCGCATCGAGCTCGACGAGATTGATGAGATGTGGTCGAGAGATCCACTCGGTCGCGATTTGCAAAACGCGTGTTGGCTCGCGGACGACAAGGTGTGTGAGCTACACGTGATCGCCACGGGCAGGCCAATCGAACCGGCGGATGTCGCTCACGCACGAAAGCTCCTCGCGATAAGCAGGACCTCGTTTCGTGGTATCGACTCTGCGGAGACTGGATCGATCGGTGATCTGCACTTCATACGCGGCAGCGCGTTGGTGGGGGCGGTGAGCAGTACGGCGGTCTGGATCGTGGTTGCGCGCGACGTGTTGCCGCGCGACGTGAGACTGACGAGCGAGAAGGTAGTCTTCGACGACGGCCTCGCGCAGTTCAGCTTCGGGGTCGAAGTTGAGGACGATTCGTTTCTCGGAGCCGCGTCCATCCTTCAGGAAGCGGGCATCGAGACCGTGATATGGGTCAACGGCGTGCAGCAACCGGCTCCGCCCGCCGAAGTGGTGGAGAGTGTGTGGACGGTGCGGATCCCAGTTCGCACGAACGCACTGCAGGCGATCGAGATCGGTCTCGCAAAAGACGGCGACGTGCTCGCGAGCTCCATGCTCTTGCTCACGGGTCGCGTGCGGCGCGGAGCGGAGACCTGCGTGCGAACGCACGGGACTCCAGGCATCGGGGGCATGCAACT
>CAZWQH010000521.1:0-3509 GCA_964635815.1 uncultured Sandaracinaceae bacterium
CTCGTGACGCTCGTGATCGAAGCCGAACGTGTTGCAAAGGAAGCGGCGACGCACGAGTCAGCGCGACGTGATGCGCTGATCGAGGCCGGGCGCGAGCTGCAGAAAATTGAGAAGCATCGCGAGCGATGGACCGCCGCGCGCACGGTCGCTGCTTCACGTCGAGACGACTGAAGCGAGGGTCGGACTCGTGCTTGGCGAGCTCGACGTAAGCCGACGAGGTTTGGCAATAGATCCACGCGCTAAGTGGGATGTATGACATTCACGTACATTCAGGCGCTGGCGGCGATTTCCGGAACACACGGTTATTAAACGCAATTAAGAAGCATACGTCAGATTAATTCTCTATAAGTGCGTCGTGGAGGCCGGCATGACTTGTCGTTGCGTTACGGCGGTTTTTTTTTGCACCAGCCTGTTCGCTTGCTCAGCGCGAAACGGTACCGGTTCGGGCAATGCGTTCACCATCGACGCTGACACTCCACGTCCGAGCCCCGCAGAGGCGGGTGTGAGAGACCAGAGATCTCCGCGTGACGACGTGCACGCTGACACTGTTGTCGCATCCGATGTACCCGAGATCGTCTGTGAGCCTGGACAGGAAACCTGTTCGGCAGGAGTTGCCACGGTGTGCGCGACCGACGGGAGAAGCGTCCACACGTATGCATGCGATCCCCTGCAAGGACTCACGTGCACAGCGACCGGATGCTCGGGTCCTTGCTCGCCCAGTTCGCTCGGCACCGGTTACTCGGGATGCGATTTCTTTCCGACCGTCACCGCGAATCCTGTTCATAGCGCGTTCCATTTTGCTATCGGAGTCGTCGGTACGCGGGAGGGCGACACCAACGTCGTCGTCACACAAGGAACACGCACGATCGCCACGCGAACGATTCACGGGCGCGCGATCGAGATCATCGAGCTGCCATGGGTGCGAGAACTCAAAGGTGGCGACTACACCGCGCCGACTTACCGGATCCCAGAGCTTCCGAACTCTATGCTCGTGCGAGAGGGCGCGTATCGAGTGCGATCGACTCTCCCGATCAGCGTGTATCAGTTCAACGCGCTCGAGTATCAGCTGCCCGACGTTACGGATCCGAGTTGTCCTGACGACTCGCTGAATCCATCGCCGGGCTCTATGGGAGACACGTGCACCTCGTACTCGAACGACGCGTCGTTGCTGTTTCCGGCGAACGCTCTGGGATCTGACTACGAGACTCTTGGGTGGCCGTCGGCGACGTCGGGCGGGATGGCCACCGTTACCGTAACCGCGGTCGAGAACGGTACGGTGGTCGATGTGACCGGACCGCCGGGTCCTCAACCGGACTTCGTGACGCCGTACGGACCGGTTCGAGCCGGTGGGGGAGTGGATCGAGCGGGCGACGGTCGCGTGACCATGTCCGCGGGGGACGTCCTCGAGATCATCGCGACGGGCTTCGCGCCCGTTTCCTCGGACAATTCCCTGTTCTACGCTCCCGGCGTCGATCTGTCTGGGACGCGAATCCGTTCCAACAAGAACGTTCAAGTCATCGTTGGGAACTCGTGCGCGAACGTTCCGCTCGATGGACCGTACTGCGATCACCTGGAGGACTTTGCTCTTCCGGCACATGCCCTTGGTCAAGAGTACGTGCTCGTGAATTTCGCGCCCCAACGCGAGGGCGCACGACAGGCTTACACGATTCGCGTCGGGGGAGGCGCTGGGACGACGGTCCGGTTCGAACCTCCGATCGCGAGCCCTGTCACGTTCGGCCCCGAGCGACCGTATCTACAGATAAGCGGGATTCGAGACAACGTACGTCTCGTTTCCGACCGACCGTTCAATGTCGTTCAGTACATGCAGGGTGGCACTACGACCGACCCTGTTCGCGCAGCCCCAATTGCTGATCCTGCGATGGCCTACGGTGTTCCGACTCGACAGTTTCGAACCGACTACGGGTTCTACGCCGCGACTTCTTACCAAACGAACTTCGTAAACGTGGTCGCACCGATCGGCGCGACGATCATGCTCGACGGGACGCCCGTCGACGTCGCGTCCTTCAGTCGAGTGGGCACCAGTGACTTCGTCGCGGGATACGTGCCGCTGACCGACACAGGAGCTCATCGAATGACGGGATCCCTTCCGTTCGGAATCTTGATCTACGGCTACGGCTATCAAACCAGCTACGCGTATCCAGGCGGGCTGAATCTCGGTCAGTAGTGAGGAGGCGCGGATGCTTGAGCATACAAAAACGAAGCGGGTCGTAACTTTCGTGATGACGTTGGTGTCGGCGAGTTGCGCTCGCGAATCGATTCCGCGCAGCGGCGAGCTCGTGGATGCGAGCATTCATGGGGGCGGGGCATCAGACGGTGCGATCTCCTTGGACGCACGCGCAACGGATGCGAGCGTCGATGTCGCGCGGACACCTCGAGACGCGCGTGCGTTCGATGCATGGGTCGATGGCCAGCTGGTAGTCAGTGCGAACGACTGCGAGGCCGTGATCGACGATCAGCTCGCGAAGTGTGACGGCGATGTGGAAGCTCAGTGCACGTGGCGCGCGTTGCGTGCTCGATGCAGAACCGGTGTCGCGGGGGCGATTGCCGTCTCGGCCAGCTGCTTGAGCAGCGCGAGGTGCCAGACGTTCAAGGACGTCGATGACGCGACAACGCTGTCGTGTCTTCGCAACGCGCGCGTTGCCTTCTCAACGTTTGGCAGCACGGAGCTCCAGCGAAGAAGCCGAACCATCTGTCGTGACGAGCGCTTGTTCAGCGACACCGCCGAGCTCCAAGCAGCGTTCTTGAACAGCCGAAGCCTCGAGAACCTTCTCGCCTCGTGCGTGGTTCCGATGGATGCGTGCTCGACCATCTCGGGGTGTATCCAGCGGGCCTTTCGCGACGAGTTCCTCTGCAGCAGTGAGCCTCATGTCGGTCACGGTGCGGGGGATGCTGGTCTCAACGGAGTCGTTGGTGATGGCGGTGCCATTGTGCCGGAGCCTGTGCCGGCCAATCTCGTTGCTCGGTGTGAGTCGCGAGCACGTGAGCTTCGAATGCTGTGCACCGAAGACTCCCGAGCGCAGTGCTTGTGGGGGGCCTATGCGGGCCTCTGTCGTACGGGTAATCCGGTGACGTTGCTTGCGAGTATGGACTGTCTCTCGAGCACGACATGCTCGACGTTCTCTATGCCCGGTGAAGGAGGAGCCTGCATCGAGCAAGTTTACAACCGAGCCAGGAGCGGCCAGGTCGTAGACACGTTGCGCCGCCTCAGTCTGTTCTGCACGAGACGCCCGTTCACAAGCATCTCCGAGCTTCAGTGGATCCATCTGACCTCGACGCAAGTGCTGAACATCTCGGGCTGCATCACCAAGGAGGGTGGATGCAGCACGGCAGATGGTTGCATGCGTCGCGACTACTCGGCGTTCCCGATTTGCGCGAGCGATCCCTCCGACCGAACTCCGTTCGCGTGGGTCTTCTAGAACATGTGTCGCGTTGTTGCATCCGTCGGACTCGCCTTGATGGTTGCGAGCGGCTGTGCACGCGGTTGGACG
>CAZWQH010000522.1:0-3012 GCA_964635815.1 uncultured Sandaracinaceae bacterium
ACACGACTTCCGCGCGTACCGATCTGCGGACGATGTTCGACCGAACACGGTGCGCGCGATCGAATCCGTCGAAGTGCAAGTCTCAGCGCCGGTCATCGAGGTAGTCGTGCGCGGCAAAGGGTTCATGAAGAACATGGTGCGCATCATGGTGGGTACAATCGTCGACGCCGCGCATGGTCGTTTCACGGAATCCGAAGTCGCTGCTTCGCTTCTGGAGACCGCGACACGCGAGTCTTCAGGACAAACCGCTCCCGCGCACGGCCTTACCCTCGAGCACATCGAGCTCGGCGACCCCACTCCCTGGCCGCCTCGCGAGTAGTTTGTTGCCTACAGCACGCATTTCACCCGTTGGCGTTTGAAAGGGAGGGGGTTACCTTGGTCGAGCTTCCCCGAGGTGTCCCAGTGATTCAGTTTTCACGAATGCTCGGGGTAGTCGCGCTGATCTTGTTTTCCCTGCTCGGGAGAGCATCAGAGGTCGGTGCGCAAGAGTTCCACGTCGATGCACACGTGGGTGCCAATCCGCACGCTGCGATCCGCGCCGAGCCAAAGGGATACGAGTCACGCACGTTCGGCAACGTTCGCTACGTGTTCCCTAGGGAGTTCCGAGGCCGCGTTCAGGGGCTCGAGCGAACGCGCGTTCAAGCGTGGGCCGACCTGAGCACCGACTTGGGAACGACGCCAGACTCCGCGCTCGAAGTGAGGGTCGGCAAGGACATCGACGCGCTGCGCGAGCTCGGGCCTCAAGGCGTACCGCCTCCAGGCTACGCGGTCGGAGTCGCGTACCCTGGCCTTGGACTAATATTGCTGTCGCTCGCCGAGCCGACGTCGTGGCAACCCACGGAGATCGAGCAGGTGTTTACACATGAGCTCAGTCACATGGCGCTGCATCGCGCGGTCGGGTCTGCTGACCTGCCGCTTTGGTTCATCGAAGGGCTCGCGGTGGGACACGCTCAGGAGCGATCGTTCGAACGTTCTCGCGTGCTCGTGGAAGCAACTCTTCGTGGGCGCTTAGTACCTCTGCGAAGGTTGTCCGAGTCGTTTCCCGAAGGCACCGCTGACGTGAGTGTTGCCTACGCTCAGAGCGCGGCCTTCGTTGCGTACCTGCGTCGCGAGACGAACGATGCTCGTCGGTTCCGCTCGCTTCTGGAGCGCGTGCGCCATTCGACGCCGTTCGATGAAGCGTTCCGAGCGGCGTACGGCGTTCCCCTTGAGAAGCTCGACTCGGAGTGGCGAAGCGAAGCTCAAGGCCGCTACGGAGCGCTGCCGTTGTTTTTCACCGGAGCCGGTGTGTGGGGTTTTGCTTCGGTGCTGCTCGTCATTGCGTTCGCGCGCTATCGCAAGCGTCGAAAGCTGAAGCTCCGCCTCATGGAGCTCGAGGAAGCGGGACAGCTGGTGGAAGCGCGTCGTGAGCTGGCGTTGGACTACGACGAACCCTCGCGCGCGACGATTCCCTCCGAGATACCCGCACACATCGCGAGCACGGACAGTCTCCTGCCAGGCGAACCGCCGATCGGAGTCGAAACGCGAGAGCGTCGAGCGCCGGCGGGCGATTCTTGGCCGAGTGGACCCGTTGCGCGCGTAAGGCCCATCCCCACCGTCGAGATCGACGGCCAGCGTCGCAACGTTCACTGAGTCGGGAAGCCGCTAGCGCTAGTCTGCGTAGTGAATCGTCTCGAACGGCTCGTGCGTTCCCTGCCACCTGAGTAGTGATGCGCGAGGAACTCCAGCATGGTCGTACTCGATGAGCGCGTACGTCAGGCCGCTGGTCTGACCGAGGTATCTCAAATCGAGATTGATCATAGGCACCCAGGTGCCTGTGTTGATCAGAACCTTCCCGGTCGGAAGCGATTGATACCGGGGCGTGTGGCTGTGCCCGACAATGAGCGTTCGGACGCCTTTCAACTTGCGAAGCTCGCGGATCGCGGCGTCGTCCATCGTTCCCAGAGAGAAGATTTCTTCGCGGAGCATGCGGTTGAGAGTTCGCATTCGTTCGCGCCAAGCGCGCACTCCGAACACACGGTGCTGCACGAAATGCTTGAACGACCGCCACATGAAGCGGAACACGAACGACGGATCGAAGATCAAGCTACCTGCCAGGAACCGGCCGAGCGGTTGGATTCGATCGATGTACGTTCGCTCTTCCTTTGCAGGATTCATCACCTCGAGAATCCACAGGCTCCCCCAAGGAAGATCGAGGACCTCGATGCCATCGCGCCGCTTTCGCGTCATCCGCTGGTAGTCGACGCGATGAACACGCTCGAGCTGATGGCCGTGGCGGATCTGGATGCCTTCGGGAAGCGAGTACGTGTCCGTTTTGGTGATGAAGCGAACGCGGTCCGGAGCGCCGGGCGAGACGTAGCTTGTGAAGAGTGCCTGGGCGGCGGGGAACCACATGTCGAGATCGTGGTTGCCTGGGAGGTAGACGATTCGGCGCCGGTCCTTTTCCATCAGGTCTCGCAGAGCGCGTACGAACTTGGGATGCCCGTCCATGCACTGACGTAGCTTGTCGCACGCGATCGCCTCGGTGATTTCCGTCGGCCACTCGCCGTCGATCTTCACCTTCAGGAGGTCGAAGATGTCACCGTTCATGACGACTTCCATCTCTGCGTCGCCCGCTCGCATGTCGTAGTACGCGATCAACTCGGTGAACTTCTCGTCGTGAAAGAAGTCCTCGAGCGGGTTCATCTGGCCTGGTTGATACCCAGTACCCAGGTGCAAATCGCTAACGACGAGCCGCAGTAACCGCATCGGACGGCCTGGTTATGGCACAAACCTCGATCCGCCGCGTCGTTCTAAGGGCGAGATCCTGTGCCCGTAGCGGTTTCCAGCGCGCCAGCCAAAACACCGCAGCGCGTCAGAGAATCCAATCAGGGAGCGATTTTGCGGGTTGCCTGGCCTATGGCGAGCGAGTCAAACTCTCTGGCCTTGGACATAGCCACACGAGTCACGTGTGGCGAAGGGACGGATCTGCATGACCTCACTCAAGACACCAGCACGAGTTGCGACGGCGAT
>CAZWQH010000522.1:3022-3479 GCA_964635815.1 uncultured Sandaracinaceae bacterium
GGTCGCTCGAGTAACATCGACACGCCGATTTTCACTTTGGACGGCGCGGTCTCGCCCATCGAAGCGTCGGTTGTCGACCGACGTCAGTCGTTCCCTGATCTCGGTGTTGCAACTTCGCTCGTCGTGGATCGCGTGGTTCCAGATCACGGACCGTACTCTGGCGGGACCGAGGTCACGCTTCGCGGGGCCGGCTTCGAGGCCGGAATGACGATCAGCTTTGGCGGGCTCCTGGTGCAGCCGGCCGACATTCGCATTCGCGACCCGCGTCGTGCTGTCGTTCTTGCGACGCCCGCGGGCCGGCCAGGTCCAGTGGACGTAGTTGTTCGTCTCATGAGCGGCGAGGAGTTCGTCGCGCGTGGTGCGTTCACGTACGACATGTTCTCCGTTGCCCCGGGGCGCGGAGCCACCGCTGGCGGAACGGTCATCACGCTTACCGGTATGGGTACGCGGTTCATGA
>CAZWQH010000523.1:0-3467 GCA_964635815.1 uncultured Sandaracinaceae bacterium
GGTGGCTGAGATTGCGACTATAGGCGGAAGCGATCGAACCTTCGAGGTCACGTTACTTCCGGAGCAGCTTCGCAAGTACCAGCTCGGCGCGATGGATGTTGCGCGAGGAATCGCCGCAGCGAACATGGAAGTTGGAGCTGGCGCGGTGGATATGGGCGGCACCGAGCACTACGTGCGCGGTCGCGGACGGCTTCGAGCTCCGAGCGATATCGCCGAAGTAATCGTTGGTGGGGGAAACGCCACGGCGATTCGGGTGAAGGATGTGGCGCGTGTTGCAACAGGAACTGCCGCACGCCGAGGAGCCGGGGACCTGGACGGACGTGGAGAGACGGTTCTGGAATCGTCGTCATGCGAGACGGAGAAGACGCCAGCTCGGTCATCCGAGCCGTCAAAGCGCGCATTCGCGACTTGGCCGGGACCGTTCCCGGCACGACCTTCGTCCCGGTGTACGACCGCTCGGCTCTGATCGAGAGAGTCACGATGACGCTCACGCGTGCTCTCGCGGAAGAAATGATCGTGGTTGCTCTCGTCATTGGCCTGTTTCTTCTTCACGTGCGAAGCGCGCTTGTCGCTGCAGTCGCACTCCCCATTAGCGTCCTTCTCTCTTTCGTCGTGATGCGGGTATTCGGCGTGAGCAGCAACGTCATGTCGCTCGGAGGGATCGCGATCGCGATCGGAGCCGTCGTGGACGGGGCGATCGTGATCGTCGAGCACGCTCACAAGCGCCTCGAGGAAGTCGCTCCAGGAGCGCCACGAGACGTGCGCGCAATCGTTACCGAGGCCGCTGTCGAAGTCGGGCCCTCCATCTTCTATGCGCTTGCCATCGTTACC
The DNA here is from genome assembly GCA_964635815.1 of uncultured Sandaracinaceae bacterium. Classification (GTDB taxonomy): domain Bacteria; phylum Myxococcota_A; class Polyangia; order Polyangiales; family JADJQN01; genus CAZWQH01. The sequence continues at coordinate 832 of CAZWQH010000523.1, forward strand.
GTTTCGTTTCTTCCTGTTTTCGGACTAACTGGTCAGGCCGCGAAGCTGTTTCATCCACTCGCCGCGACGAAGACGAGCGCGATGGGTATCGCCGCGGTCCTCTCCGTGACGCTGATTCCCGCTCTGGTGATGCTTGCTGTGCGCGGCCGGATTCGTCCGGAAGGCGAGCATCCGATCTCGCGCGTGTTGATCGCGGCGTATCGGCCGTTCGTTCACGTCGCGCTCAAGAACCCACGCACGACTCTCCTGATCGGCGCATTCGCAGTGGTGTCGGCGGTCCCGCTCGCGATGTCGATGAAGAGCGAGTTCATGCCAAGCCTCGACGAAGGCGATTTCCTGTACATGCCGACGACGTTTCCGGGAATCTCGGTGGACGAAGCTTCGCGTGTGTTGCGCGTGCAAGACGCCGCGCTGCGCGCAGTCCCTGAGGTTCTAAGCGTCTACGGCAAAGTTGGACGTGCCGAAACAGCGACCGACCCGGCGCCCGTGGAGATGGTCGAGACCATCATTCGCCTCAAACCGCGCGAGTCTTTCCGAAGCGTCCCGTCCGTGCGTTTCTGGAGCGTCATGCCGATGTTCACACACGGTGCATTTCGTGCGCTCTGGCCTGACACACGAAAGCTCGAAGCGAGCGAGGTGGCGCGTGAGCTTCAGCAAGCGGTGGCCCTGCCTGGCTTCGTGGACGCTTTCACGATGCCGATCCGCACCCGCATCGATATGCTCACCACGGGCATACGCACTCCGGTCGGAATCAAGATTCACGGACCCGATGCGCTTCGCTTGGATGTGATTGCGCAGGATGTCGCGATGTCGCTTCAGGAGGTCCGCGGAACTCGTTCCGCGATCGCGGAACGCACTTCGGGCGGCCTGATTGTGGATGTGATCCCGCGTCGCGACTCGATCCTGAGACACGCCAGCGACACCGAATCTTTGATGTCGACCCTCGAAAGCTCGATCGGCGGCCTTCGTGCGACGACCATTGTGGACGGTCGCCAGCGGACGGACGTCGAGCTGCGATACGCCCGAGACAGACGCGATTCGATCGCGGAAGTAAAGGACATCTGGGTTCCAATTGGCGAGGGCGCCGAGCGCCATCTAGCCCGGCTGGGCGAGCTCGCGGATGTGGTGAGCACGGTCGGGCCCTCGATGATCCGTAGTGAGAATGGACAGCTGGTCGCGTACGTCTACGTGGACGTCGATGAATCGCGGGACCTGGACACGTATGTCAACGACGTGAAGCGGGTGCTCGACGGAAACCGCGCGCTCCCCCCGGGGTATCACTTCGAAGTGGCTGGCGACTATGAGCGGCTTCGTGAAACCCGCGCGCGGTTCCAGTTCTTGGTCCCGATCACGATTGTGATCATCTTCGCGCTCCTGATGCTGCATCTAGGGAGCGTTGTCGAAGCGCTCATCGTTTTTCTAAGCGTCCCGTTTGCGATGGTGGGCTCGGTCTGGGTGCTCCACCTTCTGGACTACCGGTGGTCGACCGCTGTTGTCGTCGGAATGCTCGCGCTGCTCGGACTCGCGGCTCAAACGGGCGTAGTGATGGTTCTCTATCTCGATCGCGCGTACGACAAACGCAAGCGAGAAGGCCGCATCCGCAATCTCGACGACATCGTCGCAGCGCATGAAGAGGGCACGGTGCTGCGGGTTCGACCGAAGGTGATGACGGTCATCACCGCCATGATCGGACTGACGCCGCTCCTTTGGGCGAGCGGAACGGGCGCAGAAGTCATGAAACGCATCGCGGCGCCGATGATTGGGGGCCTTCTCTCGAGCGCGTTCCTCACGCTCGAGCTGCTGCCCGTCGTCTACACGTACTGGCGCTACGCGCAACTCAAGCGCGAGACCGCTCGCGGGTCTGCGCAATGAACACTGAAGCGCGAGGTATGACCAAGCTAGAAACGCATGTTCGCGGTTAGCGAGAACGCGTTCAGACTCGCGCTGTACGACCCGGAGTTCACCGTCGATGGCGTCCCGGAGATTGCAACCTGCTTCAACCCGCCTGGCAGAGGTGTCTCCGTCGTCTCGTAGAGGAAATGGGCGTACGCGACCGAGATGTCGATCATCTCGTATCGCACGGTAAGTCCAAGGTGGACGCCCAAGCGCGGCCCCATGAAAAAGTCGAGCTGTGTGTAGTTTGGATCCTGCGCATTGCTCTCCGCGCTAAGGCCAAGTCGCAGCGTAAGCAACCCTGGCGCGAGGTTGATGTCGCTTCCCAGCCGAATGACGAAGTTGTCGCGCCAGCGATGGGGGAAAACGAAGCACTCCCGGCCGTCGCATTCGGGGCGATTCGGCTTGTCTTGCGAGACGAGCCCGGTGCGTACGTTCGGCGCAACTTCGACCTGGGTGCCCGTCGGAACGGTGACGATGAAATCGTCCACACGTGAGTTGAAGAAGTATCCAAAGTCGAGCGCAAGATCGAAGAGCTCCGTCTCCATTGAATCGTTCACGCGCCCATTGCGTTCATGGAGGGGGCGAGGGTGTGCGTAGCGCAGACCGAAGTTCATGCTGCTGTTCAGCGGACTAAACAATCCCGCTCCTTGCACCTCGGTCGAGGGATGCGCGGCCCCTGGCAACGCGTATGGGCTTGCGGTCGCAGTGAGGGTTCCAACCCCAGCCGCAGAATCTCGCCA
>CAZWQH010000524.1:0-3466 GCA_964635815.1 uncultured Sandaracinaceae bacterium
AAGGAGAAGCTCCCTGCGCGAACGGGTGGCGCTGGGTCGAGATTCGTTTCGTTCCGACTCTCCGCTCGCGCGCTGCCCGGAGGGACCGTAAGGGGCGCACTTGCCATTCCGAGCGCAAAGACGAGCGCTTTTAGCTGGTTTGGGAGGGTCACTCGAGGTTATCGGACACCGAGCCGACTTGTTGCGTTTCGGTTTGAAGTAAATCTTTCGTGCGGCGTCTGTCCGGGGTGCCCTGGTGAAAGGGCTAACAAGAATGCTAGGAACAGCGTCCATGCGACCGTGCGTCTACTTGGCTCTTGGTATCTTCGTCAGTGTCTCTTCCTTGAGCTGCGGTGCATCGCCGAGGCGACGTGTCGTAATGGGGCGTCCCGGAGTCATCGGCAGAGGGGGAGTCTCAGCGGGCAACCCCAACGGGTTCGCGGCCAATTCGGACGCTCGCCAGAACCTCACCCGTCTGGACGCGTTCATGCGACAGCGTGGCTACTCGTTGGTCGATGGTCGCGCCTTGCACGCGATCCTTCCGGCGGGCGGAGCACAGGCCTACCAGATCCAAGCAACGCCCGGCTGCTATGTCTTCGTCGCACTCGCAGAGGCGAATCAGAACGTAGACTTGGTTGTGCTCGACTACGCAGGCCGGACGCTCGGTCAGAACGCCCGTCTCGACGGCCACCCCTGGGTGCCCGTTTGTCTTCAGTACAACTCCCTGCTGATCGCTCGCGTTCAATCGGCGCACGCAGGTGGCTTCCTTCACGCAAGGTACCAAGGGCCGTCGCAGGTAGATCTGAGTGAGTTCTTCAACTCGGGCACGACGACACCCACCGTTGACGCGGAAGTACAGACTCGCGTTGCGCAGCTTGATACCCGCCTCGGCCAAGATTCCTATCGACGAGCCGAGAACGTCGCCGGGTTCGCGTTCTCTCCCGGCGAGACGCGCGATATCCCGCTCCGCTTGCAAGCTGGGCAGTGCTACGCGTTTGGTCTCCTCGCTGGTGAAGGTATGGAGAACCTGCAGGCGTCCCTTGTGAACGCCAATCACGAGACCCTCGTGCCCGCCAACGGAAGCACCCGCGACAGTGTCGTACGCTATTGCTCGACCGCGGCTGGAAGCTACGCCGTCCGCGTCGCAGCGGTCGGCGAAACCGCTGGTCCGGTTTTTCTTGGCGCCTATGTGCAACAGACGCGGACCGGAACCGGAACCGGCACGACAACCAACCCGCCCGTCGAGAACCCTCCTGCGACAGGAGTCATCGCCTCCGAATCTCAGGTCGGCGAGAACTACCGCTCGGTCGAGGCGGACATGCGGCTTCGCGGCTACGAGCCGCTGGGCTCGGAGCGCGGGGAGTCCATCACCGCGGGCCAAAGCATCGAGACGCGATACGAGCTCGAGGGAGGCAAGTGTTACGCGATCGTCGCCGTTGGAGACGAGAATGTGACCGACCTCGATCTGGCGGTTTCACGCGGCAGCGCGGAGCTTGATCGAGATCTAGAACCGAACAACGTTCGCCCCATTTCACGCGTGTGCGCGACGCAGTCAGGCACCTATGTCGCGCGAATCACGATGGAACGCGGGCGGGGTCAATTCCTCTCGGGCGCGTTCCGATGGCCGCGCGGGACGAGCGGACCATTCGGTTTGCGCGGAGTCGCGTACGTCCGCGTGGCTGAAGTGAGCCAGCTACTGAGCTTCGAAGGTTACACGCCCGATCCGAACCACACTCCGATACAAGGGACGTTCTCGCGCGAAGGCGAGCACAAGACCGCGAACATCCGGATGACACAGCCTGGCTGCTACTCATTCCTCGCGGTTGGCGGCGAAGGCATTCGCGACCTCGACGTTGCTTTGACTGCCGACGGCACCACGCTGCCTGACCAAACTCACAATCCGTTTCCCAACGTCCGGTACTGCTTCGAGGCAGCTCGCGAAGTACGTTTGGACGTGAGCTCCAGCACCGGCGTCGGGTCTTACTACATTCAGGTCTTCAAGAAATCCTGACGCGACCGTGTGCTGCGTTGCGCCCTGACAGTTCGTGACGCGCTGTAGAGACGCTCCACGGAACGACCATGCCTGGTAGCGGGTCGGAATCTTAGTGGTACATTCCGCGCGATGCATTGGCGCTCTTGTTGTTACGTCGCGCTCATCTCACAAATCTTTCTTGCCACTGGCTGCAGCCCAGCGCCGCGCATTTCGCCCCGCCCGACAGACGCGAGCGTCGGCGATGCGCGAGACGCACAGGCTCCGGCACCAGATCGATCCATTCCGATGGGCGACGTAATCGATCTTCGGTTCACGGATCAGGACGGCGACGCGATTTCGGACCTCTACGAAGGTCTAACACTCGGAGTCGATAGCGATCGTGATGATCTTCCAGACGCGCGCGATCCCGACAGCGACGGCGACGGGTTGCAAGACTCGGAAGAAGGCGGCACGACGCTTGGCGAGCCACCGCGTGACACGGATCTCGACGGGCTCCCCGACTTCCGAGACACGGACAGCGACGACGATGGAATTTCGGATCGTGACGAAGTCGCGAACGGAAGCGCACCGCGCTCTGCCGATACCGACGGCGACGGCATCCCGGATCAGGTCGAGCTCTTCGCGTGCGCGATGGACGCCCCGAACTACGAGGAATGTCGCAACGACATCACGAATCCAGGAGCGAGCCCGCGCTCTCGCGGCGGGTTCTTCTTCCTGGTTCCGTACGAGATGCCCAACAACCCGGACCGCGACACGCTGTCTTTCGAAACGACTCTGCAAGTCGCGGATGTCTACTTCTTGATGGACACGACCGGCTCGATGGCGCCAGCAATAAACGATCTGAAGGCGAGCTTGTCGACAAGCGGCTCTGGCTTGATCGATCGCGTGCGCACGCTGATCCCGGATGTTTGGTTCGGCGTGGGCGGCTTCGAGGATTATGGCGACGGCGATCAGGCGTACTACCACCTCCAAGATCTCACGAACGATATCGCCGCAGCTCAAGCAGCCGTGAATCTGTACACGACCCGCGGCGGAGGAGATCTCGCCGAGTCGTCCGGTCCGGCACTCTGGGCAACCGTCACCGGGAACGGTCTCGATGGCGAGAGTCGGTGGACGGGACACCGTCGCGACGGATACACCGATCCGTCGCGCTCGACACGATTCGAGCCGTGCCCGGAAGGAACGATGGGTTGGCCATGTTTCCGGAACAACGCGGTTCGCGTCATCGTCGCGATCACGGACGCTCCAATACACAATGGTCCGCGATCCGAATTCAACTACACGGACGGGCGGGGACCTCACTACTCCGAAACGGTAACGGCTCTTCACGATGCGCGGGCGAAGGTCATCGGCATCGCAGTAACCGCGAGCCGGGTGGATGGACAGCGGCAGGACCTCGAGCAGGTCGCTCGCGACACGAACACCGTGGATGGAACTGGAGCGCCTCTCGTGAGCGAATGGAACGGCTCGGGTCTGAGTGACGCGGTCGTCGAT
>CAZWQH010000525.1:0-3459 GCA_964635815.1 uncultured Sandaracinaceae bacterium
CGTTTATCGACAACAGCGCGCAGCTGACTCGGTACTCGTACGACTTCGAGGGGAACATCGGTCGCGTGATCGATCCCCTCGGTCGCATCACCGAGTACGACTACGGCGGCGGAGACCGGTTGAGTGGCCGTATCGACCCATCGGGTGCTTACACCGATTGGCAGTACTACGTCGACTTTGGCAGTACGCCGATTGTTCGCATCGATCCACATCTGCCCACAGAAGATCCCGCGCTCTACACGACGACGTACGACGTCGATGTGGACAACGGCAACTTCGATCGGATCTTGCGCATCAACCATCCGTCCGGCGGCACGGTGCACTTCGACTACGACACGCGCGGCAATCGCACGGCCATCCGCTCGGATGACGGCAACGGTGGTTCTGCACGGTGTGGAGCGCCACCTATGGACCCAGCGGGGAGATCCTCACTCAAACCGATCGGTCCGGGACGAAAGTGAATCAGTACACGGCGGGCATCACGGAGCCGACGAAGGTCACCGATGTGTTCGGGGCGGTGACGGACGCGAGCTACAACTCGCGGGGCAGCTGCCGAGCATGATCACGCGGTCGCCTTGGGATTTGCCCTCTCTTCGAGACGGCTACGCCCGGGTATCTAACGGCGGTACGGCGGGGCGTACGCGACCAATTAAAGGAATTGCATCAGCTGTGCCGACGGCGTTCTCACGCGAGAATTCGGATTCGTCCGAATTCGGGTGACTTTGGTGTGGCTTCGAGTGCGTGAACGCACGAGAAGCCCGAGGTCCGTGACGAAGACTGCGGCCCTGAAACATCTAACTGCATGACTCGCGCACTTTGTTCGATCTTAGCGTCACTGTTCCTCGCAGCATGTAGCTCGAGCATCACAATTGTGAATGCTCCGGACGGAAGCGCGCAGACAGAAGACCGACGTGCGGTGGTGCAGCCGACGTTGAACATCTCGCCCGAGTTTCGTGTGCTTCCGGAGCGGGACGGGTATGTGGTTTCTGCCTCGAGCGTGACGAGCACGAAGATCGAGGACCACTACGTTCTTGCGTGGAACAGCGGCGCTGGAATCGTGACGACGCGCATTCTCGCGGACGGAACTCAGCCCGACGCAGCGAAGGCAGTGATGGCGGGGACGTCGCTGACTGGACCCCTGCTTGTCGCGGAGCAGCCGTCGGCAGGCGAGGTCGTACCGGTCGTCTATGCTTTTGGCGGTCGATCTTTCGGTCGGCTGCAATTGGATCGTTTGGGGCGACTGCCCACTGGCGCGCAGCCGACGAGTTGGGTCTTGCGAGGAGAGACAAGGATCTACGCGGCATCCCTGCACGGCGCGCGAGCTACGGACCCTGGAATCTACCAGCGGGTTCGTCTGCTCGGCTCACTTGGTGACGATCCGTCCGCCCGTTTGACCGGGCAAGCGAACTCGGATGCAGCGCCCGTGTTGCTGGGGTTGCCCGTCTCAGCGGACTCGCGCGTCGTTTCCGTAACAGGATCCGGGCTCCAGCAATTCACAACCTTCGTGCGGAAAACAGGAGCGCTCGCGATCGTGCCAGACGCCGGTTCGGACTGTGCGCTCATCGAAGCGCCGCCCGCACCGTGCCCGGGGACACAACTCGAGGTCGATCCAGGACACGAGATCTTCGTGGAGTCCGAGCTCGTGGACTCGACGCTTTACGTAGTGGTCGCGGATCGCAATCGGTCGTCTGGTGCGACGCGAGTTCGCGCCCTGAGGTTCTCGACCGCAGGTCCGAGTTTCTCGCCGCTCGATGCGGCGCCAATCTCCTTGTTCTCCGGCGCAGTGCCCTTTGCGCTCGAGGGGTCACGAACTCGTCGCGTTCTGATCGTGCCGCGCGCGCGCGGGGCTCGGATCTTCGTGCAGACCACGTCCGATGGAATCAATCGAACGGTCGACTCGTGGGATATCGATAGCGCCGGAAGCCCAGTTGCCGGTCCGACCTTTGGCATCGAAGCGCGCGAGCTCGTGACAGCGCTCTCTGACGATCTCGTCGTCGTGCAGAGGAGCGCGGGAACTCTGGAGACGCGCGGTGTCGACGGACGCTTCATCACCGCGATTCGGGCCACTGACCCGGGCGAGCGGATTCTCGGCGTCTCGTGCGACGACGCATGTGCTGTGGCCACGACGACTTGGTACCCGTACGCCGCTGGACCGCTTGTGGTTGGGCGGGCGAATCAGCTGACGACGATCGATCAATCGACGGCGCGCGCTGCGCGTAACCAAGAACTGGGTGCGAATTTCCTTCTCGATCGAATGGTGGCGTTCGACGGCGCGCACTTCCTCGGTGAAGACCGTACGAATCCTGTTCGCGGAAACCTTACAGGTGTACCCACACCGATTCCGCTCCCCGCTGCGACTACCGGCCGCGCACCGGTCTGGAGCATTCTGCGTGACCGATATCTCGTGTGTCGTGACGCGAGCTGTTTCGAAGGTTCCCTCGGTAGCGGGGACTCCACTGAACTAGATCTTTCAGACGCACGGTCGATAGTCACGGCGGCAGCGATTGGTCTGGATGGAACGCACGCACTTTTGCTTGGAGACAGTCGCGTTCTCTTTATTCGCGGATCCGAGCGGTCTCACCTAACGACCACTAACCCAGACTCTGGCCGGGAGTCGATCCTGACTGGCACACGCGATGGTTTTGTCCTCGTGACGCTCAGTCCCGGTTCGATCGCGTCGTACCACCTCACACGCGCTGGTCTCGGTCCGCGAACGGAGATTGCGACTGCCAGCGCGTTCGAGTACCTGCGCGTCACGCGAGATGGCAGTGGCGTTCTCGTTGCGGTGGAGAAGCGCGATCTTGCTCAGAGCAGGCGCATCGTGGTGTACCGCCTGGACAGCAAAGGCGCGCTGCGGTCGGGTCCTCTCGAGATCACTCCGCTAGATCCACCCAGCTATCCGACTCAACTTGATCCTTTCTATATCGGTGGAAACGACGCAGGTTGGGTGTTCGCTTACAACCGCACGTCCGGCGTCGCGTCGCACGCGGTTGCGCGCACGGTCACGTTGCCCACACTCGACGTGGAGTGACTCAGATGATGCTCATCGCGACAGTGATCAGACCGGTTGCGCCGCTGTTCACGACGAAGTGACCTGTCAGGCCGATATCGAGCCCGATGCCACGTCGATTGCGACCACCGACGAGAACGGTCGCGCGGACATCGATTGCGGCGTTGAGCTCGGTCCGCCGACGAGAGAACGACATGCTCTCTGTCGGAGGGACGGAGCCGCCCCACGAGCCCGGAAAGATGCCGTCGACGCTCTTGCGAGTTCGCTCCGCGTAGTCGAACCCTGCACCGAGCTGAAGCTCGAACCACGGATCCGCTTCGTACGAGTACGCGAGCGACGCGGCGAGGTTGGTGCTGCTTTCGAGCGTGCAGTCCGCTAGGCAAATACCGGTGCTCAGGAGTGTCTGTCCCAAGATGCCTACGCCGTGTCGTCCATCGACGGCGACGCCA
>CAZWQH010000526.1:0-3416 GCA_964635815.1 uncultured Sandaracinaceae bacterium
CCAGTGCGGACTGAAACTCTTTCGCGCGGCCGCGCTTCGCCGAGTGCTTCCATCGCTGCGTGAAGACCGTTGGTTGTTCGACATCGAAACGCTTCTGCGAATCGAGGAGCACGGCGGTCTTGTACGCGAGTGCCCGATCGACTGGACCGAGACCCCGGACACCACGGTGCGGTGGCGCGATCCGTTCCTGATGGCGCGTGGACTGATGGCGTTGCGGCGCCGGCTTCGTGGTTCAGGGCGGTCCGCATGATGGACTCGCTCCCGCACGCCTCTGATCCGTTCGAGTCGAGTGCCTTCGACCCAGATGTGAAGCGACCGATTGAATGGACGAGTCGCTCGGGGTTACGTCGCATGAGCGAAATCGTCCTGCTGTTCGTGGCCCACCGGATTGCGGTGCTCTGGGTCACTGGGTGGGGCGCGGTCCTCGACACGAAGTTCATCATCGCGCCATGGAAGCCGCCGATTCGTCCGCCAGGGCTCACCGCGCATCTTTCGGTTGCAGTCGACCGATTGTGCATGTGGGATTGCGGTTGGTACGCGTCGATTGCGTCAGACGGCTACACGACGCGCAAGCACGCGGCGTTCTTCCCTCTGTTTCCCATGCTTGGACGCCTCGTTGCACATGTAACGGAGCTCGAGCCGAGGTGGGCGCTTGTGTTGGTTGCGAACGCGGCCGCTCTTGTCGCGCTGATCGCGGCAACGGATTTCGTCGAGTCCGTCCGTGGAGAACGCGTTGCGCGATGGTTCACCGTGCTCTGGCTGCTGTGGCCGTTCTCACTGTTTCTCGCGGCCGGGTACGCGGAGTCGTTGATGGTTGCAGGAGTCGCGGTCGCGTTCGCGCTGGGCGGTCGCGGCAATTGGTGGGGAGCATCGGTCGCACTTGCTGTCGGTGTGCTCGCGCGACACCTCGCAGTCCTCGCGATTCCTGCGCTTGCACTCCACTACGTATACTCGGTCGCACGCCCACGTGTGAGCGATGTCTTAGCCCTCAGCGTTCCGGCATTTGCGGTCGGGCTGTATCTGCTCTTCTTGGACGACCGGTTCGGCGACCCATTTGTCTTCTACAACGTGCGCACGGCAGCCGATCGAGAGTGGATCCCTGCAAGCCTCTGGGACTTCTTGAACGGGAAACCGTTTCAGCGCGAGGTCTCGTTCATGGTCGCTTCAAGCCCACCGCTCATCATCGGAGCTGGTGCTCTATGGGCGCGAAAGGCCCAGCATTCGTTGGCCGTCTGGGCGACGCTTCATGCTCTGGTGGTGGCGAAGGTCGGGCTTACGGGTATGGGACGATTTCTCGCTGTCTGCTTCGCGCTCTTCATCCCATTGGCTGCGTGGGCGGCCAAGCGCCCTGAGCGCGCTCTCCCGGTCGCGGTCGGTTTCGCGATTGTTCAAGGGCTCTGCATCCACCTTTATGCTCATCACTACTGGCTAGCGTGACGCAGAAACGCTTCTTCTCTGCGCGCGTGGTCGAGTTGGTGCTTCTCTTCGTGGCGCAGCGGCTGGCCGTGCTCTGGGCTTCTGGGTGGGGCGAGTATATCGATGGCCGCGTCCTTATTCGAGAGCGCGCCGAAGGCGTGGCCGGGCGCGTTGCTATAGGGATCGATCACCTTTGTCGCGCGGACTGCGACGCATATGCGTCCATCGCAGTCTCGGGATATCGACACGCTTCAGAGACCGCACTCTTTCCTTTGTTCCCAGCCCTCGGCCGCTTGATCCACGCGCTGACTGGACTGAACGTGGAATGGTCACTCATCGCGGTCGCGAACATTGCTGCGTTCGTCGCGCTCTTGGTCGGGGCAAATCTGGTGGAACGCATCGCGGGTGATCGCGCGGCTCGTTGGTTTGCGGCCCTTTGGATCGCGTGCCCGTTCTCGCTCGTGTTCGTTGTTGGATACGCAGAGGCGGTCATGGCCGCGGCCGTGGTCGTCGCATTCGACGGCGCGGCGAGAGGCCGGTTCTTGCGCGCTGGGATCGCAATCGCGGTCGGCGCGACCTCGCACGTACTCGCGCTCGTGGCCGTTCCTGCCGTGGTCATGATGTGCCTAGACCGTTCGCGCCTTGTGCGCGTTCGCGATGTGCTTGCCTTCGCGCTGCCGCCGCTCCTGCTGGTGGCATACGTTGTTGGCGTTCACAACGAGACCCAGATTGCCACGGCTCTGACAGGCACGATTGCTCGATACCAGTCCGCACCGGTCCCCGCGTCGCAAAGCGCCGCCGTCGGCGCAGGCGGAGCGTTTGGAGTTGCGACGGCCATACCGTTCCTTGCCTGCGCGGTCCTGCTGTGGATGCGTCGTGGGTGGTACGCGCTCGCTGTCTGGGGAAGCCTGCTCGCCGTTGCCATGTGGAGCCTGGATGTTTCTCGCCCCGGTTCACTCGTCGCGACGTGCTTCGCGCTGTTTCTTCCTCTGGCTGTCCTCTCGTCTCGATCGCCGTCGTTCGGCGTCGCCGCGATCAGTGCAAGCGCCGTCGTTCAAGGGCTAATGGTCTACTTGTTTGCCCACGACTTGTGGGTGCTTTGAGGCGCCACTCATAGCCCTGGATGGGGCACGGGAGTCATTGCGGGTTCTGAACAGGCACAGTTGACGCGCCTCGTACCCCGCGTAGAAGCTCGTCGAGTACTTCCTCGGTAAGGTCGCCCCAGTCTGGCGGCACGCGCGATTGAACCGCTGTGCACCCTATTGGGCATTCCTGAACCTCTTCGCAACCAATGGACGCACGCGGTCAAGTTGCTGAAGCGGTGAACGTGAGCGCCGACGGGTGAGCCGGAACTTTCTCGCCCACCCGGCGAGACCTATGTTTTAATCCCGCTTGACCGATGCCTATACTCGAAGCGCACCGAGCACTATTCATCCACATACCTCGGACCGGTGGAACGCATCTCGAAGACGCGATGCGCCTCGGTGGTGTGTGGCCGCACCCCGACCTGAAGAAGTTATTCGGCAGGTATGCGGATCAACGAGGTACCTACACGTTGCAGCACCTCACTGCGGAAGAAACAGTGCGTCTAGGCTTTATCTCTGCGGCGGACTACGAGCGATTGGTGAAGTTCGCGATCGTTCGGGACCCATACTTTCGGTGTTTGTCGCTCTACCATTTCTGGAACGACCGACCGCGCATGCAGCAGCTCCTCTGCGGGCGAGTTTTGGCGTGGCCGACGTTTCGCGATTTCGTCGCACATCTCCAGGAGCTCGACATCAACGAGTTCCTACCCGACAGAGATCACACGGACGTCCGCTACCACTGTTTGCCTCAGTACCGATACGTCCAGAGTCCGGAAGGGTCGAGCATGATCGACCTATTGCTGAGGTTCGAAGACTACACGAAGGATATTGGCGCGCTCTACGCGCGGATCGGATTTTCCGAACCGCCGCCTCCGATCGATCAAGCGCAAGAGCAGAAGCAGCGAGCTCGATTCT
>CAZWQH010000527.1:0-3407 GCA_964635815.1 uncultured Sandaracinaceae bacterium
GCTCCTCAATCAATGGCGGCGGCGGTGCGTTCGGTTCAATCAACGGTGATGGCTCAGCTCGCTGGACTTCAACGGGCGCACTCTGGGTTTCTGAAATCGCCGGGGGCGCGCGCACCGGCTCCTTCGGTGTCGAAGGCGTAACGCTGTTTGCGACGTTGAGCGGTGGCGAAGGCGTGACGTCACGCATGCTTCGAACGGCGAGCGCGACGACAATACACACGACGGATATCACTGCCGCCACGATGAACACGAATATCCTGCTCCGTGATGGCCCGGGCGACGAGACGAGCTTCACGCGCGGCGTAGCTTCGTCCATCCGCACGGCGAGGTTGCTGTCGAGATAGGTGTCTGCAGCATCGTCGGCCGCCGATGCGACTTGCAAAGTCGGGTCGAGTTCGATCGATGCGCGTGGCTGTCCCTGCGGGGTACTGAAGGCAGGGCTGGAACGCGCACCCGCTGGCCCGAGCGACGCGTATGTTTCGTCCGAACTCATCGCTTCCAACTTCCATTCGGCGCATCGCTCGAGAACTTGCTTCATGCTTTGGAATCTCTGGGCCGGTTCGCGAGAGAGCATCACCGCGATGTCTCTGTCGATCGCAGCCGGGAGGTCTGGTCGGAACGACGACGCGCGCGGCGCATCGGTCGAGAGCTTCGCGCGTGCGATCTCTTCAACCTCACCATCGAAGGGGAGGTGTCCTGCCAGGAGCTCGAACAAGGTGACACCAAGGGCATAGATATCTGCCGCCGGACCGACATTGCCGCCGATCAACTGCTCGGGCGCAGCGTACGCGGGCGTGCCCATGAAATGTCCCAACTGGGTCGTGCGGGCCTTCGTGATGCTAGACCGAACCTTGGCGATTCCGAAGTCGAGTACTTTCACGATTTCCGGACTGTCCATTCCGTCTGTCGCGAGGAGCACGTTGTCGAGTTTTAGATCACGATGAACGATTCCTGCCTCATGGGCTTCGGAGAGCGCGCTCGCGATCTGTGAGCAGATCTTGGTGACGGCTGCGACAGGCAACGGCCCTAAGCGCGCCAGGCGGCTCGTCAGGGTCTCCCCATGGCAGAACTCCATAACCGCGTATGGGCGGCCATCCTCGAGCTGTCCGAAGTCGTGATAGCGGACGATATGCGGACTTGCGAGCGCAGAAGACGCGCGCGCTTCCTGGATGAACCGGTCCACCAGCTCGCCGTGCACGGCGGCTTCGGGCAGAAGAACTTTGATGGCCACTTCGGTGCCGAGCATTGGGTGGACAGCGCGATAGACCGCCCCGGCCCCACCGCTACCTACGCGCTCCTTGATCTCGTAGCTGCCGATCTGCTTCCCGATGATGTCGACCGTCTTGCCGCGCTGCGTGCTCACTTTGCTTGAGAGCGTGTGCGACAGGGTGGCCTCGACATCTCGTGCAGACGGACGGGAAGAAGGTTCTGTCGATAGGCACCGAACGATCAGCGCGTTCAACTCGTCCGGGATATCGGCTCCGGGGGCAACGGTTTTGGGCGGCTTCGGCGTGTCGCGGAGCTTGCTCGCGATGATGGCTGCCGAGGTCGTCCCGCGATACGGCAGGCGCCCCGTAAGCATTTCATACGCGATGACTCCGAGTGCGTAGAGGTCGAGCTTTGCGTCGAGCGGTTGATCTCCCTCGATCTGCTCGGGCGCCATATACGCGGGCGTTCCCAGGACCTGCCCTGTCATGGTGAGACGAGCGTCATCATCCAGAAACTTCGACAAGCCAAAATCACAAAGACGAACTTGGTCTTCGCGTCCGGATGCGTGCTCGAGCATGATGTTTCGAGGTGTGAGATCGCGGTGCACGATTCCCGCGTCGTGCGCTACCACCAAGGCCCGCGCGACTTGCACCAGAATGCCGCTCACGCGTTTCCAGGGGACTAGACGCTGCGCCTTCATGAGCGATGCGACGGTCCCGCCTCGTACTCGCTCCATGACGAGCATCGGGAGGCCGAACGCTTCGTTCGTTCCGAAGTCGACGACGTTGATGATGTTCTCGTGCTTCAACCGACTCGCCAGACGTGCTTCGCGCAGAAACCTCTCGACCTGGTTGGGGTTGGTAGCGAGATGGGGTTTTGGAATCTTGATCGCGACTGGCTTTCGCAGCGCGCGGTGAGTCCCTGCGAAAACGAGCGCAGCACCCCCGCTGCCGAGCAGCTGCTCGATCGTGTAGCGTTCGCCGAACGAGAACGGGCCCGCCACGAGCGTCCCGTCTTGGGGGCAAAAGGGACTGCTCCCCACATCAACGCCGCACGTAGAACAAGGATGCGGCGGGCGCGCTTCGAGTGAGTTCGTTCGCCCATGCTCGATCGTCAAGCTCCGCAGCTCCGCATGCCTGCCTTCGGCCACGTTGACGGTCGTATCCTCCGGAATGGTCCTGTCCGCGATGGTGATCTCGCCGGAGGGAGCGTCCATCAAGGGGTGCTTCACATTGCGATGAGGTGGTGAACGAGACGCCATTTGAAGCGTGCGAGTTCTCATTAGTCCCGTGCGGCTCACCGTCGGGACAATGCAAATACGCGCGCGGATCCGAATGGTCGTTGGTGTTCGCCGCAGCGTCAACCACTGCTCAAACCCTGGCTCAAACCGAGGCAATCGGGGGGGTACCCGACTCGGGGGTTCCCCGTGTTAGCCTCGCGGATACATGCGGGCGTTTTCGCGAGCGATGCTTTGCTTTTTCGTCCTCGGGACGACGAACTGCCAAGGCTCGGCACCAACCGAGATCCGGCTTCGGATCACCGCCCAAGCTGGCGTGGTAGTGGAAAGTTTGCGCTACGAGCTCCGGAGCGTCGTTCGTACCTCCGCTTTTCAGAGCGAGATTACGCTGCGCGTTCCTGCGGCCTGGTCCGATGGGCCAACGACAGTTCGAGTGCTCGGCGAGCGAGGCGCGACTCGGGTCGCATCGGGAACCGTGCAAGTTCAAGTCGTCGCGCACCAAACGGTGACCGCTGATGTTCAACTGACGCAATTTCGGTGCGGCGAGTGGTGTGAGCTCGGCGCGCTCAAATGCGAGGCCGGTTCGGTGCTTCGTTGTGTCGAGAACCGAGCGACTGGTTGCGTCGAATATGGAATGCCTGAGCCATGCAGCGAGGGTCGTGTCTGCTCCAACGGTGCGTGCGCGGAGCGCTGTACGGATGAATGCACCCAGGGCGAGAAGAGGTGCTTTGGTCCCGGAGGATTCGCAACGTGCGGAAACTACGACTCTGACGCCTGCACGGATTGGGGCACCGCCGCAGCGTGTGCGAGTGGCACGATGTGCAGCGCCGGACAGTGCCGGACGACGTGTGCCAGCGAATGCGAGGTGGGCTCCGTTGCGTGCATGTCCGGTGGTCGCACAGTGTGTGGCGACCGTAACGCGGATGGCTGCTACGAGTGGGGTCCAGTCGAGCCATGTCCT
>CAZWQH010000528.1:0-3399 GCA_964635815.1 uncultured Sandaracinaceae bacterium
GTCGTCGTCTTCGACTTCTTCGACATTGCGTTCGAGGGTGACCAATCCGTTCGGAAGCATCATCGATAAATCCGGTGGGATCCACTC
Organism: uncultured Sandaracinaceae bacterium; assembly: GCA_964635815.1. Classification (GTDB taxonomy): domain Bacteria; phylum Myxococcota_A; class Polyangia; order Polyangiales; family JADJQN01; genus CAZWQH01. Next base: position 88 of record CAZWQH010000528.1, read on the forward strand.
GAGCCGCGGGTCCTCACGGACAGTCCGCAGGACCTGCTTGCGCGCAAGCGTCAAACGCGTCGCGTACTTCTGCAGGACCACGTTCACATCGTGTGCGCTCCGGATCGGGTTCGTGAGAGCAGGTTCCGATCCCGACATGGGTTCCAGCGGTTCGGCGTCTGGAACGAACGCGAACGGTCGGAACACGGCTCGCACGTATCGCGAGAGGAATTCGCTCTGATCCTGTTGATGTGCGGCAAGGCGTTTTGCGTCTTCTGCGGCCTGCTCGCTCAGACCGAGCGCGGCGAGGATCAGCGTGCGGTTGAAATGGTACTCGGCGCGATGAGGCGCCAGGATCATTGCGGCGCTGATGTAGTCGAGCGCGGCCCTCGGTCGTCCGTGTCGATCGAGAAAGATCGCGATTGAACGAAGGAGCTCGGCGGCATCGCCTCCGATCAGCATCGCGGCTGCCAGATCCACGGGTGATTCTTCGGCGCGTTGACGCGCTACCGTTGCAATCTCGAGCGAGCTGCCCTCGGTGCGAACAAGCGCAACCCGGGTGAGAAACTGCTGTAGACCCTCGACGTCTCGGGCCGTGGCCACGGCACGCGCAAGGCCCAAGACAGCGTCGATCATGTGACGCTTTCCGAGCGACTCGTTCGCGTGCTCCCACCACGCGTTCGCGTTTCGAGGCTCGTTGTCGAATACGCCGCTCATTGCGAGGTCCGCGTTGGTGCGCCGTATCCCGAGATCCAGGCTCCCTATCGGCTCTCGCTTCTCGTCCAAAATCACCCAGGTACCGACGGGTGAGTCCTTCTCATAGGAACCTTCTACAAACACCGCACGCGCATCGCGCATCCCATCTTTCACGTACATCGCGCGCGGGCCCTGGTGGACACCGTGCACGTAGTGCGACTCTCCGATGTAGACGCCGTCGGCGGTCCATTCGCGAACGACGCCGTCGCGAGCTCCGTCTTGGTCGAGCGCGGCCCGAACCCAGCGACCAAGCGACTCCACGTACGTTGCCTTCTCCGAAACTCCCGCTGGCCGTTCAGGGTAGAGGTCACCTGATTGCGGCAGAACCAGCCGCCCTTGGCCGTCGAAGTACGTCGTCCGCACAACGCGTCCGGCCTCGTAGAGAATCTCGATCTTCTTCACAGAAAGATGCGTGTCACCGCTGCCAAACTGCTCCGTGCTGAATCCATCGCATGCGAAGAAACGACGAACGCCGTCAAAGGTCCCCTCGTGGTAGCTGCCTTCCTGGCTCACTTCGCCGGTCTCGTGGAACCGACGAAAATGTCCATGCACCACGCCGTTCTTCCAGGCGCATTCGGCGACTTTCGTGCCATCCGCGCGCCAATACAGCCAGGTGCCTTCCGCACCCTTCGCCGGTGGCAGTGCCCACTCCTGATCCTCCGCATGCCACGTTACCCCTGGAGGTAACCCTACGGGCGGCGTTCCGTCCTCGGTGGCTTTGCGCGCGTCGGCACGGAGCAGTGCCTCGTCCGGCCCAACTTTGGTGACACTGTTTGCGAGACTCTCGAGCGCTGCCTTCGGAACTGCCCCGACCTGCCGAGCAATCGCGTGACCGTGCCGGAACGCAATCAGCGTTGGGATCGAGCTGATGTTGAAACGACTCGAAAGCGCCTCTTGTTCTTCGGTGTTCACTTTCGCGAAGATGACGTCGGGATACGCCTGCGCGACCTCTGCGTAGACCGGCGCGAACCGGACACACGGACCGCACCAACTTGCCCAGAAGTCCACCAACACGGTTTCGTTTGCCGCGACGGTTTCGTCGAAATCGTCGCTGGTCAGATCAACTGTCGTGTGGGCCATGGAAGCTCCGAGCGGCGCGAAGGATAGCCGCCCAGGCTCGGCGTAGCCAGACGCCGGCAGAACCTTAAAGCATCGAAATCGGATCTATATCGACGTGCGCTCGCGTTCCTGCGTGCGGTTCGTCGATGGCACTTAGAACCGAATGAACCACCGCGCGTAACTCTTTTCTGTCCGCGGCACGCAAGAAGAAGCGGAAGCGATAGCGCGTCCTCAGCTTCGCGATCGGCGCCGGTGCGGGGCCAACCACTTCCACCCGGTTGCTTCGCGCGTATGGGTGGTGACGCGCCACGCGTGCAAGCTTGTCGATAAAATGCTCCCCAGTGTTTTCGGCTTCTGCATCGACGCGTACCGCTGCCAAGCGCGTGAACGGCGGGTACGCGAGCTCGCGACGAGCGCGAAGCTCCGACTCGTAGAACGACTCGTAGTCGTGTTTCGCGGCGAGCTTGACCGCGTGGTGCTCGGGCTGGAACGTTTGGAAAATGACTCGCCCCGCATCCGTTCCGCGACCGGCTCGCCCCGCGACCTGAGCGAGAAGCTGAAACGTTCGCTCCGACGCGCGAAAATCCGGGAACGCAAGTGAATGGTCCGCGAGCATGACGCCGACGAGCGTCACGTTGGGTAGGTCATGCCCTTTGGTCACCATCTGTGTGCCGACGAGCACATCGAATTCGCGATTCCGGAATGCGTCGAGCACACGCTCGCTTTTTCCGCCTGCGCCGGTGTCGCGATCAAGACGCGTCACGCGTGCTTCGGGATACGCGCCGCGGATGATCTCGACGAGTTGCTCGGTTCCCATCCCTACCGCCTTTAGCTCGGCGGATCCACACATGGGACAGTCGAGTCGCGCCGAGATCTCGTAGTCGCAGTAGTGGCATTTCCATCTAGATGCTGACCTGTGTTCGGTAAGCGCGACGCTGCAGGAAGGACAGCCCACTACGTACCCGCACGACTCGCAGTGAATGGACGGAGCAAATCCGCGTCGGTTGAGAAAGAAGATGGCTTGTTGCTGCTCGTGGAGGCAGTTGCCAAGTGCACGATGCAGCGAGCCGGAGAAGAGTGGATGGCCGGTGGGTCCTCGCCTTTGACGCCGTAGATCCACGATCTCTACAGTTGGAAGCGGCATCGAAGTCGCCCGCTCCGAGAGTACGAGGCGAACGACGCGCCCCTTTGCGGCGAGCGTTCGCGTTTCGACGGAGGGCGTCGCACTGCCAAGCACCACCGTGGCGTGCGCACGTTGCGCGCGCAGGAGCGCGAGGTCTCGCGCGTTGTAACGAAAGCCATCTTCCTGCTTGAATGACGGGTCGTGCTCTTCGTCGACGACGACAATTCCCAGGTCGTGAACGGGCGCAAAGATCGCAGAACGAGCTCCGATCACCAATCGAACTCGACCGCTCCACACGTCTCGCCAGAACTGCTCCCGCTCGCGGTTCGTCAATCCGCTGTGAAGAACAGCGATGTCATCTCCAAAGCGCTCGCGGAACCGGGAAACGAGCTGGG
>CAZWQH010000529.1:0-3377 GCA_964635815.1 uncultured Sandaracinaceae bacterium
CTCGGCGCATGTGGTGCGTCTCACGACCACTCGCTTAGGGATGCGGCCGCTCCCAGGGACACATCGCTTGCCGATGCCGGAAGCCTACCTCCGTCGGATGGCGCCGTTGCTCGCGACTCGTCGATGCCGTCCGATCGCGCGGTCACCGTCGATGGATCTTTACGATCATGCGCACCGATGAGTGCGCGAGCTGTTGCCTGCCGAGGGGGCGTGCCGGACTGCGCAATCAGCATGTTCTGGAATGGAACCGCCTGCCAAAGCGCGTGCGGCTGCGTCGGAACGGACTGCGGTGCATTCACGACGCTCGAGCAGTGCGAATCCGCGATGGCGCACTGCGATCCTCAGCTGTGCCGCGACTCCGGCGGGAAATGGAAGAGCGAACCCGGCTCGACGATCCAATGTGGTCGCCGCTTGAACGACCGAGGATTCTCTCCCGGATGCGATTGTGGCCCGGGCCGCAACTTCGTGGCCGAGCGTGGCTGCGAGGCGGACCCATCGGAATGCGGTCGCGAGAGCACCTGTATCGCGACCGGTGGAACGTGGTTGGTTCCGGGCGGGCCCGGCTGCGCGCCGAATCCCGCATGCGCGTGTGGGCAGCCGTGTCCGGCCAGCTGCGGCCTGATTACGGCACCGGTTTGCGATTGCGGACAGTGGAGCACCCTTACCGAGAGTGGCTGCGTGGAGAACACCGCATGCGCCAGGGTCGCGGATCGCAATCGTTTGATGTGCAGCTCAACGCGTGGTTCGTGGGGTTCCACCTGCGCTCCCGGCAACTGCGGGCAGGCGTCGTCACTCGAGTGTGTTGCTGATGCTTGTACGTGTTCCGCAGACTCCATTTGGGTCGAGGGGCGCGGCTGCGTACCGAGCCTCGACTGCTCTGAAGGTGTCCCAGTGGACGGTATCTGCAGCGCAGACGGGGAGTGCGCGCGATCTCTCGTATGCTGCCGTTCGGGAGAGCGCGGGACGTGTCGAGTACCGGTTTGTGTCGCCGGCGCGGACTCGTTCGGGTGCCGCTCCTAGCGGTGCTCGCATAGAGCGGATGTGACGAACTCGATGAGCTTTCGACCGCGTAGAACTGCGTGCGCAATTGGGATGGTCGCGCTGGTCGCGGGCGCCTGTGCAAGCAGCCCGGGTACCTCGCCCGATGCCGGTGGCGCGGATGTTGGCGCCTGGCCCGAGCCTCCTCGCCCACCGCTCCCTCCGACGCCCATCGTCTCCCCTGACTGCAGAGGACGAGCGAGCTCCGATGTAGATGGCACGCGCATCTGTTGGTCGCTCGATCCAACGGAGGCCTGTCCCTCCGGCGAAGTTCGCCACGCTGCCGAGACGGAATGTCAGCGTATTGGAGCTGAATGCACCGAGTGGCCGACGCCTCCGCCTGATGTGAGCGTTCGCTATGTGAGGGTTAGCGGAACCGGAAATGGAACCTCTGCGTCGAGCCCGATTGGAACGATCAACGCGGCAATCGCCGACCTCGGTTCTACCGGCGGCGCTGTTCTGGTTGCGAGTGGGCGCTACGCGGAGTCCGTGCAACTCCCGGCCAACGTTTCCGTAATCGGAGCATGCGCTCGTGACGTCACGCTCGCCTCGAACGGTCCGGCAGGTCCTCGCGGAGTCGTTCAACTTACGGGCGCAGCGTCAGCCCTTCGAAACGTCACCATCACACCCAGGAACGGGAGGGGCATCACCATCACAACGGCGTCCTCCGATGCCGTAATCGAAGGTGTCATCGTACGAGGAGCCACGGGCGGGGGTATCAGCGCGGACGGCGCGGACAATCTGACGATCCGCGATGTCCTTGTCATCGATATGGTGGGCGATGGGGCTGGTATCGAGCTCTTGTCGCGCACCACTGCGCTCCTTGAGCGGGTCGTCGTGGACGGCGTGGCCGGAGTAGGAATCGTCATGGCCTCCGTCGGCACGACGGTGACCGCGAGCAATCTTGTCGTGAATCGCGTCCGTCGATTCGCGGACCGCAGTGTTGGGTATGGAATCTATGTCGAGGTGGGCGCGACCTTCGAGGGCGAACGCGTAGCTATCACGAATGGCAGTCGAGCCGCGCTGTATGTCCTAGGCACGACGGCGATGGTGCGCGACCTATTCGTGCATCACATGGATGACGAGGCCGGTCATCGCGATTCGCTTGGCGCTGGCATTCGGGTCGAAGGCAGAGGCAGTTCCGCTGGGCGCCTTGACGTAGAACGTGCCTACATAGGTGACGTTGATACCGTGGGAATGCTGGCGCTCGAAGGCGCTGTGTTGAGCGCGAGCGATGTGGTTGTGGACGGCGTCGTCCTCGCTGGGGCAGATGGCAATACCGGCTTCGGCGTTTCGGTCGGTCGAGAATCCACGGCGACGTTGAGGCGGATCACAATGCGCGGCGTCGCAAACTCGCACGTGAGCTCGATCGAAACTGGCGCGGTCGTCGATATCGAAGACCTGTCGGCATCGCGGCTGACGAGTCTTGGACGCGGGCAATCCATCTTGATCGCAAGTGGCGCGCAGCTGCGGCTCGCGCGTGCTTTCATCGAGCACGGCAGTCGGAGTCTACTTGTCGACAAGGGTTCGAACGGGGTGGTGTCCGATCTAGAGATCGCCACGGATGCACGCAGCGTCGAGGGGGCCGAATGGTGTGTGATTGCAAATCGGGGAGCGCGACTGCAGCTGCAGCGCGCGCGCCTCGTGAACTGCACCTCCGTAGCGCTGGCCGGCTTGGCGGAGGCGTTCATGGAGCTCGACGACGTTGATATCTCCGGTGTGCGACCTAATCCAAGGTATCCCCAGGGAGGCGGCATGATCCTATCCGGCGTCACGACGACAGGGTCCCGCGTGCGCGTCCGCGATACGCACGGTGTGGCGGTGTTGATGGGCGGCGGCTCCGCGAGCTTCACGGACCTCGACATCGATGACATCTCGCCTCTCGGTTGCGGTGCGGAGTGTCCAGGCTTTGACGGCATTGGCGTCAGCGTCAGTGAACACTCTGTTCTGAGGCTCTCCAAAACGCGGGTTTCACGCGCCCGTGCTATCGGGGTCGCTCGTATTACACCAGCGCGTCTCGTGATTGAAGACGCACTCATCGCGGACGGTCCGCTCGGTTACGGCGCGACTGCGGCGGTGGCGGAGGAGCAAACGCTCACGCGCGTCGAGTTCGATCGTGTCCAGCGAAGCTACGAATATCGAGTGCTTCCGATCCCCCGGCTGGGTTTCGAGTTCTGACGAAAGGACCGTGTTGTTGGTCTTTCCAAAGACGAAAGGACTGTGTTGTTGGTCTTTCCAAAGACGAAAGGACTGTGTTGTTGGTCTTTCCAAAGACGAAAGGACTGTGTTGTTGGTCTTTCCAAAGACGAAAGGACTGTGTTGTTGGTCTTTCCAAAGAC
>CAZWQH010000530.1:0-3377 GCA_964635815.1 uncultured Sandaracinaceae bacterium
CGGTTCCGCGGGCCAACCGCACGCAACGAGAGGGGCGACGAGCGCGAGGGTACCGCAGGCGCCGGCAAGGAGCGTTGCGGGCGTCGCAAACAAGAGCGCCACGGTCGCGTCGTCCGCATCCTTCGGAGTGCGCGCCCATCGAAACCGCGCAGCGCCCGCGTCGATAGCGACCGATACTGCGACCAGGAAGGCTGCCGCGATAGGAAAGAGCGAGGCCCTCTCGGAGACCACGATCGCCCACCCGGAAAACGTGAACGCAGGAGCTTGAGCCAACAGCGCAATCGCGTGTACGAACGCGAGAAGCAGGACGAGCGCGGAAGCCGCCATCTTGCGGGATAGGAAAATCCGCTGGGAGAAAAGCGCCGCGGTCGCGAACAACAGGCTGCCGACGAGTCCGGTTATTTCCGCACCCATCGCGCGAGGCGGCAGGGACCAACCCAAAACCGTCGCGACTGCCATAGACGGCAGCGTCATCGCGCTTAGCGTCGACCGCATCCACCGGCGACGCTGAGCGTCGGCGAGTCCTTCTTCGTTCACGTCCAGACGCGGCTCACCTCGTGAGAGGAGCAGAGCCGCAACAACTCCTAGGAAAGTCACTGCCAGCCCGACCGTGCTCAGACGGTTCTCGTTGCTCGCGCCCGCAAGGGTTGACCTCACGTCCTTGGCGAGTAACTCCGCCACGGCCGCGTAAGCCACGCCAGCAAGTGCAAACCACCCAAACGACCGTACGCGCAACACAACTGGGCGGAGAGTAACAACGCCCAGCGCAGATGCCAGGGTCGAAACACCCCATGTGTCACTGCAAGTTGATATTGGACCCGCGAATTTCACAGCCGTTATGGTACGGTCGGCTTTCCGATGGCCGGCGACGCCAAGCCAGACAACGACCGCAAGTGCCCGCACTGCGGTGAACGACACCCCCGATCGGTCACTCGATGTCCCACAACGGGGCAGCCTACCGGCGGGGATCCGAGCCTTGTCGGGACGACGATCGGTGGGCGCTATCAGCTCGTCCGCCTGCTCGGAGATGGCGGCATGGGCGCGGTCTACAAGGCGGCCGACCCGATTCTGAGGCGGTTCGTCGCGGTGAAGCTGCTTCACCCTACCGTGGTGAAGAACACCTCCGCGGTAGAGCGATTTCAGCGCGAAGCGCGGGCCGCCGCCGCAATCGGACACCCAAACATCATCGACGTCATCGACTTCGGGACCGAAGGCGAAGCTCCGTTCATGGTCATGGAGTACCTCCGCGGTCGATCGCTGGCCCAGGCAATCGCCCGCGACGGACAGTTCGCGATCGCGCGCGCCTGCGCGATCACCACGCACGCGCTGGCGGGCCTAGCCGGTGCGCATGCACGGCAGATCGTCCACCGCGACGTGAAGCCGGCGAATCTGATGCTCATCGCGCGATTCGGAGACCTCGATTTCGTGAAGATCTGCGACTTCGGCTTCGCAGCACTCTTGCGCGCCGAACGCACCGATGGGCGCTCGCTCACTCCGGAGCGCGTTCTCGTCGGCACCCCGGCATACGCGGCGCCTGAGCGAATGCGCTCGAACGACCCACGCGATTCCCGCGCGGACATCTACTCGATGGGAGTCGTCCTCTACGAGATGCTCGCGAATCGCCGTCCTTTCGACGGAATCGCGCTCGCGGAAATCGCGAAACAGGTCCTTCACGAAGAGCCCCCTCCTCTGTCGGTATATCGAGCTGACGTACCCAAAAAGCTCGAAGAAGAAATCCGTCGCGCACTCGCGCGTGACCCCGACAAGCGGTTTCAATCCGCAGCGGAGTTTGCCGAGGCCCTCGTCCCATTCGGCGGCCGCCATGTTCCACCGACGGACATTCGTGAAACGAGCGACACGTTCACGATGGACCTCGTGAAGATCCGCGCGCGCGACCTTATTCGGCGCACAACGAAGAAGATGGACGGGCCGCTCGGTGGATCGCCGTCGCGCCGACCGATCCCAATCGCCATTCGTCCGAGCCCTAAACCCGGAGTTTCGGCTCCTCCAGCGGTGCCCGGCAGTATGCGACCGCCGATGCCCGCGCGGCTCGATCCTCCCGCCGTAGCTTCGCTCGGGCAGACTGAAATCGAGCGCCCCTCTCGACGCCCGCCGGCTCCTCAGCCGAGCCGTCCGCCTCCTGCAGAATCGCCTTCGCCACTCGCGGTAGGTCCGCTCCCACGCTCTCCTGGCGATAGGCTAATCTCCGAGGCAGTCCCTCTCGTCAATCCGCCGGCACGTCGGACCGCCCAGACGCCAGGCGAAGTCGCGCAGATGCGAAGGGTTCCCGTAGCGAAGCGCAGCAGCGTCGCACCTGAGCGGCCAGCGCAAGCTCCGACCGACAGCGGAGCAGCAACGGCGCGCGATGCGGTCAAGAACGTCGACCTGCCCGCAACGAACGATGCGGCCCACATCGCCGCGGATGACGCTGCGACACGGCATCGGATCTCCTCACCCGAAGCGAGCCGTTCCGTTCGGCCTGTCGCGCCCGATGCTTCGATGTCCGCCAGTCGAGGAACGCGATCCGTTGCGGGAGCCGTCGTCGTCGCCGTGCTGGACTTTGTCACCGAACGATTCGGTGCCCGTCACCTCGCGACGGTCTTGGACGCACTCGCCCCCGGGGTTGCAGATCCGTTCCGACACGGAGTGACCCCTGGAAGCTTCGTGCCGGCGGCTTCGGTCCGAGCGCTCGTCGAAGCCATCGACGCGAATCTCGGAAAGAATGACCTTCACCTCGTCGTCGATTGCGGTCGAGAAATCGCAACCCGATTCGGAGCTGCGGTTCCGCACGACGCCCCGTCCTCCGTGATCGCAGCGCTGCCAGGACTGGCAGGTATTCATCTTCGACCGATCGAATGCACGATCGTGGAAAGTGGGCAGGGACACGGACGTTTCGAGCTCGACAAGCACGGTACGAATCCACTGGTCTTGTGCGTCGGAGTCCTTGGCTTTACCGAGAAGGCGCTTCTTTCCGCAGGTGCGGTTGACGTGGAGGTGAACCTCATCTCGTGCCGAGGCCTCGGGGATGCGCGGTGCCTGTTCGAGGCAACGTGGATCGATCCGCGCCAGTCGAAGACCTAGCGCTCGCGGCACTTCTCTCGCGTAGCTTTGCCGCGGTATCCGCGAGGATGTCTTCGAGCGAAGACGAAACGCCAGGAAACCGGGTTTGGAACTTCGTGTCGTCGATACGAAACGCACGCTCCCACTGGTAGAACGTCTCCAACATCGATCGAACAAACGACACAAAAGGTGCGAGCAGAGAGAAGACCCAGCGAGGAACGCCACGGACATTGGCAACCGTGCCGAGCTGGTGCGCAAGCGCGGTGGCAAGCGCGCGCGGAGAGATCTCGACCACCGGTAGATGAAAGACTTCCCCT
>CAZWQH010000531.1:0-3374 GCA_964635815.1 uncultured Sandaracinaceae bacterium
GCGAGCGGCACTTCCCCGAGTTCGTGAAGCTGCCGGGCGAATACATCGAGCGAGCGCGCGAGGAGATCTCTGTGATGGTTCGCAACCACGGAGATGACGCTCGAGCTCAGCCGGGGATCGCGATCTCCGTCGACCGACTGATCGACAGACTCGATCCTCCGTACGGGCAACCGGGTGACACCATCACGCTCGTCGGAGGAACGTTCTCCGGCAATCCGAGCATGGTGCGCGTGTTCTTCGAGAGCACTGAAAACCAGACCGATCCCGCTCGTATGGTGTTTGGTGCGCGAGTCCTTCACTCGACCGAACATTCGATTCGCGTGGAGATTCCGCGCGAGATCGGTGTCATTCCAGAAGCTCGCAGAGGCGACTGGCCCAGACGCTGGTACGTGTCCGCGTTTATCGGCCCCGCAGGGTTCGAATCCCTGACCAACACGCGTCCGTTCACGACCGCTACGCCAGGCTCGTGGGTCATGACATCGACGTTCGGAACACCGACACAGTACCGGTACGAGCTCTGGACGTTCGGAACGGATTCCAACCGTCCGCCTGTGAACCTTGGATACGACTATCCGGGGTACGTATTCCTGAGCGACAGCGGAACTCCGGAGCGCCTCCATCGAATCGTGCACACAGAGCGCGTGCCGGCCGCAGAGGTGCACGAGTATCGCTACGACTGCATCTTCGACATGATCGCGGGACGCGCGAGCGGTACGGGAAGGGTGCTGCGCGCGCCGGAATACGACACGGTCGTCGAGGGATATCGGATCGACTAGCGTCTGAGCGTTCGGGTTACGAGCGGTCTAACGCGATCCTGCAAGCCAACCGATTCCGAACCACTCCACGCGCACATCGACTTTCTTCGGTCGAACGATGGTGATTGCGACCACGAGATTCTCGGGTGCGTGCGCCTGAATAATTTCGTTCGCTTCAAGTTCGAACTCTTGCGTGAGTTCTGCCGCATCGGTCTCGAGATCGGAGAGCCTTTCCTCCTCGGACGCGACGGGTGTTCCTGCGCGGCTCATGCGCGTCGCGCCTCGGACTGCGGTCGATGCGGAGCGCGCAGCCCCGGCAATTGTGCGCCGTCCGAGAAATGCGCCGAGCATCGCGGTGCCGACGCTGAGGGCCGCATCGGTCCGGCGGGCGTTCGCAGCATCGCGCTTCTGCTCCAAGGACGTTCGTGCTCGCGCGATTCGATCTTCGAGCGCGTTAGCCCGGCTTTGCCATTTCTCGCGCAGGGTCGCGACTGCGCGGTCGCGTGCTTCTCGCTGCATCACGAGAGCACGGTCCCGAAAGTCGGTCTCGGGCTCGTTCGGGCGTGATCGAATGCCAAGCGACTCAACCTCGAACAACGGGAGGCCTTGAAAGCCTTCGAGCCACTGTTCGAAGGCCTTCTCCCACGAGCGCATGCGTGTCGGATCCAGGAGATCGGTGTTCGGCGCGCGAAAGGACGCTCCCTCGCGCGGATCGGCTTCCAGTGCGTGTTTCGCGACAGCGAGCCACCGCCCATCGTTCTCCCAAGAAACGTCGATCGCACCTTCTTGAAACGCCGCGGTAAAGACGACGTTGCGTGTGAAGTCGACTTCGAGATTCTTGTTTGCGAAGCGAACGCGCGCTGCTCCCAGGAGACGAGCTTCATAAGCAGGCGAGACTTCGGTCGTGGGAACAAAAGCCTCGCGGATTCCGATCGGCAGCGCCGGCTTTTCGGGAAGCCAGTTCACGCCGATCGGCTCGTCTCCGAAGGATGTAGGAGGCTCGAACTCGTCGCTTGAGATCGGGGTCGCTTTGGCCGTCAGTCGCGTGAGCTCCTTCTTGGTTAGCGGCCCGCGCAAATACGAGAGCGCCCAGCGCGACTCAATCACGACGGGTTCGCTTGCATGAACGTCGTGAACGTAGAAATGCCGCTTCGGTAATTCCGATAGGACTGCGTCGATCTCGGTTCGCGATGCCCTCCCGTCGAGCGAGCTCTCGAGCCCGTCCAAAACGCGCTGTTTGTCGCGTTCAGTTTGCAGGCGTCCCAGGAACCACGTTCCCGCGTTTCCGAGCCCTTTGTAATCGATGTCGACCGGGTTCTGGGTAGCGAGCACGATGCCAAGGCCGTACGCCCGAGCCTGCTTTAGAAGTGTGAGCATGGGGGCCTTGCTCACTGGGTTTGCCACGGGGGGGAAGTACCCGGTGATCTCATCCATGTAGATGAGGCCTCTAAGCGTCGTTGTGCCCTGTTGTTTTCTCATCCATGCCACGACGGCATGCAGAAGCGTGGTCACCACGAACATCCGTTCCGGATCCGAAAGGTGCGCGATCGAGATGACCGACACTCGCGCTTTGCCTGTCGCCGTTCGAAACAGTGAAGCCACATCGAGCGGTTCACCGACAGTCCACGCGTCGAACACTGGGCTCGCGATCAGTCCGTTGAGCGAGACCGCGAGCTCGAAGCGATCCTTTCGCGGGTAGTACGACTCCAGGTCGAGCGCGCCAATGGTCTTGAAACTCGGGTCCTGCACGCGCGTGACGATTCGCGCGAGCGTCAAGCTCTCGCCGCTCATCCATGCCGTGCTGACGATATTGCTCAAGAGAACATGCTCGCGACTCTTCGCAGGGTCGCTCTCGATTCCGATCCAACCGAGTAGGCCGGCGACCACTCCGACGACGCGCGCTTGAAACGCTTCTCGGTCCGAACGCTCCTCCGGCGATGGCGGGTCCATCGCGGTGAGGATGGACAACGGCACTCCAGCGGAGCTGCCTGGCGTGTACACCGTGACTTCGCACGCATCACGAAATCGCGCGATGCGACTCGCGTCTTGATCAGTCGACGCGAGACCCTCGGTCCAACGCGCCGCTTCCAGAACGGGGTCCACTCCTGGAGCGACCCAGGGAGCAAACGATGCCGCATCGAGACGAGGAAACGCGAGCGCGAGATTGGAGAGATCGCCTTTGGGGTCGATCGCGATCACTGGGATACCATCGATCGCGGCTTCCTCGATCAACGAAACGCCCAGACCAGTTTTCCCGCTACCCGTCATGCCCGCGATCACCGCGTGTGTCAGGAGGTGATTGGCCTCGTATACAAACGGGCCGCTGCGCGCATCGCGGCCTAAGTAGAAGCCGCCGAGTTTTTCATACGCAGGAAGCATGGGGCGCGCATGGTAACGTGACTCCGGTTCGGGGCGCGCGCTTAACTGGAGTCAAGCCTTCCAGCAGTTTGGAGACTGTACATTCTGCCGCTGCCTACGTTAGCGTTACCGCAAAATGACCTTCTTCCTTCAGTACACGGGTTGGGTTTCGGCTGCCATCATCCTTTCCTCCGCGATCATCGGGTGCGGGAGCAACGCGCCTCCACCGGTGCCTCCTCGCGATGCAGGGCGAGATGCGTT
>CAZWQH010000532.1:0-3360 GCA_964635815.1 uncultured Sandaracinaceae bacterium
GATGCGAAAAAGTATGTTCGGCGACGGCGACGACCAATCGCTCGAGGGCGTAGGCATCGGGGGCGTGGTCAACATGCTGACTGCGCTTGCCAACACCGCGAGCGAAAGTGAACACGGACTACCGCCGGGAACAGAGATGGTGATTGACGCATTCTCACGGGCCAGCGCTGACTTTGCCGCGCCGTGTCGGGATGGAAGCGGTCTTCTCACCATGGCGCGCGCAGCTGGATGGCCGGAGGGCGCGATTGCAAAGCTCGCATCGCTCGGTGCGATCGAACGTGACGCTGATGAATCGGTCGACGAGGACAGCGACGTTGACGAAGAGGACGACGAGGATGAAGAACTCGAGCCACGTGCACCTTCGGAGCTAAAGACGAGCGACGTTACAGCGTTGACACGCGTGCTTCGCCAGCTCGACCCGAAGCACACGTCAGAACTGCAGCGATGTACCGTGGGCGATTACTCGTTGCCCGTGCTCGTCGTCGAAGGCTCACGGGCATTCGAAATGTGGGACTCACTGCGTCGTCTCGCAGTCGAAACGGGACACTGGCCCATCATCGCCGGGCCGCCTTGGGACTTCTCCAAGGAAACTCTACGCGGCCTCGATGTGGAAACCGTCGAGGGCTTCATCAGCGATGGGCGGAGAATAGCTCCGGACCCCAAAGCCTGGAGCATGGAAGGCTCGGAGGAGTACGGCGACGAAGTCGACCCGGATGACGAACCGAATGAGATGTTCGACACCACGATTCCGCCGGACGCGAAGCCGAGAAACGCGCTCAGCACGCCAATGAACTTCCGAACTCAGGCGCCCTTCGAGCAACTTGCGCTCGTATTTCACCCGACAACGAACTCCTACGAAGTCCCAGCGTACTGGGCTTTTGGCGGCTTCAACTCGTCGCCGCTTCCCGAGCGTCACGTCGCGATGCTTCGTGCTTGGCACGAGCGATACGGCGCGGAGCTCGCGTGCCTCAAAGGAGACGTCCTCGAGCTCGTAGTCGAGCGTCCTCCCACTTCCGCTCCGGACGCCATCGCGTTAGCTGAACAGCAGTATCACTACTGCCCCGACAACGTCGAACAGGGTTCTGACACAGTTGGCCGACTCGCAGGACAACTGCTCCGCGCAAAGTTCTGGTACTTCTGGTGGGATTGAAGCTGTCGACTCGTGGCGCCCAGGTTGCCGTGGCGAAGAGTCAGCGTTCAATCGCCATCGTCAGCTGTGCAAGCACTCGCTGACGCGAGCACAGTAGGCAGATCGTCGAACATGTTCTCGCCTGCTGCTTCTGCGTAGTATCGTCTCGAACGAGACCGACGCTTGAGGCGACGGTGTGGTTCAAAATTGCACCTGTCCCCGAATTGCATGATCTGGTTCGTAGTCGATCAGCGTATACCCGCCGTGCTCACGCGTGATGCGCGTTGGATCTCCCGATGCGTTTCGTACGTACACCACACGCGCGAGAACAACCGTGCCCTTCTTGTGCTCGATGCTCAAGACTCGATCACGAAGGTCGTAGGTCCACGAGGTGACCACTCCATTGGGGAGCGTGCGCGTTTGAGGGCGGTTGACCACGTCGTAGGTCGTGGTGGTGATGCCGCCTTCGGGATCGGTGATGGTGGTGAGATTGCCCGCGAGGTCGTAAGAGTACGTGGTGACGCGCTCGAGAAGTGTGCTCGAGGGCTTCACACCGACATGCGTGATGCGACCGAGCTTGTCCCGCTCGTATCGCACGTACGAGGTATCGGTCCCCGCCCCGACCGGGCGCGTGGTTACCAGGCCCGCGAAGCGGTCCACCGTGTCGTACTCGCGCGCGACGCTGGTGCCCGCGTTCGGGCCCGCCACATCGCTCACGCTCGCCAGTCTGCCGATGAGGTCGTAGCTGGTCGTGCGTGACTCGCCGGTACTGACGGTGCGAGAGGTTTCGCGACGTAGCGTGTCGTAGTCGTAGTTGATGCTCGTTCCGCTTGGCAGCGTGACAAGGTCGACCGTTCCATCGTTTGTGTACGTCAGCGTGCTGATGCCGCCGCCTGGATGCTCAACGCGGACGGGCTCGCCGCCTTCGTTTCGCTGCACCCGAAGCACAACGCCCGTGGGACTGGTGATGGTCTCCGTCAGCGTCTCCCATCCGCTGAAGTCCCAGACTGCGCCCGCGAGATCGCTCGCGCTGCTTTCTTGGCCGTGCACATCGTACCCATAGAGGCGGGTCCGATTCATCTCGTCCGTGATGCTCGCCGGGAAGTCTTCTGGGTCTTCGATCCCCATCGCACCCGCCACGTACTCCACGCTCGTCTCCGATCCGTCTGCATACACCGAGCGCACGGGCACGCCGTACTCGTTGGTATGCACCGTCGTCGTGCGCAAAAGCGGATCGGTCGCTGAGCTCGTGTTGGCCGTCCACGCAAACGTGGTCGTGTTGTCTCGCGCATCGGTCACGCTCGTTGCGCGACCGCTCGGGTGGTAGGTCGTCTCCACACGCGCTCCGTAGGTGTCCGTCACGGCGGTCGGGCGACCATCCACATCTCGCTCGAACGTCGTGGTCGCCAAGAGCGTTTCGTCGGTGACGGTCATGAGTTCGCCCGCGTTGTTGTACCCGTTGCGAGTCACGTGTCCGCTTTGATCGGTGCTTGTGATGAGACGACCCATCGGATCGTAGCGATACGCCTGGCGGAAGCCCTCGGGATGCGCGTAGGACGCGATGCGTCCGCTGCCGGTGTAGGCGCGGTTCATCCACGTGCGCGTGTCATCGCCAAACGAGGTGATGTCGGGCGGGTTGCCTTCGTAGTTCTTGTTCTGAACCACAGGCGCACTGAACGTCCCGCCGCTGAACTCAGACCGGATCTCCCGGTCTGCGTTGTCGTACGCGAGGCGCGCCACTTCGTTCCCCCACGGAGAACGCGTGATCATGCTCGCAAGCTGACCGCGCGAGTTGTAGCTCGCGTCCGTCACCACCCCGAACACATCGGTGATCCTCGTCGGCTCCGTGATCCCCGCCGTGTACTGATTTACCGTCGTCCCGGACCGATCCGTCTGAGTGAGGATCTCCCCATTGGGTCCGTAGGTGGCGCTCCACACCGTGCGAGAACCACCGTTGCCGTCATCCGAGCGGACGGCCGTGCGATTGCCGCGCGAGTCGTAGTCGAAGTGCACCGTGCCGCCGGACGGCAGATTGATGCGCAAGATCCGATCGAAGTTGCCGTTGTCCACATCGACGTCGTACGTCGTCGTGTAGAGCGCGGGATCTTCTGTGGGCAGGTGCGGATCGATGCGGACGATGGGCGTGCTGCCGAAGTCTACGTAGTACTGCCAATCGGTGTAAGCGCCGCTCGGATCGATACGGCCACTCAACCGGTCTCCGCCGCTGTAGT
>CAZWQH010000533.1:0-3355 GCA_964635815.1 uncultured Sandaracinaceae bacterium
GTCGGAGCAATCCGCGAAGCGTTCGACGCGAACGCACAAACGGACACGGCGATTCTCTCGTATGCGGTCAAGTACGCAAGCGCGTTCTACGGACCCTTTCGCGACGCAGCTCAGAGCAAGCCCGAGGAAGGCGACCGACGGGGGTACCAAATGGATCCTGCCAATCGGCGAGAGGCTTTGCGCGAAGCGTTGCTCGATGTGGAGCAAGGCGCAGACATGCTGATGGTCAAACCCGCTATGCCGTATCTCGACGTTCTGAGCGACGTGCGAGCCGCGACAACGATTCCGGTCGCGGCGTATCAAGTGAGCGGGGAGTACGCGATGATCAAAGCCGCTGCGGCCGCCGGCATGATTGACGAGCGCGCAGCCATGCTTGAGAGCCTCACATCGATTCGTCGCGCAGGCGCTGACTTCGTGCTTACCTACTTCGCCATGGACGCCGCAAAGGTATTGGGCCGATGAATCGCTTTCTGGCCACAACCGCCTTGCTCGTCGGAGCCGTGATGAGCTGCGAGCCAGCGCAGATTCCTCTTCCCGACGGCGCCACACGCGGCGCCCCAATCGTATACGACCCTCCCCCAATGGCTCGCATCTCTCTGGACTCCTGGGAGAGCAGCCCGTGGCCGGGCGCGGGAGTCGAGTGGCTCGCGTTTCCGCGCAACATCGATGTGACGCTCCGTCACAATCTTGGCCGCACCCCGGCGGCCGTGAACGTGTATTTGGCGTTCGAGAAAAGCGGAGCTTCAGGAGCGCCCGCAGCAGGAGACCTCGCGCGCATTCAGCAAGTGACAGATCGAGACGTCACGCTGCGCAACGGAACGCAGCAGGATTACTGGCTCCGCGTCGTCCTTCGCTAACGCCGTAGCACGACGTAGGCGAGCGCATCCGAATACGGAATCGCGCCCTCGAAGACGTAGCGTGCTCGCACGAACGGATGGCACGCTAACCGCCGCTCGACCGGAAACCTCGCTTCCGCGCACAGAATGATGAGCGCTGAATCCACCGAGTTCTTATCCTGCACGGCGACGCGTTCGAGTATTGCAGCGACGCTCCGCGGCGACGTGCCTAGAACGAGAATCTCGGGATTCATCTCGCGGATCACGTCGTCGGGAATGCGCTTGGCGAGGTGTTCTCCTCGTGCTCGCGCAACGCGCGGGTCGGTTACACCTCCCAGATCGAAAATTGGTCCGGGACGCATCATCCCCAGGCGCCCGATGTCGACCGCAGCGATGGACCCTCCGGCCTGGGTCGCGAACAGCGCGGACCGCTGCGCAAGCGCGAATCGCTCGGCGCTCGTGACTCCGTCACGAAAACCGCTCCACTTCGACATCGACAAGAACGACAGCGTCGGTCCCCAAAGGAATGCGACGACGACGAATAGACGAACAATCCAGCCGCGAGACCGAACCCGCGTCATCGCGACCGCAAAGATCATTGCGAGCACCGGGAGCGAGGGTGCCAGCAGACGAAACCCGGGCATCCAGTCGCCACCCGCAAGCGCCACCGACACCACCGCCACGAAGTACGCGACGATCAACCAGCGCTCATGCCCGCGCATACGCTTCCAAGCGAACACATGGATCGCATTCGCCACGCCACCCTGAATTGCGAGTCCGAGGAGCACATACTCGATGCCATGGGTTACCTCCGCCGGCTTCGCGTAGAACGAAAGAGGAAGCACTCCTCCGAACATCCAAGAGCGCCAGATGCATAGAGCAAACCCACTCGCCGCTATGGAGCTGCAATGTATCCAACGGCTGCCGCGGCCTCGCGTATCTGCCGCTAGCGCAAGAATCCCCGCGCATGGCACGAGCTCAGGGCGAAGCCAGGGAATCGCAACAGCACCGATGACGCCAAATCCCATCGCGCCCCAAAAAGGGCGCGCGCATGGCGAAAGTGCGGCGCTCGAAAGCAGCGCGATACCTAGCATCGCCAATCCAGTCTCGAGCCCTGCCACGGACCACGCAACGAAGTCGAACGAAAGCATGACCGCGCCGACGGCGACGAGCGCGGCCACGCGTGTACCTGGGCGCGTGCGAAGAGCGGTCAACGTAACGAGGGCAGCTGTAATCGCCGAGACTGCCCCGACGACCTTTGCAGACGCTATAGGCGAGACGTGCAACGCGGCCGCGACCACTTCGAATGCAAGCAGGAGGGGCCCAGTGACTCCGTCCGTTGCAGGTCCGTCGTTGTAGGTGTACCCATGGCCGCGCGCGATTCGTTCTGCGTAGCGCGCGACGATGAATGCGTCGTCGACCGTGAACCCCCAGGCCCAGCCCATGAACGCGACCGATACCGCCGCCCCGATCCCTAAGATGGCTCGGTCCACGCTACGCCCCTTTCGCGACGAAATGCCCACCGGGACCGGGCAACGTACCGTTGCCGTCCTGCATGCGCTAGGCGCAAGACCGGGTGCTCGATGAATGAAGCGGAACCAATCTCGCTTGCTGACGACACGACACCAAGCCGAGGCCGGCGCATCGCTGGGCTGGTGCTCGCGCCGACCCTGCTAGTCGCCTCGCAGTTTCTCCCAGGCCTCGATCAGAAAGAGCGCGGCGTCGCAGCGGTCGCGATGTTCACGTTCACGCTCTGGATCACGGAGGCGGTTCCCATAGCGTTCTCGGCGCTTCTGATAGCTCCGCTGTTGATCATCCACGGCGTCACCACCCCCAAAGTGGCGTTCGCCCCATACGCGGACCCGCTGCTCTTTCTTTTCATCGGTGGATTCCTCCTCGCAGAGGCGCTCCACGTCCACCGCGTGGATGCCCGAATCGCACGAACGCTGGCCAACGCGCCGTGGGTCCGGGGCCAGGCTTGGCGAGTGCTCGTCACGCTGACCGTCGCGACCACCCTGCTCTCTATGTGGATGAGCAACACTGCAACCGCAGCCATCGTCGTTCCCATAGCGCTCGCGCACGCAGCAAAAGGCGACAAGCGAACGGCGAGCATGACGGTCCTCTGTGTTGCGTATGCGGCTACGATTGGAGGGCTCGGAACGCCGGTCGGCACGCCGCCAAATCTGATTGCGATCCGGCTCCTGCAGCACGAGAGCATCCGCTTTTCGTTCTCTCAGTGGATGACGATCGGTGTCCCCACGAGCCTCCTGCTGCTGGTCGGCTTGCTTTTCCTCGCGCGGCGCTCGTTGTCGCACGCGGAGCTCACACGCGTTGTGCCCGTCGAAGAAGGTGGCCAGGTCGAGGCATGGACCCGCGGACAACGGGTCGCAGTGATCAGCTTCGCCGTGGCCATCGTGGGCTGGCTTGTCATTGGAAATGCTACGGCGCTCGGGATCCCGGATCACGTTGCGGACGTTTTACCCGAGGGAGCAATTGCCCTGCTCGCGGCAGCTCCACTC
>CAZWQH010000534.1:0-3344 GCA_964635815.1 uncultured Sandaracinaceae bacterium
CCAGGCACGATGCCGATTACGCGAAGTGTGTAGCCCCCCGTCGCTGTGGGCTGCGCGGGGCCAAACGTCGTCGCGACGTACTCGGAGCCGAGTGCGAGGCGAGGCAGCATGGCCTCTTCGAGGTGGTCGCATGTGCGCGTCGTCGATTGCGGAACGAACGCGCACGAGTTACCGGCAATGACCTGAATCGCGGCGTTCGCCGTGACGCGAGCGCCCGTGAAGTCCGAGCCGATCACGTTGGGGATCTCGCCGAAAGGGCGCCCGGCGTCCGGACGTGGAATCGGGCTCAGCACTTGAAGGACATCACCGGCATTGAGCATCACAGTGCCATCGCCATTCATGTCGATTCCGTCGCCGGTCTCGAGCGGGATCGCGAGCACGCCTTCCGGAGAGTCGACTGTGACTCGCGTATCGTTCTGGGTCGCCGTAATCGCCATCATCGATTGGCCGGCCTGCGATTGCCATGCTGCGACGGTGTAATCCGTTCCAAGTGCTGTCGCGGGGAAGAGCAACGACGAATCGTTCGAGACGCTCAAACATTCTTCTCCGCGCTCCGTAACCTCGCGAACTGCGTGGCAACCCACGGGGAATGTGTTCCCGAGCGTGTACTTGATCGGGTTGTATTGGTACGCGGTGATGGGGCGCGTCGAGCGAATCCGATACGCGCCGCGCGTGACCAAGCGCGAGGGGAACTGAATCGGCATCGTGGTGCTGCCCCAGTCCGGACCCTTGAGCTCGCTGACCCAGTCGAGCTCGAGCATTTCGACCGCGCCCGGCGGAAGTGTGCGTGTCAAAACAACGTCGTCGCCGCGTGTGACGGTGACCGTTGCATTCTCAGTGTGCGCATTCGCAACCGCTACGCCGAACTTGAACGAGCTGTGCACCGGGTTCGCGGTCATGGTCGGGTAGTAGTCGCAACCGATGTAAGAGGAACCCAGCACCGTCGGAGAGCAAGCTCCTCGGCACGTGTTTGCCTCGCAACGAAGGTCTTGCGTGGCATCGAATTCGAACGTGTCGAACGCTCGACCATCCGAGCGACAGACTCGGAGCACACCGTCTGAGCACGTCGTCTCGCCGCTACTGCAAACGCGGACGTTCAGATCGGGGCTTGCGCTTCCGTCGGTCGGGACGCTGGCGCCACTGTCCGCTGCGTCAACGCGCGACGGGGGGGCATCGAGCAAACCGCCGTCGGTACCTGTTCCATCTCCTGGGGTGGAAGGAGTCCGCGCGGCGCATGAAGCACTCGAGACAGCGATTGCGACGAAGACTAAGACGGAGCTCGGGCCAAGCAAAGTGCGAGCAGACGACATGGCGGCAATTTGCACCTTATTAAGCGCGCCAGGCAACGTGTTTGTTGGTTCTGTGAGGCAATTATCTAAGACGTGACGCCGTTGATTGACGCGCGGGCCTCCACGCAAGCAGGCTGCGGTCGTGCGTACATACGCCGACTGGAAGCGAACCCTAAGCTCCGTTTCGTTGCCGGCGCTGGTTTGTGATGTCGAGGCATTCGATCGAAATGCAGCGAGACTTGTCGCGGCGTCGCGCGGAAAGCCGATTCGGATCGCGACCAAATCGCTTCGCGTCCCGGCACTTATCCAGAGGGCACTCGGAATCCCGGGGTTCCGCGGACTGCTTACCTACGATGCTCGGGAGCTCAGTAACGCGCAGGCCATCTGCGCGAGCCGAGACACAGACATGCTGCTGGCGTACCCGACCCTTGAGCGCGCATCGCTCGAGAACGCCGTCGCCGCAAACGCGAAGCTGCGCCTCGTCGTTGCTGCGGACGACCGAGCGCATGTCGATGTCGCAAGCGCGGCGGCTTCCACCGTTGGTGGACATATCGACATTTGTATCGACGTCGATGGATCGAGCGCATTTCCCGGCGTGTGGTTCGGTGTCCGCCGGTCGCCGATACGAACGCCTCATGACGTGGTGGGCCTCGCGCGCTATATCGCCTCCTCGGCGTCGGTCTCGTTTGCTGGCATCCAGATGTATGACGCTCAGATTGCAGGCCTTCGCGACCGTATCGACGGACGTGGCGCCTACTCAGCATTGCTTCGCGCGTTAAAAGCGCGCTCGAAGGCCGACATACGTCAGCGGCGGGCGGCGATCGTGGATGCGCTTCGCAACGCCAACCTTGCGCCGCGAATCGTGACAGGTGGTGGGAGTGGGAGTTTGGCGTGGAGCGCAGGTGACGCTTCGCTGACCGAGATCACAGCAGGCTCCGGGCTTCTGGGCCCCCACTTGTTCGACGGATACGACGATGGAACTTTTGAGCCGGCGTTATGGATTGCGCTTCCTGCGACGCGACGCCCGAACGGAAGGATCGTCACATGCGGTGGTCCGGGTGTAACTGCGTCGGGCGGAGTTGGGCGGGACCGCTGGATGCGACCCGTTAGTCCCGACGGACTCGAGCTTCTTTTGGATGAGGGTCCGGGCGAAGTTCAGACGCCCGTGAGAGCGTCGGACGAGAACACCCTCGCACAGGTCAACCTCGGCGACCCGATCCTCTTTCGGCCAGGAAAAGCTGGTGAAACGTGCGACCGGTTCGCTAGCATCGTTCTGGTTCGGGAGGCTGGGGTCGCTTCGGTTGTTCCGACGTATCGAGGCGTATTCGGGTGATCATCCCATCTTCGGGATGACACCGAGCTGGGTTAGCCACGAGAACAGATCAACGTCCACCCAGTGTTCAACCACCTTGCCGTTCGCAATGCGGAAGAACTGGATTTCCGTCCAAGTTGCGGTCTTTCCCGTCGGTGGCACCTTCAAGAACTCGCCCCGATTCGTGCCCGATTCTGTCGCGCGATAGGAGACCAAATCCCCCTCTGCTGTCATGAGTTCGATCGTGACTGCGTTGTCTGGATAGCCCTCGAAAAGATGACTCAGGAAGCGCTGGTAACCGGCGACACCTCCCCCAAATGAAGCAACGGTCGCGTTGTGCTCTTTGTAGTCGGCCGCAAAGAACTCTCCCAGCCGCTCTACGCGCCGCTTGTTCTTGACCTCTTCCACGAACGTGCGGACCAAAAGTTTGTTTGCGTCCGGCGTGTTGCTTTCGTTCTTATTGTTCATGATCTTGTGCCTCTTCTGTGTTGACGAAAGCCCGGCGCAGAATTCGTCGCGACGGTCGTGACTTTCTTCAAATCGACGCTACGGGTCTGGCTGAGAGTGTTGACAGAATGGGCACCGGTACCAAAGGCATCGCGGAAATGCCGATCACTGCACCTGCTCGTGATGGAGACCGTGAAGCGTTTCGAACACTTGTAGAGCCGTTTCGGCGCGAGCTGCGTGCCCACTGCTACCGTATGGCGGGCGCCATCGATGAAGCCGACGATTTGCTCCAAGAG